>NZ_JBSRZF010000010.1:0-166814 GCF_054057335.1 Pseudomonas sp. TE3786
AAGGATGCCAATGGCAACCCGGTTGCAGGTGCGACGGTTAACTGGACTACTACCGGCGGTACCCTGGATAAAACCAGTTCGGTCACCGCTGCCAACGGTGTGGCCAGCGCTGTACTGACCAGTTCGACTACGCCCGGCACGGCGACCGTTACCGCTACTTCCGGGACTGCGCATGGTTCTACAGCTGTGACCTTCGTGGCAGTTGCCGCGGCGACGGTAACCACTACAGCTTCTCCGACATCAATCGTTGCCAACGGCACCAGCACCTCGGCCATCAGCGCTGTGGCGAAGGATGCCCAGGACAACCCGGTGCCGGGTGTGACGGTTAACTGGACCACTACTGCCGGAACCCTGGATAAAACCAGTTCGGTCACTGATGCCAACGGTGTGGCCAGCGCTGTGCTGACCAGTCCTACAACCGTCGGTACGGCAACCGTCACGGCTACTTCCGGGACTGCTCATGGTTCGACGGATGTGAGGTTTGTGGCGGGGCCCATTGCAACCTTCGATGTGACTCCCCAATCGTCATCGGTCGCTGGTGATGGCACCAGCACGGCGGCGTTGCGTGCAGTAGTGAAGGATGCCCACGGCAATGTGGTGCCAAATGCTTCTGTGTACTGGCTGACCAACTTAGGCACATTGAATAACTCTGGCGATATGGTTGCTGCGCAGGCCGACGCAAACGGTGTGACCACCATGTCGATCAGCTCCAGTAGTTATGGGCAGGCACAGGTTTGGGTCTATGACCAACGGCAGAATCTGATGAGCGCGCCGGTTGTGGTGAATTTTATAGATGGAGTGCCTAGACAGATCTCTGACTACGGCCACCCGGAAACGCTCATTGCCGACGGCAGAAGCGGAGCCAAATTTCAGATGCAGGTGGTCGATAGAGTTGGCGTTCCGGTGGTAAATACGCGAGTGACCTGGACTACCACCTCGGGCGTATTGTCCAGCAGCAGTTCGATGACGGATGCCAGCGGGGTTGCCTCGGTGACACTTACCTCGGCCGTTGTTGGGCCCGTCTATGGAACTGCCACGGTCACTGGCACGACCACGACAGGTGCATCGGCCAGTGCTCAGGTGAATGTGGTTCCGGCACCAACGGCCTCGATTTCGGCGACTGCCCCGGCGATGTCCAACGGCGGCTACACGGCCTCGATAACGGTTACGGCAAAAGACGAAAACGGAAATCCGCTTCCCAATGTTCCGATTTCCTGGAGGACCTCCGTATCCGTACACGAGTGGCCTGCCGATATCTTTGACCCCGTATCTGGAGTTACTGACGCCATCGGCAAAATCACACTGAGGTTGACCACCGGTACAATTCCAGGGTCGAGGGTAATGACCGTGTCCGGACCATATGGCACTTACACCATCGTGAACCTGGTTTTCCAATAAACAAAAAAGCCGCTTTAACCCTTTAAAGCGGCATTGTTTAGCACTTACGAAAAAGCCCGGCATATAGCCGGGCTTTTTCGTTGCAGTGGGGCGTTTACTGCCCGTTGTAAACCTGATCAAACACCCCGCCATCATTGAAGTGGGTCTTCTGAATCACTGGCCATTCGCCAAAGGTTTTCACCACCGGCAGGAAGTCCACTTTCGGGAAGCGGTCGGAGAACTCGGCGAGGATTTTCGCGTTGCGTGGGCGCAGGTAGTTGTTGGCGGCAATGCGCTGACCTTCGTCGGACCACAGGTACTTCAGGTACGCCTCGGCTTCTTTGCGGGTGCCTTTTTTCTCGACCACTTTGTCGACCACGGCTACCGGCGGCTCGGCCTCGGCGGAGACGCTCGGGTACACCACTTCGAAGCTGCCACGACCGAATTCACGGGCGATCATTTCCGCTTCGTTTTCGAAGGTCACCAGCACATCGCCGATGTTGTTCTGCATAAAGGTGGTGGTGGCGGCACGGCCGCCGGTGTCGAGTACCGGGGCTTGTTTGAACAGCTTGCCGACGAACTCGCGTGCGGCTTTTTCGTCGCCGCCTTGCTTGAGCACATAACCCCAGGCCGACAGGTAGGTGTAGCGACCGTTGCCGGAGGTTTTCGGGTTCGGTACTACCACTTCCACGCCGCTTTTGAGCAGATCCGGCCAGTCTTTCAGGCCTTTGGGGTTGCCTTTGCGCACGATAAATACGGTGGCCGAGGTGAAGGGCGCGCTGTTGTCCGGCAGGCGGGTGGCCCAGTTTTCCGGAAGCAGATTGCCGTTGTCGTGCAGGGCATTGATGTCGGTGGCCATGTTCATGGTGATCACATCGGCCTGCAGACCATCGATGACAGCGCGGGCCTGTTTGCTCGAACCACCGTGGGACATCTGCAAGGTCAGCTCGGGGTTGCCCTCAGCCTGCCAGTGCTTCTGGAACGCGGCGTTGTAGTCCTTGTAGAAGTCGCGCATCACGTCGTAGGAGACGTTCAGCAGGGTGGCGGCTTGCACGCTGGAGGCCAGGGCCAGGCTGGCGGCCAGCAGGGAGGTGGAGAGCAATCGCTTCATCGAGAATTCCTTAGTCCTGTAGTCCATGGTCAATGAGTTAACCGACGAATGATAAAAGCACAGGTTTATTCTGATAAAGAATAATTGATTCCTTGCTTATGCCATCAAGCGGCATCGCCGTTACAGACTCATATTCCATAAACATATAAATAAATTGTTATTTATTCTTTTTAATTTGAACGCAGCCTGAGCATAGTGAGCCCCACGCACCGACATGCACCAGGAGCTGCACCATGAGCCTCAGACTCGGCGACATCGCCCCCGACTTCGAACAAGACTCTAGCCAAGGCCGCATTCGTTTTCACGAATGGTTGGGCAATAGCTGGGGCGTGCTGTTTTCCCACCCGGCCGACTTTACCCCGGTGTGCACCACCGAGCTGGGCTTCACCGCCAAATTGAAAGAGCAGTTCGCCGAGCGCGGCGTCAAGGTTATCGCCCTGTCGGTAGACCCTGTGGACTCGCACCTGAAATGGATCGACGACATCAACGAAACCCAGAACACCCTGGTGGGTTTCCCGATCATCGCGGACGCCGACCGCAAGGTATCGGGCCTCTACGACCTGATCCACCCCAACGCCAATGACACCCTCACCGTACGTTCGCTGTTTGTCATCGACCCGAACAAGAAGGTGCGCCTGACCATCACCTACCCAGCCAGCACCGGGCGCAATTTCCACGAAATTCTGCGGGTGATCGACTCACTGCAGCTGACCGAAAACTACAAGGTCGCCACCCCCGCCAACTGGCAGGACGGTGACGAAGTGGTGATCGTGCCGTCGCTGCGTGACGAAGACGAAATCAAACAGCGCTTCCCCAAAGGCTACCGCGCAGTGAAACCCTACCTGCGCCTGACCCCGCAGCCCAATCGCTGATCGTGCGTCCTTTACCCAGAACCGCAAGTACCTGAGCGCGCCTGAGCCTGGCGGTCGTCACCGACAGCCAGCAACAGGATGGCAAGGCAAGGAGTAGGCAATGTTAGTGGTTTCGTTGAGCGGCAGTCCCAGCCAGAGATCCCGTAGCGGAATCTTGCTGGAGCGCTCGCAGCGCTGGCTGCAACAGCATGGCGTGGAAGTGGTGAGTTACCGCATTCAGGACTTCAACGCTGAAGAACTGCTGCACGCCCGTTTCGACAGCCCGCAGATCCAGACCTTGCAAGCCCATGTGGCTGCCGCGGATGGCCTGTTGATTGCCACGCCGGTTTACAAAGCCTCCTTCTCCGGTGCGCTGAAGGTGTTGCTCGACCTGCTGCCCGAGCGCGCCCTGGAACACAAAGTGGTGCTGCCGTTTTCCACTGGCGGCAGCAAGGCTCACATGCTGGCCGTGGACTACGCCCTGCGCCCGGTGCTTACCGCGCTGAAAGCGCAGGAAGTGCAGCACGGGGTATTCGCCGACGACAGCCAGATCGCCTATGGCGAAAACGGGGCCGCCGCGCAGCTGGCAGCGAGCCTGGAACAGCGTCTGGATGAAGCACTGGAGCAGTTCCACAGCGCCCTGGCCCGTCGGCAAAAACCCCTGGACCCAAATGTATTGAACCAGCGGCTGCTCGCAGCCAACTGGAGCATCTGAAGCAAACCCCGGCCTGCCGCCACCCAATACCTAGAAAGCAAGCCAACACAACCATCAGCCTTACTCACCCGCCAACGGGCAAGCAGGCGACATCACTTGAACAGCAAAGGAGAGCGCTATGCGCACCCACACCTTGCGTCGGAGTCTGGTCGCCCTGTTTGTCGCGGCCACTGCCTTCGGGGCCATCAGCCAAGCACAAGCCGAAACCCTGCGGATCGGTTATCAGAAATACGGCACCCTGGTGCTGCTCAAAGCCAAGGGCACCCTGGAGAAGCGTCTCGCCGAACAGGGCGTGGACGTTAAATGGACCGAATTCCCCGGCGGCCCGCAGCTGCTGGAAGGCCTCAACGTCGGCTCGGTGGACTTCGGCGTGACCGGCGAAACCCCGCCGGTATTCGCCCAGGCCGCTGGTGCCGATCTGCTTTACGTGGCCTACGAGCCGCCTGCGCCCCATAGCGAAGCGATCCTGGTGCCGAAAGATTCGCCGATCAAATCGGTGCAAGAACTCAAGGGCAAGAAAGTCGTCCTCAACAAGGGCTCCAACGTGCACTACCTGCTGGTGCGTGCCCTGGAAGATGCCGGCCTGAAATACAGCGACATCGACGTTGCCTACCTGGCCCCGGCCGATGCCCGTGCCGCGTTCGAGCGTGGCAGCGTAGACGCCTGGGTTATCTGGGACCCCTTCCAGGCTGCCGCCGAAAACCAACTGGGTGCACGCACCTTGCGTGATGGTCAGGGCCTGGTCGACAACCACCAGTTCTACCTCTCCACCAAGCCTTACGCCGAGAAGAACCCGAAAGTCATCGCCACCCTGATCGACGAAGTTCGTGCGGTGGGTGAAGACTCCAAGGCCGACCCGCAAAAGGTCACCGATCAGGTGGCACCGCTGTTGGGCCTGTCCAAGGACATCACCCTGACCGCAGTGAAACGCCAAGGCTACGGTGCCCAGTTCATCACCCCGGAAGTGGTTACCGCACAGCAGAAGATCGCCGACACCTTCTTCCAGCTCAAATTGATTCCCAAGCCCTTGAGCATCAAGGACGTGATCTGGAGCCCGCCGGCCAAAGTCGCCAGCGCCCAGTAATCAACCGATTGGCGATACCGCCGCTGGCCCCCCTGGGTCAGCGGCACTTAAAGGAGACAACTCCCATGAGCTTGAACATTTTCTGGTTTCTTCCCACCCACGGCGACGGTCATTACCTTGGCACCGCTGAGGGCGCTCGCGCGGTCGATCACGGCTACCTGCAACAGATTGCCCAGGCGGCTGACCGCCTCGGTTTTGGTGGCGTGCTGATCCCGACAGGGCGGTCCTGCGAAGACTCCTGGCTGGTAGCAGCCTCGCTGATTCCCGTCACCACCAACCTCAAATTTCTGGTGGCGCTGCGCCCCGGCATCATTTCGCCGACCGTAGCGGCACGTCAGGCCGCGACCCTGGATCGTCTGTCCAATGGCCGCGCGCTGTTCAACCTGGTTACCGGCGGCGATCCCGATGAGCTGGCCGGCGATGGCCTGTTTCTCAGCCATGAAGAACGCTACGAAGCCTCGGTGGAATTCACCCGCATCTGGCGCCGTGTGCTGGAAGGTGAAACCGTCGACTACGACGGCAAACACATCAGCGTGAAGGGCGCCAAGCTGCTCTATCCGCCGCTGCAACAACCGCGTCCACCGCTGTACTTCGGTGGCTCTTCGGGCGCTGCGCAGGACCTCGCCGCAGAACAAGTGGAAATGGTTCTGACCTGGGGCGAGCCGCCGGCCGCCGTCGCCGAAAAAATCGCCCAGGTGCGCGAGAAAGCCGCCCAGCATGGCCGTACCGTGCGCTTCGGCATTCGCCTGCATGTGATCGTGCGCGAAACCAACGAAGAAGCCTGGGCAGCCGCTGATCGCCTGATTGCCCATGTGGACGACGAGACCATCAAAAAGGCCCAGGCTTCCCTGGCGCGCTTCGATTCGGTTGGCCAACAGCGCATGGCCGCCCTGCATGGCGGCAGCAAGGACAACCTCGAAGTCAGCCCCAATCTGTGGGCCGGCGTTGGCCTGGTGCGCGGCGGTGCCGGTACGGCGCTGGTGGGCGATGGCCCGACCGTGGCGGCACGGGTGAAGGAGTACGCCGACCTGGGTATCGACACGTTTATCTTCTCCGGCTATCCGCACCTGGAAGAGTCGTACCGGGTTGCCGAACTGTTGTTCCCCCATCTGGATGTGGCTCGCCCACAGCGCCCGGAAGGCACCAGTTATGTCAGCCCGTTCGGGGAAATGATCGCCAACGATGTGCTGCCCAAAGCAGCCTCGGCCAGCTGACCGCCAGGGACGACGACATGAGCAAACCTATCCACACCATCGTCAGCCGCGTAGCACCCTTTGTGCTGCCGCTGACGCTGCTGGCCATCTGGCAGCTGGCAGTGGTCGCCGGCTGGCTGTCGACGCGCATTCTGCCGGCCCCCAGTGCGGTGTTCGAAGCGGCGGTGACCCTGGTCAGCAGCGGCGATATCTGGCACCACCTGGCCATCAGTGGCTGGCGCGCCGGTATCGGCTTTCTGATTGGCGGCAGCATCGGCCTGACCCTGGGCTTTATCACCGGCCTGTCGAAGTGGGGCGAACGCTTCCTCGACAGCACCGTGCAGATGATCCGCAACGTGCCGCACCTGGCGCTGATTCCGCTGGTGATTCTCTGGTTCGGTATCGATGAGTCGGCGAAGATTTTTCTGGTCGCCCTCGGCACGGTATTCCCGATCTACCTCAACACCTACCACGGCATCCGCAACGTCGACCCGGCGTTGGTGGAGATGGCGCGCAGTTATGGCCTGTCCGGCTTCGGCCTGTTCCGTCAGGTGATTCTGCCCGGTGCCTTGCCGTCGATTCTGGTCGGCGTGCGTTTTGCCCTGGGCTTTATGTGGCTGACCCTGATCGTGGCTGAAACCATTTCCGCCAGCTCCGGTATCGGTTACCTGGCGATGAACGCCCGCGAATTTCTGCAGACCGATGTGGTGGTGGTGGCGATTCTGCTCTACGCCCTGCTGGGCAAACTGGCCGATACCACGGCCCGTGGTCTGGAACGCGTGTGGTTGCGCTGGCATCCGGCTTATCAGGTGAAGAAAGGCGGTGCCGCATGAATGCATTCAATCCCAATGGCGTGGCGCCGCAAAACCTCAAAGGCGGTATTCCGCTGGCGGTCCGAGGCCTGCACAAAGCCTTTGGCGAGCGCGAGGTGTTGCACAACATCGAGCTGCTGATTCCGGCCGGACAATTTGTTGCCGTGGTCGGTCGTAGCGGCTGTGGCAAAAGTACCTTGCTGCGTCTGTTGGCCGGACTCGATACGCCCACCAGCGGCGCTTTGCTGGCCGGTTCGGCGCCGCTGAGCGAAGCCCGCGAAGACACCCGTCTGATGTTCCAGGACTCGCGCCTGCTGCCGTGGAAGCGGGTGATCGACAATGTCGGCCTGGGTCTTAGTGGCGACTGGCGTGGTCGTGCCCTGGAAGCGCTGCAAGCGGTTGGCCTGGCCGACCGTGCCCATGAGTGGCCGGCGGCGTTGTCTGGCGGGCAGAAGCAGCGTGTGGCGCTGGCCCGGGCACTGATTCACCAGCCGCGTCTGCTGCTGTTGGACGAGCCCCTTGGGGCGCTGGACGCCCTGACCCGCATCGAGATGCAGCAACTGATCGAGGGCCTGTGGCAGCAACATGGCTTCACCGTGCTGCTGGTTACCCACGACGTCAGCGAAGCGGTGGCGATTGCCGACCGCGTGATTCTGATTGAAGACGGCCATGTCGGCCTGGACCTGCACGTGAACCTCGCCCGCCCACGGCAACGTGGCTCGGCGCGCCTGGCGGCGCTGGAAGCCGAAGTTCTCAACCGCGTGCTGGAGATTCCTGCCGGCCCGCCACCACCCGAACCGGTTTCACCCTTGCCCACGCAACTGCGCTGGGCCCTGTAAGCAAACCCTCTGAAATCCAAGCACCAGGAGCGACACCATGACTATCAAAGCGATCAACGTACGTAACCAGTTCAAAGGCACCATCAAGGAAATCGTTCTGGGCGACGTACTGTCGGAAATCGACGTACAAACCGCCTCCGGCATCGTGACTTCGGTGATCACCACCCGTTCGGTAAAAGAGCTGGAACTGGGCGTGGGCAGTGAAGTGATTGCCTTCGTTAAATCCACCGAAGTATCGATTGCCAAGCTCTAAGCCGTGGCATTGATGTTTGCAGGTAATCGCGGCTAAAGCCGCTCCTACGGATTGTGCAACCTTGTAGGAGCGGCTTCAGCCGCGATGCTTTTCAAGCAGACCCAACTCCAGGCTATGTCCCGGCGCGAGCACCGCACGGGTGATGGCGGCATCGTCGTGGCTGCGCTCTCAAGCAGCAAACGGCCGTCGATTGATCGCTAGCCGAGTGGATTGGGCAGAAATTGAACATATTTTGATCTAACAGCAGGGTGGTTTTCTCACACTTCTTGGAGATAATGCCCACGCCAGGCTGTCCGAGCCGCGCGTTCACTATCCGAGGTGGCTCCATCTATGTGGTACAACGGTTTTCTCGACCTGTCGGCCTGGCAGGTATTGGCGGTCACCCTGCTGATGACGCATGTGACCATCGTGTCCGTCACCGTGTATCTGCACCGCTATTCCGCGCACCGCTCGTTGGAACTGCATCCTGCCCTCAAGCACTTCTTCCGTTTCTGGCTGTGGATGACCACCGGCCAGAACACCCGTGAATGGACGGCCATTCACCGTAAGCATCACGCCAAATGTGAAACCGAAGACGATCCCCACAGCCCGGTGATCAAGGGTTTGTCCACCGTGCTGCGCAAGGGCGCGGAGTTGTACCGCGCCGAAGCGGAAAACCCGGAAACCCTGCGAATCTACGGCAAGAACTGCCCGGAAGACTGGATCGAGCGCAAGCTCTACTCGCGCTTCCCACTGGGCGGTATTGCGATCATGGCGGTGATCGACCTGGCGTTGTTCGGTGCCCTCGGTATCACCGTCTGGGCCGTGCAGATGATGTGGATTCCGGTGTGGGCCGCGGGCGTGATCAATGGCCTGGGCCATGCCGTTGGCTACCGCAACTTCGAATGCCGTGACGCCGCCACCAACCTGGTGCCCTGGGGCATCCTGATCGGCGGTGAAGAGCTGCATAACAACCACCACACCTACCCGAATTCGGCCAAGCTGTCGGTGCGCAAGTGGGAGTTCGATATGGGCTGGGCCTGGATCCAGCTGTTCAGCTTCCTGCGCCTGGCCAAGGTGCAGCGTGTGGCGCCGATTGCGCACCGGGTTACCGGCAAGGGTTATCTGGACATGGACACCGCCATGGCCATCCTCAACAACCGCTTCCAGATCATGGCCCAGTACCGCAAGGTGGTGATTGCCCCGCTGGTGAAGCTGGAGTTGGCCAAGGCCGATGCTTCGGTGCGCGCCAAGTTCCACAGCGCCAAGCGTTTGCTGTCGCGGGAAACCAGCCTGCTGGACGAACGCCATCACCTGCGTATTCAGGCCATGCTCGAACAGAGCCAGGCGCTGAAAGTGATCTACGAAAAACGCCTGGCCCTGCAGCACATCTGGGTGAAAACCAGCAGCAACGGCCATGACATGCTCGAAGCGATCAAGGTTTGGGTGCACGAGGCCGAGGCCAGCGGTATTCAGTCGCTGCGCGATTTCGCCGAACACTTGAAAACCTACTCGCTGCGCCCGGCCGGTGCCCTGTAGGACGCCGCTCAGCGCGCTCAAGCCCGCCGTTCGGCGGGCTTTTTTCTGTGTCAGGGATTGGCACCTTATGCTGCGCGAATGGTCGTAGTTTCGTACTAGAAAAGGACATCTGATGGACGAACATTCCCTTCTCACAGCTCCGCTTTCGCCGGAGTTGGAGGAACTGACCCTCGCGTTGCTGCACAGCCGTGGTGAGGTGGAGCGCCTGCGTGAGCGCGAACATCTGTTCAGTTCGCTGCTGGACAGCGTCAACACCGTGCTCTGGGCGTTCGACTGGGATGCGCAGCGCATCATCTACGTTAGCCCTGCTTATGAGCGGGTGTTTGGCCGCAGCGCCGGCCTGCTGCTGGCCGACTATGGCGAGTGGCTGAACTGCATCTACCCCGATGACGTCGAACATGCCGCCGCGAGCTTTGCCGAGGTGTTGGTCAAGGGTGCCGTGGAAGATCGCGAATACCGCATCCTGCGCGCCGACGGCCAACTGCGCTGGCTCAGCGACAAGTGCTTTATCAGCCGTCAGGCCGAGGCCGGCAAGCCGCTGATCGTGGTCGGCATTGCCGAAGACATCACCGACAAGAAACACCTTGAAGGCGAACTGCATCGCCTGGCCACTACCGACGTGCTGACCCAGAGCAGCAACCGCCGCTACTTCTTCGAATGTGCCCACACCGAATTCCAGCAAGCGACTCAGGAAGAGGCTCCGCTGGCTTTTCTGCTGCTGGATGTGGATAACTTCAAGCACATCAACGACACCTACGGCCACCAGATGGGCGATGCGGTGTTGCAGCGCATCGCCCAGTGCGGCACTGCGGCGTTGCGGCGGGGAGATCTGTTCGGACGTATCGGTGGCGAAGAATTCGCCGCGTTGTTTCCTTGCTGCACCGAAGAGTTGGCGCTGCAAATTGCCGAGCGCTTACAGCGGGAAATTCAGCGCCTGGTGTTCAGCTGCAACGGCACCACCTTTGGTGTCACCGTCAGCCAGGGCCTGACCAGCCTGACTCACGCGGATATCACCCTCGACACCCTGTTCGCCCGCGCCGACGCCGCCATGTACGTCGCCAAACGCCAGGGCAAGAACCGCATTATTCGTTCCTGAACACGGGATTGTGGGATGGGCTTTAGCCGCGATGCTTTTGATCTTAAAAGCTCGCGGCTGAAGCCCCTCCCACAGGTATTCCGTATGGATCGAAAGCGGGGTTATGCCGGTTGCTGCTGAGTGATGCAGTGAATATTGCCGCCACCCAACAGAATCTCCCGCCCTGGCACCATCACCACCTCATGCTCGGGGAACAGGCGCTGCAGAATCGCTTTGGCCTCGGCGTCCTTCGGGTCATCGAAGCTCGGAGCGATGATGCCGCCGTTGACGATCAGGAAGTTGACGTAGGAGCCGGCCAGGCGAATCGAGGGGTCACGTTCCTGCGTACCCGCAACGAGGTCGACGCCCGCGCATTCTTCGTCAGTCGCGTACAGCGGGCCGGGGATCGGCATCTTGTGCACCACCAGCTGACGGCCCTTGGCGTCCTTGACGCTTTCCAGCACGCGCATGGCCTTCTGGCAACGTTCGTAGTTGGGGTTCTGTTGATCGTCGGTCCAGGCCAGCAACACTTCGCCAGGGCGTACGTAGCAGCAGAAGTTATCCACATGGCCGTCGGTTTCGTCGTTGAACAAGCCGTCCGGCAGCCAGATCACGGTGTCGATGGCCAGGTGCTCGCCCAGTACCGCTTCGATTTCTTCGCGGCTCAGGTGCGGGTTGCGGTTGCGGTTGAGCAGGCACTCTTCGGTAGTGATTACCGTGCCTTCGCCATCGACATGAATGGAGCCGCCTTCCAGCACAAACCCTTCGGTGCGGTAGCGGTCGCGGCGCTCGATCTCGAGGATTTTGCTGGCCACCTGGTCGTCGCGCATCCACGGCGAATACAGGCCGCCATCGAAGCCGCCCCAGGCATTGAAGCCCCAGTCCACGCCACGGATTTCACCGGCGGCATTGCGCACGAAGGTCGGGCCGGTGTCGCGTACCCAGGCATCGTCGGTGCTGATTTCCACCACGCGGATGTTGTCGGCGTCCAGACGTGCGCGGGCGTTTTCGTATTGCTCGGCGCTGACGCACACGGTTACCGGCTCGAAGCGCGCGATGGCCTTGGCCACGGCGGTGAACGCCGCTTGCGCAGGCTTGCCGCCCAGCCGCCAGTTGTCCGGACGCTGCGGCCAGACCATCCAGGTCTGGCTGTGGGGTGCCCACTCGGCAGGCATGGCGAAGCCGTCGGCGCGAGGGGTGGTGTTCAGTGTGGTCATTGCAAATACCTTTGGAAAACTCGTAGGAGCGGCTTTAGCCGCGATGCTTTTGATCTTTTAAGAGCATCGCGGCTGAAGCCGCTCCTACGGGGGTAGGTGTCAGGATTCGAGAGCGCCGTCCAGGGTTTTGATCGGGCCATATAGATTCGGCCGACGATCACGGAAGCTGCCCCAGGCGCTGCGCATGTGTTCCAGCTGATCCAGGTCGAAAGTATGCACCAGGATGCCTTCTTCGGTTTCGTTCAGCTCCTGCACTTTTTCGCCGAACTGGTTGGCGATAAAAGACGAGCCGTAGAAGGTGATGTCGTAGCCGTCTTGCGCTTCGTTACCGATACGGTTGGAGGCAATCAGCGGCATCAGGTTGGCCCCGGCATGGCCTTGTTGCACGCGCTGCCAGTGGTCGCGGGAGCTGATGGTCTTGTCATGGGGCTCGCTGCCAATGGCGGTGGGGTAGAACAGAATCTCGGCACCGAGCAGCGCCATGCTGCGGGCGCACTCGGGAAACCACTGGTCCCAGCAGATGCCCACGCCGATCTTGGCGTAGCGGGTGTTCCATACTTTGAAGCCGGTATCGCCAGGGTTGAAGTAGTACTTCTCGTGATAACCCGGGCCGTCCGGGATATGGCTTTTGCGGTACACGCCGAGGTTGCTGCCGTCGGCATCGATGATCGCGATGCTGTTGAAACGTGCGCGGCCGGCCAGTTCGAAGTAGCTGATTGGCAGCACCACCTGCAGCTCTTTGGCGAGCTTCTGGAAGTGCGCGATGGCGGCGTTGGTATCGGTGGGCGTGGCCAGCTGCAGGTACTCGGGGTTGGGCTTCTGGCAGAAGTACGGCGTCTCGAACAGCTCCTGGATCAGGATGATCTGCGCACCTTTGGCGGCTGCCTCACGCACCAGTTTTTCGGCCGTGGCGATATTCGCTGCGCGATCCCAGGAACAGGCCATCTGCGTGGCAGCGACGGTGACGTTACGCGACATGAAGCACCTCTTTTTATTGTGGGCAGGCGAAAGAGCCTGGGAGCAGGTGCGACTTTATAGTCGATAAAAATCGGTGTTTGAAGCTGTATTTTTCTATTGGCAACGTTTTTACGATAAAAGTACCGATAAATATCTAGTATTTGACGGGCGATTCCCGCTTTGGCAGAAAGTCGGGCAGGTACAAACCCAGATAAACATCGAACACGCGCATGCCTTCCTCAGCCAGGCGCGGAGTGATCTCGCCATGCTGCTGCACCGAGCGCGCGTACACGCGGTCGCTCAGCTCCAGAGCCAGGGCAAACACATCCAGCTCGGCGGGCAGGGTGGGCAGCGGGAAGTGGCGGTCGAACAGTTCATGCAGCAGGCGGCCGAGCTCGATGTCGTGCTGGCGGTCGGCCTGGGTCACTTCACTGAGGCCATGCTGGGCAAGGATCAGCTGCCGCGCGGCGGCATCGCTGGTGTAGATGTCCAGCATGCGTTGCTCGACCAGGCGCGAGAGGTCACGCCAGTGCTTGAGGCTGGCGTGGTCGATGGGCAATTCGAGGACGGCGCGAAAAGCGCCGTGAACGTCAGCGGTGAGCGCTTCGAGAATCGCCGGCACGCTGGCGAAGAAGTGATACACCGAAGAGGGCGGCATCTGCGCCCGCTCGGCCACGCTATAGATCGACAGACTGGCCACACCCTGTTCGGCCAGCAAGGCACGTGCGGCATCGACGATTACGGCGATGCGCGCCTGGCTGCTGGCGCGGGGTTTGCGGGCGGTGGCGGGACGCTGCATGGGTCTCTCCTTGGTGGAGGCGCTATTGGACGTCACTCGCTGCGCCAGCCGCAAGTAGATCAAAAACATCGCGGCTAAAGCCCCTCCTACATGAAGATGCGTTCCTTTGTGGGAGGGGCTTTAGCCGCGAGCTTTTGATCTTCAGCTACCGTCGCGAAACTTGCCCCACACTTCATCCTTGATCGCCGAGGTCTTCTCCGGCAGCACTTCCAGGGCGGCCAGACGGCGTTTGGTGGCCTTGTCCGGGTAGAGCCCGGGCTGGTCGCGCAGGGTTGGATCGAGGAACTCGCGAGCGTCGGCGTTGCCGCTCGGGTAGAGGGTTTCGCTGGTGATCTGCGCGGCCACTTTCGGTTGCATCAGGTAGTCGATAAAGCGGTGCGCCAGGTCCGCGCGGCGGGCGCTGCTGGGGATCACCAGGTTGTCGATAAACAGCACCGAGCCTTCATCTGGCACCACGAAATGCACGTTCTGCCCGGCGGCGCTGGCCCCCAGGGCATCACCGACCCAGGCCAGGGACATGCACAGCTTGCCCTCTTTCAAATCGTCGATATAACGCTCGCTGTCGACGTACCGCACGTTGTGCCGAATCGCCTGCAGCATGCTGCCGCCCTGCTTGATCTGGGTCGACGGGCTGTGGGCCAGGCTGCGGCCCATGTAGTTCATGGCCACCGACATCACTTCATCCGAGGCGTCCAGCACGCTGATCCCACAGGTGGCCAGCTTGGCGCTCTGCGCCGGGTCGAACAGCAGGCTCCAGCTATTGGGCAGCGGACCGCCAAAGGCTTTTTCGGCCTGCGGCACGTTGATCGCCAGGCCGACCGCGCCCCACTGGTAGGGAATGGCGTAGAGGTTCTGCGGATCGACTGCGTTGAGCTTGCTCAGCAGCTGTTTATCCAGGTGCACGCGGTTGGGCAGGCGGGTCATGTCCAGCGGCTGCAGGCGGCCGGCTTTGATTAGCGCCGGCAGGGTGTCGTGGGAGGGCACGGCTACGTCGATGGAGTCACCGCTGGCCAGGGCTTTTTCCAGCTCTTCGGCGGTGCTGTAGGTGTGGTAATCGATGTGGATGCCGGTTTCTTTTTCGAAGTCGGCCAGCACTTGGGGGGCGATGTAGTCGTTCCAGTTGTAGACCACCAGCTCTTCGGCCTGGACAGTCGCACTGGCGACAACAATGGATGAGCCAGCAAACAGCAGCGCGGCTAAGAAACGGGGCATGTCGACTTTCCTTCGATGTCGGTTCACAGCATGGGCCGCAGCAACGGCTGCGGCGAATGGAGTTATCGCTCAAATCCTTTACAACTGAGCGAGCCGCGACATGTCTGGTGGATTCGATGCACGTCTGGGCTGGCCATGGCACACAAACAACAACGCAGCGCTTGGTCACAGGGCTGCGGTGTAGGCAAAAAAGGCGTTATTGCCAGGGCAGATAAAGCAACGCCGGCCTGGATAGGCCGGCGTTGGATGGACACTTACACGGTGTGTAGGTACCAGTTGTACTCGAGGTCCGAAATGGAGTTTTCGAACTCGGCGAGTTCACTCTCTTTACAGGCGACAAAGACGTCGATGTATTTCGGGTCGATATAGCGGGCCATGATCTCGCTGTCGTCCAACTCGCGCAGGGCATCACGCAGGTTGTTCGGCAGGCTTTGCTCATTCTGCTCGTAGGAGTTGCCTTCTACGGGCTTGGTGGGCTCGATCTTGTTGGTCAGACCGTGGTGCACGCCGGCCAGTACTGCCGAGAGCAGCAGGTACGGGTTGGCGTCGGCACCGGCGACACGGTGTTCGATGCGCACGGCATCGCGGGTGTCGTTCGGGACGCGCAGGGCCACAGTACGGTTGTCGATACCCCAGCTCGGCGAGTTCGGCACATAGAACTGTGCGCCGAAACGACGGTAGGAGTTGACGTTCGGGCAGAGGAACGCCATCGACGCCGACATGGTTTCCAGCACGCCGCCAATGGCGTGACGCAGGGCATCGTTCTGTTCCGGATCATCGGTGGCAAAGATGTTATTGCCTTCTTTGTCCAGAATCGAAATATGCACATGCAGACCGTTGCCCGCTTGGTTCGGGTACGGCTTGGCCATGAAGGTGGTGTCCATCTCATGGTCATAGGCGATGTTCTTCACCAGACGCTTGAGCAGCAGGGCGTAATCGCACGCCTTGATTGGATCGGCCACATGGTGGAGGTTGACTTCGAATTGCGCCGGAGCACTTTCCTTGACGATGGCGTCAGCAGGGATGCCCTGCTCTTTGGCACCTTCGAGGATGTCTTGCAGGCATTCGGCGTACTCGTCCAGGTCGTCAATCAGATACACCTGGGTGGAGATCGGACGTTTGCCCGACAGCGGCGACAGCGGCGGTTGAGGCCGGCCGTTCACGTTTGCCTGGTCGATCAGATAAAACTCAAGTTCAAACGCGGCGCAAATGGTAAGGCCCAGTTCGTCGAACTTCGCGACCACCTGCCGCAACACTTCCCGCGGGTCAGCGAAGAACGGCTCGCCTTCCAGCTCGTGCATGGTCATCAGCAGTTGCGCGGTCGGACGCTTCTGCCAAGGCTCATTGCACAGGGTGTTGGGAATGGGGTAGCAGATACGGTCGGCATCGCCGATATCCAGACCCAGACCAGTGCTTTCCACTGTCGAGCCGTTGATATCGAGTGCGAATAAAGAAGCCGGGAGGTTGATGCCGCGCTCGTAAACCTTGTGCAGGCTCGCACGCTCGATGCGCTTGCCGCGCACCACACCATTCATATCTGCAATAAGAAGGTCGACGAACAGGACCTCAGGATGTTCCTTAAGGAACGCGTTCGCTTCGTTAAGCTGAACGGCACGCGGGGGTACCGACATGATGCAACACCTTTATTGTTAAAAATATCAATCATTAGACTGATGGGGTGTGAGTCAATCTTAATCGCCTCAGCCTGTCAATAGTGCCACCTTTTGCCCTGAAACGGGGCGCAGTGGCCATTTTTAGGGCGTTTCAGGGCATCTAAACCCCCTTGGCGCCCTTGTCTGGCGCGGCGCTCAGTGGGCCGTGTTAGATTTTTTACATCGCTATTGTGTAAAAAAATGAACAAGGCTAAGCTCCGGTTCAAACCCATAACAGCAATAAAACGGGTGTCCCATGTCGCGCCTGCCGTTAATCGGCGTTACCGCCTGCACCAAGCAGGTCGGCCTCCATCCCTACCATATAGCGGGTGATAAATACGTTCGGGCCGTGGCCGTCGGCGCGGGTGGCCTGCCATTGATCATTCCCTCGCTCGGCAATCTGCTTGATTTCGACGCCCTTCTGGACAGTCTAGACGGCCTGCTTTTAACCGGCTCGCCGTCCAACGTAGAACCTCACCTTTATAGCGGCCCGGCCAGCACGCCCGGCACGCTCCACGACCCTGAACGCGATGCCACCACCTTGCCCCTGATTCGTGCGGCAGTAGCGGCGGGCGTGCCCGTATTTGGCATTTGCCGGGGGTTTCAGGAGTTGAACGTGGCGTTTGGTGGCAGCCTGCACCAAAAGGTTCACGAAACCGGCACTTACATGGATCACCGCGAGCCGGAAAACGAGCCCGTGGAAGTCCAATATGCTCCAAGCCATCCGCTGCTGGTGCAGCCGGGCGGTGTTCTCGCCGGCCTCGGCTTGCCGGACGAGATTCGCGTCAATTCCATTCATGGCCAGGGCGTTGAGCGTCTGGCGCCGGGCCTGCGTGTAGAGGCTCTGGCTCCTGACGGACTGATCGAGTCGATCTCGGTCGAGGGCGCTTCGAGCTTTGCTCTCGGGGTGCAGTGGCATCCAGAATGGCAAGTACGCTCCAACCCCGAATACCTCGCCATCTTCCAGGCATTTGGAGATGCCTGCCGCAAGCGGGCGAGTCAACGCTGAGCTTAGCTATAGAGCTAGGTTTTCAATCCCCCCTGAGGTCTTTATGAGTCCCAAACTCGACCAACTCACCAGTTGGCTGAAAGAGCGCAAGATCACCGAAGTTGAGTGCTTTATTAGTGATCTAAGCGGCATTTCCCGCGGCAAGATTGCACCGACCAACAAGTTCATCGATGAGAAGGGCATGCGCCTCCCTGAGAGCGTGCTGCTGCAGACCGTCACCGGTGACTACGTGGAAGACGACATTTATTACGACCTGCTCGACCCGGCTGACATCGATATGATCTGCCGCCCGGACGAAAATGCCGTGTTCCTCGTACCTTGGGCCATCGAGCCCACCGCGCAGGTGATCCACGATACCTACGACAAGCAAGGCAATCCGATCGAGCTGTCGCCGCGCAACATCCTCAAGAAAGTGCTCAAGCTCTACGCCGAGAAGGGCTGGCAGCCTATCGTCGCGCCAGAGATGGAGTTCTACCTGACCAAGCGCAGCGACGATCCGGACTACCCGTTGCAGGCCCCGATTGGCCGCTCCGGCCGCGCCGAGACTGGCCGCCAGTCGTTCTCCATCGACGCGGCCAACGAATTCGACCCACTGTTCGAAGACGTCTATGACTGGTGCGAACTGCAGGAGCTGGATCTCGATACCCTGATCCACGAAGACGGCACCGCGCAGATGGAAATCAACTTCCGTCATGGCGACGCCCTGCACCTGGCCGACCAGATCATCATCTTCAAGCGCACCATGCGTGAAGCAGCGTTGAAACATAACGTCGCCGCCACCTTTATGGCCAAGCCCATGACCGGCGAGCCTGGCAGCGCGATGCACTTGCACCAGAGCATCATCGACATTGCTACCGGCAAGAGCATCTTCTCTAACGAAGACGGCACCATGAGCCAGCTGTTCCTGCACCACATCGGTGGCCTGCAGAAGTACATCCCTGAGCTGTTGCCGCTGTTCGCGCCGAACGTCAACTCGTTCCGCCGCTTCCTGCCCGATACCTCGGCCCCGGTAAACGTGGAGTGGGGCGAAGAAAACCGCACCGTGGGCCTGCGGGTTCCGGACGCTTCGCCGCAGAACCGTCGGGTGGAAAACCGCCTGCCGGGCGCTGACGCCAACCCCTATATCGCCATCGCCGCAAGCCTGCTGTGTGGCTATATCGGTATGGTCGAGCAGCTCAATCCAAGCGCTCAGGTCAAGGGTCGTGGTTACGAGCGACGCAACCTTCGCCTGCCGCTGACCATCGAGGACGCCCTGGAGCGTATGGAAAACTCCAAGACCGTCGAGAAGTACCTGGGCAACAAGTTTGTCAGCGGTTACATCGCCGTGAAGCGTGCCGAGCACGAGAACTTCAAGCGGGTCATCAGCTCCTGGGAACGTGAGTTCCTGCTGCTCTCGGTTTAACCAAAACGACGCTCAGGCCCGGGTCGCACCGGGCCTGTTTGAATTGAGGTTTGCAATGACAATCCCTTTGAAAAACCCACAAACCCGCGAGTGGCAAGCGCTTAGCGCCAGCCATCACTTGGCACCGTTCAGCGACTATAAACAGCTGAAAGAAGTCGGTCCGCGCATTATCACCAGGGCCGACGGCGTGTACCTGTGGGACAGCGAAGGCAACAAGATTCTCGACGCCATGGCCGGCCTCTGGTGCGTGGCCATCGGCTATGGCCGTGACGAGCTGGCCGATGCCGCCGCCAAGCAGATGAAAGAGCTGCCGTTCTACAACACCTTCTTTATGACCGCGCACCCGCCGGTGCTGGAGCTGGCCAAGACCATCGCCGAGCTGGCACCGCCGCATATGAACCATGTGTTTTTCACCGGTTCGGGCTCGGAAGGTAACGACACCATGCTGCGCATGGTCCGTCACTACTGGCAGGTCAAGGGCAAGCCAGAGAAGAAAGTGGTGATTGGCCGTATCAACGGCTACCACGGTTCCACCGTGGCCGGTGCCGCGCTTGGCGGTATGCAAGGCATGCATGAGCAGGCCGGCACCCTGCCGGATATCGTGCATATCCCACAGCCTTACTGGTTCGGTGAAGGCGGCGATATGAGCCCGGCCGAGTTCGGCATCTGGGCGGCGGATCAGCTGGAAAAGAAAATTCTCGAAGTCGGCGAAGACAAGGTCGCGGCCTTTATTGCCGAGCCGATCCAGGGTGCCGGCGGCGTGATCATTCCGCCCGACACCTACTGGCCGCGCGTGCGCGAAATCCTCGCCAAGTACGACATTCTGTTTGCCGCTGACGAAGTGATCTGTGGTTTTGGCCGTACCGGCGAGTGGTTCGGCAGTGACTACTACGGCAACACCCCGGACCTGATGACCATCGCCAAGGGCCTGACCTCCGGCTATATCCCCATGGGGGGTCTGATCGTCAGCGACAAGGTTGCCGAGGTGATCAACGAAGGCGGCGATTTCAACCACGGCTTTACCTACTCCGGTCACCCAGTAGCGGCGGCTGTGGCGCTGGAAAACCTGCGGATTATTCGCGAGGAGAAAATTCTCGAGAAGGTCCGTGCAGAAACGGCACCGTATTTGCAAAAGCGTTTGCGTGAGCTGGCGGATCACCCTCTGGTGGGTGAAGTGCGCGGTCTTGGCATGCTGGGCGCGATCGAGTTGGTGAAGAACAAAAAGACCCGCGAGCGGTTCGAGGGTAAGGGCGTTGGCATGATCTGCCGCGGCCACTGCTTCAACAACGGTCTGATCATGCGCGCCGTAGGCGACACCATGATCATTGCGCCGCCGCTGGTAATCAGCAAAACAGAAATCGATGAGCTGGTGGAAAAGGCACGTAAATGCCTGGACCTCACCGCCAGTGCAGTACTCGGTTAAGCAGTAGAGGGTTGGTTCGCTGGTGAGGGAAAATTTGCCTCCCAGCGTAGTGAAAAGTTGTAAACCCGCGCTGGTCCTTGCCAGACTGCACGGTGCGTTGGCCAGGCTCACCGAAGGGTGGCCGCCAAGGGGGTGGATGCAACGCCCCCAGAGCAAACGCCACTGTTCGGATAACTACATAAAACAGGAGCTGTACGCATGAAAACATTCGGCAAGTCCTTTCTCGCGTTGTCCTTATTGGGAGTGATGGTCGGCGCGGTCCAGGCCGATGACAAAGTGCTACACGTGTACAACTGGTCCGATTACATCGCACCGGACACCGTTGAGAAGTTCACCAAAGAGACCGGCATCAAAGTGGTCTACGACGTGTACGACAGCAACGAAGTTCTCGAAGCCAAATTGCTGGCCGGCAAGTCGGGTTATGACATCGTGGTTCCGTCCAACTCCTTCCTGGCCAAACAGATCAAAGCTGGCGTTTACCAGCCGCTCGATCGTGCCAAGCTGCCGAACTACAAGAACCTCAACCCTGAGCTGATGAAGACCCTGGAAATCAGCGACCCGGCGAACAAATTCGCCATCCCTTACCTGTGGGGCACCATCGGTATCGGCTACAACGTCGACAAGGTCAAAGCTGTTCTGGGCGAAAACGCGCCAGTGGATTCCTGGGACCTGGTGTTCAAGCCAGAGAACATGGCCAAGCTCAAAGAGTGCGGCGTGAGCTTCCTTGATTCGCCAACCGAAATGCTCCCGGCGGCCCTGCACTACCTGGGCTACAAGCCCGATAGCCAGGACCCGAAAGAACTGGCCGCTGCTGAAGCCTTGTTCCTCAAAGTGCGTCCATCGACTGCCTACTTCCACTCGTCCAAGTACATCTCCGACCTGGCCAACGGCAACATCTGCGTAGCCGTCGGTTACTCGGGTGATATCTACCAGGCCAAGTCGCGCGCTGAAG
The DNA here is from genome assembly GCF_054057335.1 of Pseudomonas sp. TE3786. NCBI lineage: Bacteria > Pseudomonadati > Pseudomonadota > Gammaproteobacteria > Pseudomonadales > Pseudomonadaceae > Pseudomonas > Pseudomonas sp. TE3786. The sequence goes on from NZ_JBSRZF010000010.1 coordinate 21,452, forward strand.
AAGCGAAGAACAAGGTGAATGTTGGCTACAACATTCCGAAAGAAGGTGCCGGTGCGTTCTTCGATACCGTGGCCATTCCGAAGGATGCCGAGAACCCTGACGGCGCGTTGAAGTTCATCAATTTCCTGCTCAAGCCGGAAATCATTGCTGAGATCAGCGACGAGGTTTCCTATCCGAACGGTAACTCCGCCGCCACTCCGCTGGTGAGCGAAGCGATCCGCAAAGACCCAGGTATCTACCCAAGCGACGACGTAATGAAAAAGCTGTACGCGTTCCCTGACCTCCCGGCCAAGGTTCAGCGTGTAATGACCCGCTCCTGGACCAAGATCAAGTCCGGCAAGTAATCGAAATCCGGTAATTGAATCTGCGTTATGACACCTCCAGCGGGGTTTCTCGCTGGAGGCATGTCAGGGCAAGGTTCTTCAGTAGATGTAGTGCTCAGTAGTTGAAGTGCCGAGCTCCAAGCAGTTGGCGTTTGCAGTTCGTTGCGCCCTGGAATTGTTGTTTCCCTCCTGTCGGCAGTAGTCGAAGGTGGTGAACGCGGTAACCAACAGGCCACCGTTGATGGCCACAGTGATCTAACAAAAATGAGGATGGACATGTGCGAATTCCCTTCCGCAAAACCCTGATAAGCGCCATCGCCCTGATGGGCTTCAGTGCTCTGGCCCAGGCCGAGCCAACAGTGCATGTCTACAACTGGACCGACTACATCGGCGAAACCACCCTGGCGGACTTCCAGAAAGCCACCGGGATCAAACCGGTCTACGACGTCTTCGACTCCAACGAAACCCTGGAAGGCAAAATGCTCGCTGGCCACACCGGCTACGACGTAGTGGTGCCTTCGAACAACTTCCTGTCCAAGCAGATCAAGGCTGGCGTGTTCCAGAAGCTCGACCGTAGCCAACTGCCGAATTTCAGCAACCTGGATCCCAAACTGCTCAAGCAGCTGGAAAAGAGCGATCCGGGCAATCTGTACGCGGTGCCGTACCTGTGGGGTACCAACGGCATCGGCTACAACGTGGCGAAAATCAAAGCGGTGTTGGGCGTCGACCATATCGACTCCTGGGCCATGCTGTTCGAACCGGAAAACATCAAGAAGCTGACCCAGTGCGGCGTCGCCTTCCTCGACTCGCCGGATGAAATGTTCCCGGCCGTGCTGAACTACATGGGCCTCGACCCCAACAGCACCAACCCTGAAGACTACAAAAAGGCCGAAGCCAAACTCCTGGCCGTTCGCCCTTACGTCACCTATTTCCATTCCTCGAAATACATCTCGGATCTGGCCAACGGTGATATCTGCATCGCGGCAGGTTTCTCCGGCGATATCTTCCAGGCCGCCTCGCGCGCCAAGGAAGCCGGCAAAGGCATCGAGATCGCCTACGCCATTCCCAAAGAGGGCGGCAACCTGTGGTTCGACATGCTCGCCATTCCGGCTGATGCGCCGAACGCCAAACAGGCCCACGCCTTTATCAATTACCTGCTGGACCCCAAGGTAATCTCGCCGATCAGCGAATACGTCGGTTACGCCAACCCCAACAGCAAAGCTGATGCGGTGATGGATCAGGAGCTGCGTAACGACCCTGCGGTTTACCCACCGCAAGAGGTCATCGACCGCCTGTATGTGTCCGTGCCGTTGCCACCCAAGCTGCAACGCATCGAGACCCGTTCCTGGACCAAGATCAAGTCCGGCAAGTAACCCGAAAGAGCAGCGTGCATTCAGCGCTCATAAACCCAGTAATCACCTGACCCGGTCGGGTGACGATGAAAAAAGGCCGGTCCGTAGTGGGCCGGCCCTCAAAATAAAGTTGGGAGTTTTGTAATGGCAGTTGCCTCCGGCGCCTACAAGAAAGCCCTCGAGGGCGACCAGAAACCTAAAGAGGTTTTGGTCAAAATCGATCGGGTGACCAAGAAGTTCGACGAGACGATTGCAGTGGACGACGTGTCCCTGACAATCAACAAAGGCGAAATCTTCGCCCTGCTCGGCGGCTCCGGGTCGGGTAAATCCACCTTGCTGCGGATGCTGGCAGGCTTTGAACGCCCAACCGAGGGACGGATTTTCCTCGACGGCCAAGACATCACCGATATGCCGCCCTACGAGCGGCCGATCAACATGATGTTCCAGTCCTATGCACTGTTCCCGCATATGACCGTGGCGCAGAACATTGCTTTCGGCCTCAAGCAGGACCGCATGTCTGCCGCCGAGATCGATGCGCGCGTCAACGAGATGCTCAAGCTGGTGCAGATGACCCAGTACGCCAAGCGCAAACCGCACCAGCTTTCCGGTGGCCAGCGTCAGCGGGTGGCCCTGGCCCGCTCCCTGGCCAAGAGCCCGAAACTGCTGCTGCTCGACGAGCCGATGGGCGCGCTGGACAAGAAGCTGCGCTCGCAAATGCAGCTTGAGCTGGTGGAAATCATCGAGCGCGTGGGTGTGACCTGCGTCATGGTGACCCACGACCAGGAAGAGGCCATGACCATGGCCGAACGTATCGCCATCATGCACCTGGGCTGGATCGCACAGATCGGCAGCCCCATCGACATCTATGAAACCCCGACCAGCCGTATGGTCTGCGAGTTCATCGGTAACGTGAACCTGTTCGACGGCCAAGTGGTGGACGACGCCGAAGGCCACGCGCTGATCGACAGCCCGGACCTGGAGCGCAACATCTACGTAGGCCACGGCGTGACCACCTCGGTGCAGGACAAGAACATCACCTACGCCATTCGCCCGGAAAAACTGCTGGTCACCACCGAAATGCCGACCTGCGAATACAACTGGTCGCGCGGCAAGGTGCATGACATCGCCTACCTGGGTGGTCACTCGGTGTTCTACGTGGAGCTGCCAAGCGGCAAGATCGTGCAGTCGTTTGTCGCCAACGCCGAACGTCGCGGTGCGCGTCCGACCTGGGGCGACGAAGTGTACGTCTGGTGGGAAGACGATAGCGGGGTCGCGTTGCGCTCATGAACAGAAAACTAAAACGGTACATGCCCACGGGCAGACACGCCGTCATCGGCGTGCCGTTCCTGTGGCTCTTCCTGTTCTTCATGCTGCCGTTCTTCATCGTCTTGAAGATCAGCTTCGCTGAAGCCGACGTGGCCATTCCGCCGTATACCGAGATCTTCTCCTACGTGGAGCAGAAGCTGCAGATCCTTCTCAACGTAGGCAACTACGTGATGCTCAGCGAGGACGAGCTGTATATCTCGGCCTACCTGGGCTCTCTGAAGATGGCGTTCTTCAGCACCCTGCTGTGCCTGCTGATCGGTTTCCCCATGGCCTACGGCATTGCCCGCGCCAACAAGGACACCCAGACCGTTCTGTTGCTGCTGATCATGATGCCGACCTGGACCGCCATTCTGATCCGCGTGTATGCGTGGATGGGCATCCTCAGCAACAACGGTTTGCTTAACGCCGCGCTGATGGGTATGCACCTGATCGACGAGCCGCTGCAGATCCTCAACACCAACCTGGCGGTGTATATCGGCGTGGTCTATTCCTACCTGCCGTTTATGGTGCTGCCGCTGTTCGCCAACCTGGTGAAACACGACCTGTCGTTGCTGGAAGCGGCCTCGGACCTCGGTTCGACCAACCTCAACAGCTTCTGGAAAATCACCGTGCCGCTGGCCAAGAACGGCATCATTGCCGGCTGCATGCTGGTGTTCATTCCGGTGGTCGGTGAGTTCGTGATCCCTGAGCTGTTGGGCGGTCCGGAAACCCTGATGATCGGTAAGGTGTTGTGGCAAGAGTTCTTCAACAACCGCGACTGGCCGGTGGCTTCCGCCCTGGCGGTAGTGATGTTGGCGATCCTTATCGTGCCCATCATTCTGTTCAACCGTAGCCAGGCCAAAGAACTGGAGGCCAAAGCATGAAGCGCTTCAGTTTCTCGAACGTGATGTTGGTAATGGGCTTGTTGTTTATCTACATGCCGATGGTGATTCTGGTCATCTACTCGTTCAACGCCTCCAAGCTGGTAACGGTCTGGGGTGGTTGGTCGGTGAAGTGGTATGTGGGTTTGCTGGACAACACCCAACTGATGAACTCGGTGGGTCGCTCGCTGGAAATCGCTTTCTACACGGCGATTTCCGCGGTCATCCTCGGCACCTTGGCAGCGTTCGTGCTGACCCGTATCACCCACTTCAAGGGTCGCACCTTGTTCGGTGGTCTGGTCACCGCGCCGCTGGTAATGCCGGAAGTGATCACCGGTCTGTCGTTGCTGCTGCTGTTCGTGGCCCTCACGCAGATCCCGTTCTGGCCGCAAGAGCGTGGCCTGCTGACCATCTGGATCGCCCACACCACCTTCTGCGCCTCCTACGTGGCGGTTGTGGTGTCGGCACGCTTGCGTGAGCTGGACCTGTCCATCGAAGAAGCGGCCATGGACCTCGGTGCCAAGCCGTGGAAGGTGTTTATGTTGATCACCATCCCGATGATCGCACCCTCGCTGGCGGCGGGCGGCATGATGTCCTTTGCCCTGTCGCTGGACGATCTGGTACTGGCCAGCTTCGTCTCGGGCCCGGGTTCCACCACCTTGCCGATGGAAGTGTTTTCCGCCGTGCGTCTGGGGGTGAAACCGGAGATCAACGCCGTGGCCAGCCTGATTCTGCTGGTGGTGTCGATCTTCACCTTCCTGGTCTGGTTCTTTAGCCGCAAAGCCGAGAAGCGTCGTCTGCGTGCCATCCAGCAAGCCATGGATGAAACCACCGGCGCGGCTAACGCCGCGGGTCCGGATAGTCGTCGTGATCCCTCCCAGCAGCACGCTCCGGCGTGATGGTGTGGATGTAAAAGGAGCGCCCTTCGGGGCGCTTTTTTATGGGCCGAACTTGTGGGATGGAGGGAGGCGGAAATCACAACATCAAAAGCATCGCGGCTGAAGCCGCTCCTACGGAATGTGCAAACCTGTAGGAGCGGCTTCAGCCGCGATGCTCTTGCTCTTCTTTCCCACAAAAAAGCCCCGCATCGGCGGGGCTTTTTCATTTCGGCTGGGTTACTTCGCCGGCACCAACTTCAACGTGCCTTTGGTATTGGCCGCCACTTCGCTTTCCTCGAAATGCTGCGGCACATACCCGCCTGTGACGTAGGTTTGCGCCTGGTCGGAGTAATGCGCGTCGAACGGCACACCACTCTGGCCAACCGGGTTGATACCCAGGCTGTGCGCCGGGTCGGCGAAGTCGATCAGGCGCCGGGTGGACGGGCCGTAGATCACCCCCCATGGAGCCGGACCCACCGGAGCGCTGAGGTTGTTTGGCACTTCGTGGCCGCCGGGCGCGGCGAATGGGCCGACGTTGAAGAGCTTGTCCAACGGCTTCTGCGCGCCCAGTGGATGGCCGTGGGTGAGGGTGTGCAGCTTGCCCCATTGCCAGGTTTTCGGGTCGTCACCCGCGGTGCTTTTCAGGTGCGCGAGGATCGCCTGCCAGGCCGCTTTCACGGTGTCGGCACGGGTTTCCTTGGCCGGGGTGCTGCGGTTGTCCCACCACGGCGACTCGGCATCGGCGGCCAGCAGCGGCAACGCGACGTCGAAGGAGCGAGTGGCGATCAGGTTGTTGAAGAAGGCATCGCCCAGCTCGTCGCGCAGAGCGCTGTCGGCCAGTTGATAGATCAGCTGGTTAAAGATCGACGCGCTCACCGAGTCCAGCGAATAGTCGCCTTTCCAGGTGCTCAGCTGTTCCAGCAGGGCCAGTTCCTGTGGGTCGGTTACCACGGTGCGCAGCACGGGAATCAGCGGCTTGAGCACGCGGTTGCTGTAGTCAGTGGCGGTGTCCAGTTGCAGCGCCTGGCTGTTTTCCAGGTTCCATTTCACCGACTTGTCGGCCAGGTGCGAATCGATTCGTGCGCCACGATCGGCGAGGTTGTAATAGCCCGGCACTTCCATACCGGTAGGCGATACCGGCTGGAAGTTGGCCGAGACGATATAGCCGCGTGCCGGGTTCTCTTCCTGCGGGTTGGCGCTGAAGGGGTAGAAGCCGTTCTTGTCGGCGTCGTGGGTGCTGCCGTCGAGGATAAAGGTCGGGTTCACCCCGGCCGGGCGAATTGGCAGCTGTGCGGCGGCCCACCAGCCGATATCGCCTTTGGCGTTGGCCCACACCAGGTTCAGACCTGGCGACTGAATCTTGGCCCCGGCGCTGCGCATTTTCTCCAGGGTATTAGCGCGGTTCAGCTCGTAGAAGCCTTGCAGGATCGGGTTCTCGGTTTCCAGGAATGCCCACCACATGGCGATTGGCGTTTTGCCGCCGGCAGCGCCCAGCGCGTCGTTGATGATCGGCCCGTGGGGCGACTGGCGCAGGGTCAGTTTCACCGGCGCGGCGTCTTTGACGGTGATGGTTTCTTCGCGGGTTTGCAGGTCGACCCACTGGCCGTTGGACCAGACCTGGTTGGGGTTATCCGGATTGACCTTCTCGGCGATCAGATCGATGTCGTCGTTCTGGAACATGGTCAGGCTCCAGCCGAAATCCATGTTGTGGCCGAGCGAGGCAAACGGGTTGAGCGCCTGGTGATGGCCATACAGCTCGAAGCCCGGTGCCGACAGTTGCGCCTCGTACCACACCGCCGGTACGGCGAAGCGAATATGCGGGTCACCGGCCAGCAGCGGTTTGCCACTCTGGGTGCGGCTGCCGGAGATGGTCCAGGCGTTGCTGCCTTCGAACTGCGGCAGGCCGGCATCCACCAGGGCGTCAAGGCTGATTCGGGCGATGGCGTTGAGGTCTTTCCAGTCGCTGCTGGCCAGGGCGGCCTGGCCGATGGCACCTTGCGGCTTCCAGTTGAGGTCGAAAATCTTCAGGTAATCGGCACCCAGCTCGTCACGCACATAGGTCATCACCGGCTCGGTGCGGAACGCGGCGGCAAAGCTGTAGGCCATATAGCCGGCGACGCTCAGGGTGTCTTCGGCGGTAAACGGGCGGGGCTTGATGCCCAGCAGGTCGAACTCGATGGGTTTGGGGTGGCTGTCCTGGAACTGGTTGACCCCATCCAGGTAGGCCTCCAGCGCTTTGAAGGCGGGCGACTGGTGATCGAGCTTGGGCACGAACGCATCGGCGTGTTCGCGGATGCGCAGGGTGCGGAACAGGCGGTCGGTGTCCACCAGTTTGGCGCCCAGCACCTCGGCCAGTTCACCACGGGAAAGGCGGCGCAGCATTTCCATCTGGAACAAGCGGTCCTGGGCATGCACGTAGCCCAGGGCGCGGTACATGTCGGCCTCGTTCTGCGCCTTGATATGCGGTACGCCGCGCTCGTCGTAACGCACGCTGACCGCGCCATCCAGATGGGCGAGCTGGACCTGGCCATCGCGCATCGGCTGTTTGCTGTGGATATACCAGGTGGTGCCAGCGGCTACAGCGGCTACCACCACGGCCAGGGCGGTCAGGGTGCGTTTCATCAAGGCGGTTCCTTATTGTTATGACGCGCGCGGCGCGGGTGCTGCATTTTGCGCAGCGCCTTGGCGTCGCAGCATTGACCAAACACCTGAACGATGGAAGTCTCTGGTCAATCATTTTCGATGTTACCCGCCCATGTCGACTGCCAACGCTGTACTGACCCACTCCCCGACCATGCGCCGCCTGCTGTATGAGGGCCTGATGAGCCTGGGTTGGGACCCCACCGACACCTACCGCCGGGCCTACCAGGGGGTGCCGCTGGCACCGCCGTCGGTTGCCGGCCGCGAGGAACACGACAACGCGCCGTTGTTCTGGGAAGCGCTGCAGAACCTTACCGGCGACTGCGATATCGGTCTGCACCTGGCCGAGGTGATGAAACCGCGGCCGCTGGATGTGGTGAGTTACCTGCTGCTGGCCAGCCGCGACCTACGCGAGGCGCTGCAAAGCTTTGTGCGCTACCAGCACATTCTCTCCGGTGGCTTCGCTGCCTACCTGCAAGAGCAGGGCGACAGCGTGCGCCTGGTGCTGGACCTCAACTACCGCGGCTTCGGCTCCCTGCGCCAGCAGATCGAGTGCCTGGCGCTGTTGCTGATCAAGATGCTCGGCAGCGTCACGGACGACGAGTTTCGTGTGCAGGGCGTGGATTTCCGTCACCCGGCACCGCGACGGCAGGGCGAGCACAAACGCCTGTTCGGGCTCAGTCCACGCTTTGCCCAGGCCCATGACGCCCTGGTGTTTTCCAGCAGCCTGCTGACCCGCCCTTCACGCAGCGCCAATCCACGCTTATTTGCCCTGCTCAGTCAGCAGGCCGAGCTGGAGCTGCAAGAACTGGGCGAAAACCAGTTGCTCAACCGCGTACGTTATTGGCTGCAAGGGCAGATGGGCCAGGCAACCTGCACCCTGGTGGGCTGCGCCGAGGCCTTGCACCTGAACGCCGGTGCTCTGCAGCGCGGGCTGGCGCAATACAACAGCAGCTTTCGGGTGTTGCATGAGGAAGTGCGGCGTTTGCACGCCACGCAGTTGCTGGAAGCGGGGCAACCGATTCGCGAGGTGGCGCGCGCCTGTGGCTTTGCCGAGCTGTCGCCGTTCTACCGTGCGTTTCGCCGCTGGCAGGGCATGACGCCGCAGGCCTACCAGCTTAAAGCCCAGGCGCTGGCCTCCCGCGCTTAGGCGCTGACCTGGAAGCGTTGGCTCAGGCGATTGAGGCGATCAGCCAACTGCCGCAGGCGCTGGCCATGGCTATCCAGCGCGGCGGCGTCGCCGACATTCTGCTCGGCCACCTGCTGCACGCTGTGCAGGTGCTCACTGACTTCGTTGCTGACCTCCACCTGCTGGTGGGTGGCGCTGGCGATGGATTGGTTAAGACGGGTGATGGCACCGATATCCTGCGCCACGGCGCTGAGCAGGTCGGCGGCGCTCTGGCTGTCGGCAACGCAGCGCTGCACGCTGCTCTGGCTTTCGTGCATGGCGCTGGCGGCCTGGCGGCTGCTGTGTTGCAGGCGGGCGATGATGTCCTGAATCTCGGCGGTGGATAGCGCGGTTTTCTGCGCCAGGTTGCGCACTTCATCGGCCACCACGGCAAAGCCGCGGCCTTGATCACCGGCCCGCGCCGCTTCAATGGCGGCATTGAGCGCCAGGAGGTTGGTTTGCTCGGCAATGCTGCGGATCACCTCCAGCACCTTGCCGATCTGCTCGGACTGGCTGGCCAGTGATTGCACCTCGCGGTCGGTGCCGACGATATGGTCGGCGAGTTTTTCAATTTCCTCGCGCACCAGAATGACCGAGCGGTTGCCCGCGCTGGCCTGCTGGTTGGCCATCTCGGCGGACTGCGCGGCCTGGTCGGCGTGCGCCGCCACTTCATCGATGGCCCTGCTCATTTGCTGCATGGCCTGGCTCATATAGTTGACCTCTGCCTCCTGGCGCTGCGCACCGTCCCGCAGCTTGCCGGTGGCCTGGCCCAATTGCTGGCCCATATCGGTGAGGCCCTGGGTGTCGGCGATCACCGCGCTGACCAGCTCGTCGAGCAATTCGAGAAAGTGATTGAAGCGTACGGCGGTATCGCCTTTGGCCGGGCTGCGGTAGCGCAGGTCGATGCCGTCGTCGCGCTGGGTGAGGTGCGCGGCGGTGGCCATTAGCGCCAGGTTTTCCTGGGCCTCGACATAGGTCTGCTGGGCCAGGTAGATGAGGATGGCGCTTTCCAGCACCACATAGAACGCATGGAGGAATATCCGCGGCCAGGTGCCTTGGGGAATCACCGCCACATCGATGCCCTGGCTCTGCATGGCGAAGAACGCCAAGTGGTGCACGGCAATCACCGTGGCAGCCACCACGATCGGCAGCCAGTCGCGGTAATACACCAGAAATGCCAGCAGCACGAAGATGCCGAAGTGCATTTCCAGCAGGCCATGGCTCTGGTTCACATGCAGCGCCGACATCACCATAAATGCCGCACCCATGCAGCAGCGCAGCAGGCGGCGACCGGGGATCAACTGGTGCATCACACTCATCACCGCCACCGTCAGCCCGCCCACCACCAGGGCCTGGCCCCAGGTGCCATGCCAGGCGGCGAGGCCCAGGGCGTAGAGAAACATCAGCCAGAGCACGCCCAGCATGATGCGGTCGGCCTTGCGGTAATGGGTGTCCAGAGTAAAACGCGGGCTGTTCACGATAGCCACCTCAGGCAAGCTGCCGCATCGGAATCAGTAGTGCGTGCGGCAGGCAGAATACAGTTGGGTTTAGTGAGTGTCGTACAGCTTTGCCGACCTGTCAGGGCCCAGGCTCGGCCCACTGACAGAAGCAACCTACCGCCAGGGTGTGGGTGGCATTCACCGTGCGGCCTTGGGTCAGGGCCTCGATGATCGGCTCGATAAAGCTGTTACTCGAGGTGCAGGTGGCACCTTCGCTGTAGGGGCCGAAATAGGCCAGGTTGCCATTTTTGTCCCAGATGCCGACGGCCGGGCTGGCCGGCAAGTGCTCGGCGCCAGGGAACGCGGTGAGTGGTTGCAGGGTGCTGAGGGTGTCCGGCAACTGGCCGTGGCTGCCGGGTTTTTGCACCGCATAGAAGGCCACGCCCTGCGGCCCGAAGCGCGCCACCAATTCGGCCAGGTGTTGCTGGTTGCCGACATTGCAGGGGCAGGCCGGGTCCCAGAAATGCACCACCCGGATCGGCCCTGGGCCGGCCAGGCTGGCGGGCAATTGCAGCGGGTCGCCGGAAAACAGCGCGGTGGTTTCGGCGAACGGACGGATATAACGCGCCTCGTACCACCAGAAAGCGCTGACCATGGCACCTAGCCAGACAACGGCAAGCAGGGAGGCGAGAACGGTTTTTCGAGAAGGCAGGCGCATGGCTTTTCAATCGATGGCGGGCGCATAGCTTGCCACGGACCGCTCGCCAGCAGAATATTCGCAGTCCGCGTGAACTCCACTGCGCTCGGTTTAGCTGCATGTTCACACGGCCTGCTCGCGCTCTTTATTTATCGCGCCTTTCCCCCGCCATCCGTGGACACCTTATGCCAGTAGCCTTTCAGCCCGATTCCCTGCGCGCCCAGTTGCGACCCTTGGCCGCAGCGCAGGCCGAGCCGCCAGAGGCACAGGCCTATCGGCAGTTCTATCGGCTGAATATTCCAGGTGCCGCTTGCCGGCTTGGTGTGATGGAAGTGGGTGGCTACGAGGTGGTGACCCAGCTGTGGTTGCCGCCAGCGCCCAAGGCCACGCTGGTGCTGCAGCACGGCTATTACGACCATATGGGCCTGTACGGCCATATGATTGCCTGGGCTCTGGGCATGGGCTTTGCCGTGCTGGCCTGCGATCTGCCGGGCCATGGCCTGTCCAGCGGCACCCGCGCCAGCATTGGTGAGTTCAGCGAGTACCAGGCGGTGTTCCAGAGCCTGTTGAGCGAGGCGGTCAGCCTTGATCTGCCCCAACCCTGGCACCTGTGTGGGCAGAGTACCGGCGGGGCGATCATCATCGATTTCCTGCTGCGCGACGCGCAACTGGCCAGCGGCCAACGTCCGCAGATCGGTGAAGTGCTCTTGTTGGCGCCGCTGGTGCGGCCGCGGGCCTGGGGTTGGTCCAAGTTCAGCTACCGCCTGCTCAAACCTTTTGTTACCCAGATCCCGCGGCGTTTCAGCCCCAACTCGAATGACGCCGAGTTCCTCGCCTTTATCCAGACCGACCCGCTGCAACCACTGAGTTTGCCCACTGCGTGGGTCGGCGCGTTATCGCGTTGGGTGCCGCAGATCGAGCGCGCGCCGCGCAGTGAGCGGGGCATCGTGATCGTGCAGGGCGATGCCGATATGACTGTGGACTGGCGGCATAACCTGGAGGTGCTGCGCGGCAAGTTCAGTGAAGTGAAGGTGCTGATGCTGGAAGAGGGGCGGCATCATCTGGCCAATGAGAGCGCGCAGATCCGTGCCCGCTACTTCGCCTTTCTGACCAAGCAGTTTGGCACGCTGAACTGATTACCCGTAGGAGCGGCTTTAGCCGCGATGCCTTAGATTGTTTAAAAGCATCGCGGCTAAAGCCGCTCCTACGGAATGTGCCCAGTCAGGCTCAGATGCCTGGTTCCGCGTTGGGATCAGGATTTGCCGCCGGTGCCGTCCGCTCCACCGCCAGCCCTGCACGCATCGCCGCCAGCGCTGCCTGGTAATAGGCTTTGCCGTCGGCTGATTCGGCAAACATCACAAACTCATCCAGCTCCGGGTCGGACAGGCTGCTGTAGACATACAGCAGGGTGTTATCCACATCCGCGCCAATCTGCTGCATCAACCGCTGCCGTTGGCTATCGAGCATACCTTGAGCCTGTCCGCCACCCATCAGGCCGGGGATCATCTGGCTCAGGCTGTCGGCCGCCACACCGGCCAGAGCCAGGCTCACTTCGGCACCGGCTTCCTTGGCTGGCAGGGCCTGGGCCAGGTGGCGAATCAGCAGGGCGCGGCTGTTGTCGGCCTGAATACGCGGAATGCCATTGGCGTGTTTGGCCAGCTCCTCTGGGCGCGTCGCATTCACCTCGGCGTTAACGACCTTGCGCCCCAGCGGCGATTGGAAGAACGCCAGCGCGGGTGCCGGGTTGCTCAGTTTTTCCCGCAGGGTGGCCGCGCCACGCTGGTCCATGCCTTGCGCCGCAAAGCGCTGGTTGCTGTTGGTCACCAGCGCCTGGTAGACGGCGTCCGGCAGGCTGCTTCGGTAGCGCTGCTGAGCGGCTTGCAGAGCGGCGTTGAAATGCGCGCGTTGCTGCGGCCAACCGGCGGCTTCATAGAGCTGGCTGTGCTCATCGGCGAGGCTGGATAGCGAGCAGAACAACAACACGAGGGCGAAAAGGGCGCGCATAAGGACTCCTGTCGGGCAGGCCGCTATTTTCAGCGGCATCGCCTGGGCTTGTCGAGGCGCGTGAGCGGCGCTGATAGAATCGCCGCCATGGCAAACACATGCGCAACACCACGGCTCGATTCCTCGCTGCTGACGACCCTGATCGATGACCTGGCGAATCAGGGCTGGTCGCAGCACGATCTATTTATTCCACAGGCTCTGACCCGCGAACTGGCTGCAGAGTGCCAACAACGTGCCGCCGATGGCCGCCTGGCACCGGCTGCGGTCGGCCGCGGTGCCACGGCCCAGGTCCGCCAAGGGGTGCGCGGCGACAGTATTCAGTGGCTGGAACACGGCGAAGGGGCTGCCACCGACGCCTATCTGGCCGTGATGGAGCAGCTGCGCCAGGCGCTGAATCAGGCGCTTTACCTGGGCCTGGACGACTATGAAAGCCATTTCGCGCTGTACCCGCCCGGGGCGTTTTACCAGCGCCATGTCGACCGCTTTCGCGATGATGACCGCCGCACCGTGTCGGCGGTGCTGTACCTGAATGAGGGCTGGTTGGTCGAGCAGGGTGGGGCGCTGCGGATTTATCCCGGCGAGGCAGAGCATGACCTGGCACCGCTGGGCGGGCGTCTGGTGATCTTTATGTCCGGCCAATTGCCCCATGAAGTGCTGCCAGCGACGCGCGAGCGGCTGTCGTTGACCGGGTGGTTTCGGTGCCGGGCACTGTAGTCGCGTGCTTGTTTTTCGTCGGAGCGGCTTCAGCCGCGATGCCTTCGATTGTTTAAAAGCATCGCGGCTAAAGCCGCTCCTACAGGGCGTTGCGGGCCTAGTGCCCCCACACCTTCAGCGTGCCATGCAGATCGGTGATATCGCGCACCTCAAGGCTGCCCAGACGGCTTTCCCCCACATACATGTCGCTGGCCACCCGCAGACGAATGCGCTGGGCCGGCAGGCCGCTGGCAATCAGCTGTTCATTTATGGTGGTGAGGTCGGGCAGGGTAAATTGCAGACGTTGCTGGCCATCGGTGCCGGTGACCACATCGACCATCAGGGTCGGCTGGTTGACGCCGAAAATCGGCAGCACCAGGCCCAGTTGCGCCGGCCCGAGGGCAAAGCTGCCGCCCGCGCCATTCGGGCAGTCGCTCGGATTGACGCAGCCATTGTCGATTTTCAGGTTGCGCAGCGAGACGTTGCCGGTGGTGTCGCTGAAGCGGATCTGATTGATGCGGGCCTGCAGGTCGAGGCGAATGCTGATCCCGGCCTGGCCTGCCACTTCGCTGAGGGCGGGGTTGTCCAGGGCCTGCAGGTCGGCCAGGCAGGGAGTGCTGATCAGTAGGGCGAGGGCGGCGATTGTTTTTATCATGGGGACGCTTCCTGTGCGGGTGCCGGCAGTCTGGCCAGGGCGCTGGCGTTGGGCCAGCGCCCAGCAGCGCTTCCCGTCGAAGGGTTGGCCGGAAAACCGCTTGATACCGAGCTTTTGCAGGTTATTGGCGGCCAAGCCTCACCTTCGATAGGGGGCGGATTTCAGCGGTGTTACCGGCGGTGACCTGGTGGCACCAGATTAGGAGTGTGGTGATGGAAAAGATTCTGGTCAGCCGCTGCCTGTTGGGGCATCGGGTGCGCTATGACGGCGGTGCCCATGGGCCCTTCGACCAATTGGCGCTCTGGCAGGCCGAGGGCCGAGTGGTGGCGCTGTGTCCGGAAGTGGCGGGCGGCCTGTCGACGCCGCGTCCGCCAGCGGAAATTGCCGGCGGTCAGGGCGCGCAGGTACTCGACGGTCAGGCGCGGGTGCTGACCGAAGCGGGCGAGGATGTCAGCGCGCCGTTTCTCGATGGTGCCGACCAGGCCCTGGCGCTGGTGCAACAACACGGCATTCGCCTGGCGGTGCTGAAATCCCGCAGCCCCTCCTGCGGCAACCGGGAAACCTATGACGGCAGCTTTGCCGGGCAGAAGGTCGCCGGCGAAGGCGTGACCGCCGCGCTGCTGCGCCGCGCGGGCGTGCAGGTGTTCAACGAAGACCAGCTGGCCGCTGCGCTTGAAGCCTTGCAGGCTCTGGATTGCAGCTGAATCCGCCGGGGCGATAAGCCTGAACCCTCCTACACTCTGGTGGTCACTAAATGAGCAGCTCGGACAACGGGCGGTTTCTTATAAGGATCCAGGAGGGTTCGACCATGAACACCCACTTTGCAGCGTTGTTAGCCTTGACGCTTGGCCTTGGCGCCACCGCCCAGGCTGCCACCACGCCAGAGCCTGCGGTGCCGATTGAAGTGACGCAGACGGCGCAGCTGTACTTTCTCGAGCCAATGAACGGCGCCACCGTCGACCGGCCCTTCGCGATCAAGTTTGGCGTGCGCACGGTGACCGTTTCCCCAGGCATGTCGCCGCCGGTGACCGCGCCCACCGACAACGAGATTCACCTGCTCATCGATGCACCGCCGGTGTCAGCCAATATGCCAGTGCTGCGCAGTGATCAGATCCGCTTGCTGACCACTGACCAGCAAGAGAAATTCATCCTCCCCAGCGGCCCGCACCGCCTGCAGCTGGTGCAGACCGACAAGAACGGCGTACTGGCACCGCTGCCGGTGGTTTCGCCGGTGATCAATATCATTGTGAAATGATCGACCAGCCGCTCCTACAGGGCGAGTTCATGACTTTCGTAAATCCATAAAAAAGGGAGGCCGAAGCCTCCCTTTTTTATATCTACAGATCGCGCTTAGAACAGTACGCGGCTACGGATGGTACCGGTGACGTGCTGGAGTTTCTCCAGAGCCAGATCGGAGTACTCCGCATCAACGTCGATCACCACATAACCCACCTTGGCGTTGGTCTGCAGGAACTGACCGGAGATGTTGATGCCGTTGTCGGCGAACACCTTGTTGATTTCGCTCATCACGCCCGGAACGTTCTCGTGGATGTGCAGTAGACGGTGCTTGCCCGGGTGCGCCGGCAGGGCGACTTCGGGGAAGTTGACCGAAGACACCGAGGTACCGTTGTCGCTGTACTTCACCAGCTTTTCCGCCACTTCCAGACCGATATTGGCCTGGGCTTCGGCGGTGGAACCCCCGATGTGCGGGGTGAGGATCACGCGGTCCAGGCCACGCAGCGGGCTTTCGAACTCTTCGTCGTTGGACTTGGGCTCGACCGGGAACACGTCAATGGCGGCACCAATCAGGTGCTCGTCCTTGATCGCGTTGGCCAGGTGCTCCAGCTCGACCACGGTGCCGCGTGCGGCGTTGATCAGAATGCCGCCCTTTTTCATCGCGCGGATTTCTTTCTCGCCGATCATCCACTGGGTGGACGGCAGCTCAGGTACGTGCAGCGAGACGATATCGGCCATGCCCAGCAGGTCGTGCAGCTTGGCGACCTGAGTGGCGTTACCCAGCGGTAGCTTGGTCACGGTGTCATAGAAGAACACCTGCATGCCCAAGGCTTCAGCCAGTACCGAGAGTTGGGTACCGATCGAGCCGTAGCCGACGATGCCCAGCTTCTTGCCGCGAATTTCGAAGGAGTTGGCCGCCGACTTGATCCAGCCACCGCGGTGGCAGGAGGCGTTCTTCTCGGGGATGCCGCGCAGCAGCAGAATCGCCTGGGCCAGCACCAGCTCGGCTACCGAACGGGTGTTGGAGTACGGCGCGTTGAACACGGCGATACCGCGCTCGCGGGCCGCATCCAGGTCAACCTGGTTGGTGCCGATGCAGAAGCAGCCAACGGCGATCAGCTTTTTGGCGCAGTCGAAGACTTGGTCGGTGACCTGGGTGCGCGAACGGATGCCGAGGAAGTGCACGTCGGCGATCTTTTCTTTCAGCTCCGCGTCCGACAGGGCGCCTTTGAGGTACTCGATGTTGCTGTAGCCGGCCGCTTTCAGCGTGTCGACAGCGTTCTGGTGCACACCTTCGAGAAGAAGGAACTTGATCTTGCTCTTGTCGAGAGAGGTCTTGCTCATCTGAGTACCTGTTTGTCCCGGTAGAAAAGTCAGGCAAAGCCAGCGTGGCGGGCGGCCCATATCGGCGTCTCGCCGCTGCCGCAAACCGAGCACAGAGCACGATTCGCGGGGGGCGTATGCTAGCATGTCTTCCTTTTTACTTGCTCGGTTGCGACCTGAAAGGTTCTCAGGGCGACCATGAATTGCGTGAGAGTTCTGTAGATGACCGACGTTGCCCTGATTGAACAACTCAAGACCCTGGTCGAGCCTGGCAAGGTACTGACCGACGCCGATTCGCTGAATGCCTACGGCAAGGACTGGACCAAGCATTTCGCCCCGGCACCGCTGGCCATCGCCTTTCCCAAGACCATCGAGCAAGTGCAGGCCATTGTCCGCTGGGCCAATGAACATAAGGTGGCGTTGGTGCCGTCCGGCGGTCGCACCGGTCTTTCTGCTGCTGCGGTGGCCGCCAATGGCGAAGTGGTGGTGGCCTTCGACTATATGAACCAAGTGCTCAGCTTCAACGAATTCGACCGCACTGCCGTTTGTCAGCCAGGCGTGGTCACTAAGCAACTGCAGCTGTTCGCCGAAGAAAAGGGCCTGTACTACCCGGTGGACTTCGCCTCGGCCGGTTCCAGCCAGATTGGCGGCAATATCGGCACCAATGCCGGCGGGATCAAGGTTATTCGCTACGGCATGACCCGTAACTGGGTCGCCGGTCTGAAAGTGGTCACTGGCAAGGGTGAGCTGCTGGAACTGAACAAGGACCTGATCAAGAACGCCACCGGCTACGACCTGCGTCAGCTGTTTATCGGCGCTGAAGGCACCCTGGGCTTTGTCGTCGAAGCCACCATGCGTCTGGACCGCGCGCCACAGAACCTCACCGCGATGGTCCTCGGCGCTGCCGATTTCGACTCGATCATGCCGGTGCTGCACGCCTTCCAGAACAAACTCGACCTCACCGCCTTCGAATTCTTCTCCGACAAGGCCCTGGCCAAGATCATGGGTCGTGGCGATGTTCCGGCACCGTTCGAAACCGAATGCCCGTTCTATGCCTTGCTGGAATTCGAAGCCACCACCGAGGAAGTGGCCGAGGCGGCGCTGGCCACGTTCGAACACTGCGTGGAGCAGGGCTGGGTGCTCGATGGAGTGATGAGTCAGAGCGAACAGCAGCTGCAGAACCTGTGGAAACTGCGCGAGTACATTTCCGAAACCATCTCGCACTGGACCCCGTACAAAAACGATATCTCGGTCACTGTGGCCAATGTGCCGGCGTTCCTGCATGACATCGACGCGATCGTTGGCGAGCACTACCCGGACTTCGAGATTGTCTGGTTCGGCCATATCGGCGACGGCAACCTGCACCTGAATATCCTCAAGCCGGACAACCTGAGCAAAGACGAGTTCTTCGCCAAGTGCGCCACGGTGAACAAGTGGGTGTTCGAGATCGTGCAGAAGTACAACGGCTCGATCTCCGCCGAACACGGCGTGGGCATGACCAAGCGCGATTACCTGACCTACAGCCGCTCGGAAGCCGAGATCGCCTATATGAAAGCCATCAAGGCCGTATTCGACCCGAATGGCATCATGAACCCCGGCAAGATTTTTCCCCTGTAATTCGGTCGTTTTCAGGTCCGGCCTTCACTCGATTCAGGAGTCATTCATGAGCTATCAACACCGTTATCTGGATGGCACCCACATCCATTTCCCGATCGGCAAAGTGGTGTGCGTGGGCCGTAACTACGCCGAGCACGCCAAAGAGCTGAACAACCCGGTGCCCACCGAGCCGCTGCTGTTTATCAAGCCCGGCAGCTGTGTGGTGGAAGCCGAGGGCGGTTTCAGTATTCCTACCGACCGTGGCGGCGTGCATTACGAAGCGGAAATTGCCGTGCTGATCGGCAAACCGCTGTCGCGCAAACCCAATGCAGAAGAAGTGCTCGACGCCATCTCCGGTTTCGCCCCGGCCCTGGATCTGACCCTGCGCGATGTGCAGGCCACGCTCAAGGAAAAGGGTTACCCCTGGGAAATCGCCAAGTCGTTCGACGGTGCCTGCGTGCTGGCACCCTTTGTCAGCAGCGATGCAATCAGCGACCTGACCGACATCGGCATCCGCCTGAGCATCAACGGCGAAGTCCGCCAGGACGGCAACAGCGCCGCCATGCTCAACCCGATCGTGCCGATCATTGCCCACATGGCCGGGCACTTCAGCCTGCAGCCGGGTGACGTGATTCTCACCGGCACTCCGGCGGGTGTTGGCCCATTGAACCAAGGCGATGAACTGCTGCTCGAACTGGTCGGCCATTCGAGCGTTGGCACCCGGGTTTTGTAAGTCCCGTTTCATTGCTACAAAAGTGGTAACTCCTGGCGGGTGTCCTAACCGCGAACGGCTGTTGTACAGTTCGGCACCACCCGCGTCTTTCGGCGCGGGTTCACGGTTGATCAAGGACGATCGGACCGGAATCTTCTGCACCGTGGCTAGTGTGCTGCGGCAGTAACAGAGACCGCCTCATGCCCAACCGTTCCTTTTCCTTGCGCCGCCGTTGGCCTTGGCTGCTGCTCGCATTCGTCGTGCTTATCGTTGCGGTGCTGACCTACACCCAGCACTGGCTGGGCCAGATCAAATACTGGGCCGACGAAGACAACTTCGACCAGGCCGAGCGCGACGCCAGCATCTGGCTGCCGGGCTACCGCCCGGTGATTCAGGCCAAGCCGCTGAAAGACCTCGAGGACGATGAAACCTCGGACCTCACCTATAACCCCGAAAGCAAAACCCTGTTCACCGTCACCGGCAAGGAACCCCTGCTGGTGGAATTGAGCCTGGACGGCGAAGTGCTGCGGCGCATTGCCCTGATCGGCTTTTCCAACCCGGAAGGGGTGGCGATGCTCAGCAACGGCAATATGGCCATTACCGATGAGCGTCGGCGCACCCTGTCGATCTTCAAGCTCGGCCCGGTGGCGTTGGAGCTGCGCGCCATCGATACCCGCGAGTTCGACCTGGGCTATGCCGACTCCGGCAACAAAGGTTTTGAAGGCATCGCCTGGGACCCGGCGCAGCATCGCCTGCTGCTGGGCAAAGAGCGCTCGCCGACCGCCCTGTTCAGCTGGAGCAGCGACGGCACTGCCGGCTTGGAAGGCAAGATGGAGCCATTGCCCAGTGATGAGCTGTATATGCGCAATATCTCCGCCCTGAGCGTTGACCCGCGTACCGGACACTCGCTGGTGCTGTCGGCGCAATCCAAGCTGCTGCTGGAGATGGACGAGCACGGTCAGCCGGTCAGCTTTATCAGCCTTTATGGCGGTATGAATGGCCTGCACAAAAGCATTCCGCGCGCTGAAGGGGTGGCCATCGACGAACAGGGCACCATCTATATGGTCAGCGAGCCGAATCTGTTTTACGTGTTTCGCAAAGACAAAAACGCCGATCCGTCGTGATGGCGATCTGCGTAATCCTGCAACATTCTGGATTCCAGCCTTCGCTGGAGTGACGGTGATAGTGGCAAAACCGCCGTCATTCCAGCGAAGGCTGGAATCCAGTGGTCCGGCAATCCGGTGCCGAGATTTCGAATGTGGGCGCCTACGCCACGCTCTCAAACCCCTGCAACACGTTCACGGCATTAATGCCGATCTCCTCCACCGCATAGCCCCCCTCCATTACGAACAAGGTCTGCAGGCCCAGCTTGCCGATGGCTTCGCCCATGCGCAGGTAGTCCGGGCTGTCGAGTTTGAACTGTGAAATCGGGTCGGATTTGTAGGTGTCCACGCCCAGGGATACCACCAGTGCATCCGGCGCATATTCCTCGATCTGCCGGCAGGCATCGGCCAGGGCCAGGCTCCACACCGACCAGTCGCTGCCTTCTGCCAGTGGGTAGTTGAAGTTGAACCCCGTGCCCACGCCCGCGCCTTTTTCATCGGCAAATCCGAGGAAGTACGGGTACTCGAACCGCGGGTCGCCGTGGATCGAGGTGAACAGCACGTCGGCACGCTCGTAGAAGATGTCCTGGGTGCCGTTGCCGTGGTGGTAGTCGACATCCAGCACCGCCACGCGCTTGGCACCGAGGTCGAGCAAGGCCTGCACGGCAATCGCCGCATTGTTCAGGTAGCAGTAGCCGCCCATATAGTCGGCGGCTGCGTGGTGACCCGGCGGCCGGCACAGGGCAAACACCCCGCGCGCGCCTTTGGCCAGTTCAGCCTGACCGGTGAGAGCGACGTTGGCGGAGCTGCGAATCGCCTGCCAGGTGCCGGCGGTGATCGGCGCGCCGGCATCGAAGGAGTAGTAGCCCAGACGCCCGTCGATGGCGGTGGGTTCCACCTGGCGCAAACGTCGGGTTGGCCAGGCGATGGGCAGCATGTCGTGGTTACGACCGATGGCTTGCCAGTCGCTCCAGGCGTTTTGCAAAAAGCGCAGAAAGCCTTCGCTATGCACCCGACGGATTGGTGCCAGGCCGAAATCCAGCGGCGCGTGAATGTCGCCCAGGCCCACAGCCTTGGCGCGGTCGAGCACCATATCGGCGCGGCTGGGCATTTCAAAGCAGGGGGTGAATTGCCCGCCAATCAGCTCGTATTTGCCGTGGTGCAGGTGATGGTCGTCGCTATAGATGGTCAGCATGGGAGTGCCCTCAGGAGCAGGCCTGTGAAGGTGTTTTTTATCGTTGTGCGGTGCCTCGTAGGAGCGGCTTCAGCCGCGATGCTTTTTGCAGATCAAGAGCATCGCGGCTGAAGCCGCTCCTACAGGGGCGTAAGGCCGGCTTATTTCTTCAGCTTGGTCCACACCTTGGCGCGCAGGGCCAGGGCTTTGGGCGAGCAGAGCTGGAAGGGTTTGAGCAGGCTGAGTTTGTCGGCCGGGGTGTTGATGGCCGGGTCTTCGAACAGCTCCTTGTCCATGAATTTGTCCGAGCCTTCGATGGCGTTGTTGTACTTGGCGAAGTTGGAGGCGGCGGCGATGTTTTCCGGGGCCATCATCCAGTTGATAAAGGCGTGGGCCTCGGCGACGTTGGTGGCGTCTTTGGGGATCACGAAGTTATCGATAAACACCCGGATACCTTCCTTTGGATACACATAGACCAGGCTGGCACGCTGGGCCTGGGCGCGGTGGAAGGCACCGTTCCATTGTTCGTGCATGGCCACTTCGCCGGCGGCCATGCGCTCGATGGTGCCGTCACTGTTGTACATGGCCAGCGAGGGTTTCTGCTTGAGCAGCAGGTCCTGGATTTTCTGCGCTTCTTTCGGGTCTTCGGTGCATTCATCGACGCCCAGGTAATAAGCGGCGGGCACGAACAGTTCTTCAATCGAGTTGAGCGCCACCACCTTGCCCTTGAGCTCCGGTGCCGGTTCGAAGAACGGTTTCCAGCTTTCTTCCAGCTTGCCGCCGGGCACCTGGGCGCTGTCGTAGCTGTAGCCGGTGGTGCCCCACAGGTACGGCACGCTGTAGTCATGGCCCGGGTCATAGCTGAGGGTTTTGAAGGTGTCTTTGAGGTGCGCCAGGTTGGTCAGCTTGCTCTTGTCGAACTTCTGCAGCAGGTCTTCTTTCACCATGATTTCGATAAAGCTGTCCGACGGCACCACCACGTCATAGGCACCGCCGCCGGCCTTCAGCTTGGCCAGCAGGGTTTCGTTGGAGTCGTAGGCGTCCAGGGTGGCCTTGATGCCAGTGTCGGCCTCGAACTTTTTCAGCAGCTCCGGCGGAAAGTAGTCCGACCAGTTGGCGAAGTGCAGGGTGCCGGCGGCTTGCGCCGAGGTGGCAATGCCTAAGGCGCAAAGCAGGGACAACGCGAGCGAGGTGGTGCGAACGTGCATGGCAAAGCTCCTTGCTGGACTTGTTTTTCAGGGGGCGTCAGCGCTTGCGCTGACCGACGTAGTACGACAGCGCAACAAAAGCGATGGAGATCACCAAGATGATCGACGAGATCGCGTTGATCTTCGGCGAGATACCCATGCGGATCGAACTGAAGATGTACACCGGCAAGGTGGTGGCGCCGGCACCGGCAACGAAATAGGTGATGACGAAATCGTCCATGGAAATGATGAACGCCAACATGGCACCGGAAATGATCCCCGGGCCGAGCAGCGGAAAGGTGATTTTCCAGAAGGCTTTCCACGGTGAGGCATACAGGTCAGCGGCGGCTTCCAACAGGTACGGATTCATCCCTTCCAGGCGCGCGCGAATCGGCAAATAAGCGAACGGAATGCAGAACACCACGTGGGCAATCAGGATGGTGAACAGCGACAGCTTGAGGCTGATAAAGGAGAAGAACATCAGCGTCGATACCGCTGTGACGATCTCCGGCACCAGCAGCGGCAAGCCGAGCACGCCGCTCATCAAGGTCTGCCCGCGAAAGGCGCGGCCGCGCATGCCGAGGGCGGCGAGGGTGGCCAGCGAGGTGGCGATCAGGGTGGCCAGGGTGGCGACAATCAGCGAGTTCTTCGCCGCGCGCACCACCTCGGCATCATTGGCCACCACGCTGTACCACTTGAGGCTGAAGCCATCCCAGAGCGTTGCCGACTGCCCGCCGTTGAAGCTGAGTACCACCAGCACCACGATCGGCAGGTACAGAAAGATAAAGAAGATCCACGCGGCCGGGCGCATGCCGGCGAAGCGCCACAGCGGATTGTCGGTATTCATGGATGACCCCCGGCGTTGCCCGGTTTGAAGCGCAGGCTGTACACCAGCATGGCCAGCAGCACGAAACTGAGCAGGGCAAAGGACAGCGCCGCACCCAGCGGCCAATTGTGCGAACTGCCGAATTGCAGCTGGATCAGGTTGCCGATCATCAGGGTTTTACCACCCCCCAACAGCTCGGGAATGATGTAGTTACCCAGGGACGGGATAAACACCAGAATGCTGCCGGCGACGATGCCGGGCATGGCCAGCGGCACGATGATGCGTTTCAGCGCGTGGAAGCGGTTGGCACCCAGATCGAAGGCTGCTTCCACCAGGCGCCAGTCCATTTTTTCCAGGCTGGTGTAGATCGGCAACACCATAAACGGCAGGTAGGTGTAGAGCAGGCCGATGGTCACCGCGTTGTTGGTATACAGCAGGCCCAGCCCGCTGTCGGTGATGCCCAGGCCTTGCAGCCCTTCGTCCACCAGGCCGCCATTGCGCAGCAGCAACATCCAGGCATAGGCACGCACCAGCAGGTTGGTCCAGAACGGCACCGTCACCAAAAACAGCAGCAGGTTACGTTTGCGCTCGGTTTGCAGTGCCAGGTAGAGGGCGGTGGGGAATCCGATCAGCAGGCAACCGGAGGTGGTCAGAATCGATAGCCAGAACGAGCGCTGGAAAATTTCCAGGTAGTCGGTGTTGAACACCAACTGGTCGTCCAGATCACGCTCGTAGAAGAAATTTCGGTAGGCCTCGAACGAGTACTCGCCCCACTTCACGCCGCCGTAATCACCCGATTGCAGAATCGACACGACGAACATGATGCCCAGTGGCAGCAGCATAAACACCAGCAAGGTGAGCATGGCCGGCGCGCTGAGCAGCAGGCGGCGGCCCAGTTGGCGGCGTTCGGCAATCAGTCGTGGCGTGCTCATTCCACCAGCACCTTGATGGCGGCGCTGGGCACATGGACACGCACCTGGTCGCCCACCTGATAGCCGCCGACGGCACCCTCGCGGTTCTGCTGGCGCACGCGAAAGCCGCCCTGGCCGGCGACATTCAGGTGGTACACGGTGTCGGTACCGACGTAGACCACGTTCTCCACCTTGCCGAGCAA
This sequence comes from Pseudomonas sp. TE3786, assembly GCF_054057335.1. Lineage (NCBI taxonomy): Bacteria > Pseudomonadati > Pseudomonadota > Gammaproteobacteria > Pseudomonadales > Pseudomonadaceae > Pseudomonas > Pseudomonas sp. TE3786. The sequence goes on from NZ_JBSRZF010000010.1 coordinate 45,758, forward strand.
TTGCCCTTCGGCGGCCAGACTGATGCGTTCGGGACGAATGGCCAGGGTCACCGGCCCGCGTTGCGCGCTGATGGCACCCAGCAGCTGGCCGTCGCTCAGGCGCACGCCGTCCTCCAGACCCTCGGCGCTGAGGAAATTGGTTTCGCCAATAAAATCGGCCACGGTGCGATTCACCGGCGTTTCGTAGATTTCGGTGGGCGTTCCCACCTGCAGAATTCGGCCCTTGCTCATCACCGCAATGCGGTCGGACATGGTCAGGGCTTCTTCCTGATCGTGGGTGACGAAGATAAAGGTGATGCCGGTATCGCTCTGCAGGCGCTTGAGTTCGATCTGCATGTCCTTGCGCAGCTTCTGGTCCAGGGCCGACAGCGACTCATCCAGCAGCAACACCTTGGGCCGGTTGGCCAGCGCGCGGGCCAGGGCGATGCGTTGCTGCTGCCCGCCGGAGAGCTGATCGGCGCGGCGGCCGCCCACATCCGGCAACTTCACCAGCTCGAGCATGCGGGTCACGGTTTCGCTGATTTCGCTTTTGCTCAGGCCACGCATCTCCAGGCCGAAGGCGATGTTCTGCGCCACGCTCATATGGGGAAACAGGGCGTAGCTCTGGAACACGGTATTGACCGGACGGCGAAACGGCGGCAGATCCTGCATCGGCTCGCCATACAGGCGAATGGTGCCGGCGCTGGGTTGCTCGAAACCGGCAATCAGGCGCAGCAAGGTGGTTTTGCCGCAGCCGGATGGGCCGAGCAGGGTGAAGAATTCGTTGGACTGGATTTCCAGAGAGACCGTGTCGAGGGCTTTGACGCCCTGGCCCGGCGCGCCGAATTCCATGCTGAGCTGTTCGATGCTGATCGCGCTGGAAGTACCCATAAATTTCTCTAACAAATTGTTTTTGTTGGGCTTTTTATAGATAGAAAGCGTTGCGGAGCGGTGTCTTGATTCTGTCAGCGCGGCCCTTGAGGCAGAACGATAGAAACGGTCAAAAGGAGATAATTTCGGCCAACTTCATGCGTGCGGTGGTCAGTGGCGTGGCCACATCGATTCGCTGTTAAGGGATAGCTGAGGTTGGCCGACACGCAAGTCAGCCCACGCGTTAGTCCGTAGGAGCGGCTTTAGCCGCGATACTCCTCAGATCACGAGCAGCGCGGCTGAAGCCGCTCCCACAAAGCAAATACTCAGGCCGGCTTGGCCGCCAATACCCGGCCCGAGGCGCGCAAGGCAAAGTACAGGCTGCCAGCAATGGCCACGCCGAAGAACCAGCCATACACCCCCCACCAGGACGGCAGCAGCGTGGTAAAGCCCGGCAGAATCGAGGAGAACACGATGCCCACGCCTGCCGCGATCAGGGCATTGATATGCCAGCCGCCCTGGAAGCGGTATTCACCGTTTTCCCGGTACAGCTCATCCACATTCAGCCAGCCGCGGCGGATCAGGTAGTAGTCCACCATCATCACCCCGAAGATCGGCCCCATGGTGTTGCCGACCATGCCGACAAAGGCCGCCGCACTGCCTTCCCAGGGCGCTAACGGATACAGCAGCAGGGCAATCAGGGCGGCGATATAGCCGCCGCGTTTAAAGCTGATGTGCTTGGGAAACACGTTGGCAAAGTCGAAGGCCGGCGACACGAAGTTGGCCACCACGTTGATACCCAGGGTCGCCACGGCAAAGGTCAGCGCTGCCAGCAGGGCGAGGAACCAGCTGTCGAACTTGGCGGAAATCTGGTCGGGGTGCAGCAGCACTTCGCCGTAGACGTTGAAGGCGGCGATGGTGGTGATGCCGGCCACCAGGGAGAACAGGATCAGGTTGATCGGCAGGCCCCAGATATTGCCCACGGTCAGTGCCCGCTCATTCGGTGCATAGCGGGAGAAGTCGCAGAAATTCAGGTACAGCGCCGAAAAGTAGGTAACCCAGATCGCCGCCACCGCCATCAGCGAAGCCCAGGAACCTGGGGTGCCCGGTACGCCGGCATCCTTGGTTTTTTCCAGCAGCACGTTCATGGGAATGTCATTGCTGAAGGAAAAACCGCCAGCCTTCACGCACAGATAGACCGCCAGGAGCAGCATCATTACCCACACTGCCGGACCGGCCCAGTCCTGGAAGCGGCGCACGGTGTCCATGCCGCGCTGGATGATCAGCAGCTGCAGCGCCCAGACCACCACAAAGCAGAGCACTTCCAGGGTGGTATGGCCGAGCAGGTGGCTGCTCTGTTGAAAGGCAAGCACGCTGTCGTTGCGCACCAATAGGGCAACGATGGCCCCGGAGGCGGCAGCGGTTTGTGCGCCATACCAGAAGCAGGCCACCACCGCGCGCACCAGCGCCGGGAAATTCGCCCCCCAGATGCCGAACGAGGCGCGCGCCAACACCGGAAACGGCACCCCGGTGCGCACCCCGGCCACGCCGACCATATGCATCAGAAAGAAGATCGCCAGCGAACCGATGCCGATGGCGATGATGAAATTCATAAAGCTGCCGCACAGCAGGAACAGGCTGGCCGCCAGGTAGTAACCCCAGAGGCTGTGCACGTCCGAGGTCCAGACGTTGAAGATGGAAAAGGCTCCCCAGTTGCGCACTTTGGTGGGGGCGAGGTCGTCGTTGTACAGCTTCGGCGATGCGCCGGGTGGCATGCTCATGGCGGTGGGGTCCTGTGGGGTTGGTTAACTCCATGACTTACGCTGTGCGCGCAAGCACCAGGGTGGTGGCTCGCAAAAACCACACCAGATTCTCAGCGCCGATACACGCTCGGCGTTTGCCCACTCCAACGCAGGAACGCATGACGAAAGCTGGCGGTTTCGCTGTAGCCCAGTTGTTCGGCGATCAGGTAGATCGGCAGGTCGGTCTGCATCAGCAGTTGCCGCGCCTTGTCGTAGCGCACTTCATCGAGCAGACGCTGGTAGCTGGTGTTCATCCGCGTCAGGTGGCGGCGCAGGGTGCGCGCGCTGCGGTGCAGATGGTGGGCCACGCGCTCCAGGCTGGTGGCGTTCGGCATGGTGCTGGACAGGTGCTGACGGATCTGCTCGAGCACGTCCTGACCGCTGTCCAGTTGCGCGGCCAGTTTCAGGCATTGCTGAACGCCGTTGTGGCAGCTCACCGGGTCGGCCAGGGGCAGCTCGCGATCCAGCAGGGCGGCGCTGAAGCACAGGGTGCTGATCGATTCGCCAAACTCCACCGGGCACCCGAACAGACGGGTATAGGCCTGCGCATGCGGGGGCGGGCGATAGGACAACTGCACCCGCCTGGGGCGCACGTTTTCCCCCAGTAGATCGCGAATCACGGTGAGCAACGAGCTCAGGCACAGCTCGGTGTTGAACACCATCAGCTCCGGCGCGTAGCGGTAACCGCGTGCCACCAGACGGGCTTCGTCGCCGTCTTCTTCCAGGTGCAGCTTGAAGTAGGTGCCGAGCAGCGCCGGTTGCGCCAGCGCCAGGTTGAGGGCGTCACGCAAGGTGCGGCTGGCGAGCATGCTGTAGCCGAGAATGCCGTAGGCCGACACATGCATGCGCAGCCCCATGGACAGGCCCAGGGCCGGGTCGCGGGTGCAGTGAATGGCGTTGGCGAATACCCGCAGCTCCTGCGCGGGGCTGATGAGCTTTTCCGGGGTTTCCAGATCGGCGCTGGTCAGGCCGCTGTCGTGCAGCAGGCGCTGGTGCGCAATGCCGCTTACGCTGAGTTGGCCGATGGCCAGCGCGATGGTGTGAAGGGTGGTCCGCGCACGGTCTTCGGGAAGTAATGACAAGCCCATTGTTCGCCCTTAACTGCTTCTTCTTGTAACGCCGACTGCGCGGATTGCGGCCGGCATGCACGGTTAAGTTTCAATTCAGCAAGGCTGTGCTATTTCTAGCGCCGCTTTGTTACCCGCCACCTTTGTGAGAACGCCCCCGATGCGTCGTCTGCTGACCTTGAAGTACCTGCTGGGAGCCGTGCTGCTCGGCGCGTTGATCCTGCTGGCAGTGGCCGGGCAGGAGTACCGCCTGTTCGAGCGGGCCTGGTTCAAAGTGCAAGAATGGAGCCATGCTAGCGACTGGCAGGCGCGTTCACTGTGGCTGCCGGCTTATCGGGTGAGTGTCGAGGCCTTGCCGATCGAAGGCCTCAGTGATGATGTCTCGGCCCTGACCTACGACCCGGACCGCAATACCCTGTTCACCGTCACCAACCAGCGCCCCCAGATCATCGAGATGACCCTGCAAGGCAAGGTGCTGCGGCGTATTCCGCTGCTGGGTTTTGGCGACCCGGAAGCCATCGAATACATCAGCGCCGGTTTGTACGTGATCACCGACGAACGCCAGCAGCGCCTGATCAAGGTACACCTGGACGAGAGCTCCACCACCGTGCGCGCCGACGACGCCGATCGGCTATCGCTGGGCATTGGTCTGAATGGCAATAAAGGCTTCGAAGGGTTGGCGTATGACCCGCAGGGCAAGCGCCTGTTTGTGGCCAAGGAGCGCGATCCGGTGCGCATCTATGAAGTGCACGGTTTTCCCCACACCAACGTCGGCCGCCCCTTCGCCGTACACGTAGTGGACGACCCCAAACGGGATGCCGGCTTGTTTGTGCGCGATCTCTCCAGCCTGGATTTCGATGTGCCCACCGGGCACTTGCTGGCGCTGTCGGATGAGTCGCGGCTGGTGATCGAACTGGATGTGAACGGCAAGCCGATCAGCACCTTGTCACTGCTGCGCGGCCAGAGCGGCCTGAAGAAAACCGTGCCGCAGGCGGAAGGGATTGCCAGCGATAACCACGGCAATCTGTATATCGTCAGTGAGCCGAATCTGTTTTACGTGTTCAAGAAAGGGGAGTGACGCGAGGCAGGGCGAATATCACCATTGGCGATATTCGCCCTACGACTATGCACGCTTCAGCGTTTTCACGCCTTCGCTGGTACCCAGCAACAACAAATCCGCCCCACGCGCCGCAAACAAGCCATTGGTCACCACACCAACAATGGCGTTGATCTGGGTTTCCAGCTGCGCCGGGTTGGTGATCTGCATATTCATCACGTCGAGAATGATATTGCCGTTGTCGGTGATCACGCCTTCGCGGAACACCGGGTCGCCGCCCAGCTTCACCAGCTCACGGGCGACATGGCTGCGGGCCATGGGGATCACTTCCACGGGCAGCGGGAAGTTGCCCAGCAGCGGCACCAGCTTGCTGCCATCGGCGATGCAGATAAAGGTTTGCGCAACGGCGGCGACTATCTTCTCGCGGGTCAGGGCAGCGCCCCCGCCCTTGATTAGGTTCAGGTGCTCGTCGCTTTCGTCGGCACCGTCGATGTAGAACTCCAGATCGCTGACGCTGTTCAGCTCATACACCGGAATACCATGGCCCTTGAGGCGCGCGGCGGTGGCTTCGGAGCTGGCCACCGCGCCATCGAAAGCGCCTTTGTGCTGGGCCAGGGCGTCGATAAAGCAGTTGGCCGTGGAGCCAGTGCCCACCCCGACGATGCTCTTGTCATTCAGCTTGGGAAGGATGAAATCGACGGCCGCCTGAGCCACGGCCTGTTTGAGTTGATCCTGAGTCATCGCGGGTTGCGCCTGAGGTAAACGGGAAGGGAGCGGATTATAGCTTCAGGCTTCTGTGGGAGGGGCTTTAGCCGCGATGCATTTGATCTTAAAAACTCGCGGCTAAAGCCCCTCCCACAAAAACCGCAGCGGGTGGCCGCGCGGCTGAGCGCTGGAGTAGACTGGCCGACCCGCCTGTTAGCCAAAGATGCCGCCATGCTTGAACAGTACGTGAAGAAAACCCTCACCTCGCGCGTTTATGACGTCGCGGTGGAAACCCCGTTGCAGCCCGCCCGCCAGCTGTCCGAGCGCCTGGGCAACCAGATTCTGCTGAAACGCGAAGATCTGCAGCCGGTGTACTCGTTCAAGATTCGTGGTGCCTACAACAAGCTGGCGCAACTGACCCCGGAAGAGCTCGCCCGTGGCGTGGTCACCGCCTCGGCCGGCAACCATGCCCAGGGTCTGGCCCTGGCCGCCAAGCACCTCGGCGTCAAAGCCACCATCGTGATGCCGCGCACCACCCCTGAGCTGAAAGTGCAGGGTGTGCGCAGCCGTGGTGGTAAAGCCGTGTTGCATGGCGACAGCTTTCCCGAGGCGCTCGCGCACTCGCTCAAGCTGGTCGAAGAAAAGGGCTACGTTTATATCCACCCCTACGACGATGAATACGTGATTGCCGGCCAAGGCACCGTCGCCATGGAAATCCTCCGTCAGCAGCCTGGCCAGATCGACGCCATCTTCGTACCGGTGGGCGGCGGCGGGCTGATCGCCGGTATCGCGGCGTTCGTCAAATACCTGCGCCCGGAAATCAAGATCATCGGCGTCGAGCCGGAAGACTCCAACTGCCTGCAGGCGGCCATGGCCGCCGGCGAGCGGGTGGTGCTCAGCCAGGTCGGGCTGTTTGCCGATGGCGTGGCGGTGGCGCAGATCGGCAAGCACAACTTCGACATCTGCCAGCATTACGTTGATGAAGTGATCACCGTCAGTACCGACGAAATCTGTGCGGCGATCAAGGACATCTACGACGACACCCGTTCGATCACCGAGCCGGCTGGTGCCCTGGCGGTGGCGGGGATCAAGAAATACGTGGATCGCGAAGGCGTGACGGGTCAGGTGCTGGTGGGCATCGACTCCGGTGCCAACGTCAACTTCGACCGCCTGCGCCATGTCGCCGAGCGTGCCGAACTGGGCGAAGGCCGCGAAGCCATCATCGCCGTGACCATCCCGGAGAAACCGGGCAGCTTCAAAGCGTTCTGCGAAGCCATCGGCAAACGGCAGATCACCGAATTCAACTACCGCTATCACACCGAGAAAGAAGCGCACATTTTCGTCGGCGTGCAGACCCACCCGGAAACTGACCCGCGCGCCGCGCTGGTGGAGGGCCTGCGTGCCCAGGGCTTCCCGGTGCTGGACCTGACCGACAACGAACTGGCCAAGCTGCATATTCGCCACACCGTGGGTGGGCATGCCGCGGCGGTGCCGGATGAAAGCGTATTCCGCTTCGAATTCCCGGAGCGCCCGGGCGCGCTGTTCAACTTCCTGACCAAACTGGGCGGGCGCTGGAATATCACCATGTTCCACTACCGCAACCACGGCGCGGCTGATGGTCGCGTACTCGCCGCCCTGCAAGTGCCGGAAGATGAGCGTCATCTGGTTCCGGCAGCGCTGGAAGAGATCGGCTATCCCTACTGGGATGAAAGCGATAACCCGGCTTACAAACTGTTTCTTGGTTAATTAATCATCAGATGCGCCGCCACCACTGGTGGTAGGCGCACACCGCCTGACAGGGACGCGAGAATGGAACACTACCTGCTGTTCAAGATCATCCACAGCGCCGTGGCCGTGCTGCTGCCGCTGGGGGTGATTGCCCATATCCTCATGTTGTGGAAAGCGCAGAAACGCGGCGACCTGACGGTGTTGCAACGCAAAGTGCGGCGCACCCGGCTGATGAGCCTGCCGGCCTTCGCCGTGCTGGCGGCGACGCTGCCGGTCAGCGGCTTTTATCTGGTGCACATTGCTGGCTGGCCGCTGAGCCAGTTGTGGCTGCTGCTCAGTACCGGGCTGTTTATTGTGCTGTTTATTGTCGGGCTGCTGCTGGCTGGCCGTTTGGCGGCCTGGGAAGCGCTGGGGCCGGTCGCAGCGCCACAGCGGTTGCAGCGCTTTGCTCTGGTTTACGGCGTGCTGATTTTGGTGCTGCTGGTGGCCATTCTTGGCTTGATGGGCGCCAAGCCGGCTTGATCCAACACTTGACCCTGTAGGAGCGGCTTCAGCCGCGATGCTTTTTAAGATCAAGCGCATCGCGGCTGAAGCCGCTCCTACGGAATGGGGCAGGTCAGTCGCGCAGACTGATCACCGGCCAACCGCGACGCTCAGCCTCGGCGCGCAGCGTCGGGTCCGGATCAACGGCAAACGGGTTCGTCACCTTTTCCAACAGCGGCAAATCATTCATCGAATCGCTATAGAAGTAGCTGTCCTCCAGGCTCATGCCGGTTTCTTCCAGCCAGCGATTCAGGCGCGTTACTTTCCCTTCCTTGAAGCACGGCACATCGGTGGTACGCCCGGTGTAGCGGCCGTCGGCCATCTCGCACTCAGTGGCCAGCAGGGTGTCCACGCCCAGGCGCGCGGCAATCGGCCCGGTGACGAAACGGTTGGTGGCGGTAATGATCAGCAGCTTGTCGCCAGCGGTGCGGTGCTGGTCCAGCAGGGCCACGGCCTTGCGGGTGATGATGGGTTCGACGCAATCGCGCATGAACTCGCGGTGCCACTGGTCCAACTGGGCCATTTCGGTACGGCCGAGGATTTCCAGGCTGAAATTCAGGTAGTCGGTGATGTTCAGCTTGCCGGCCAGGTAGTCCTGATAGAAGGCATCGTTACGGTTTTTGTACGCCACGCCATCGAGGATGCCGCGCTCGCACAGGTAATCGCCCCAGGCATGATCGCTGTCGCCCGCCAGAAGGGTGTTATCGAGGTCGAACAAGGCCAGACGCATACGTAATCTCGCTTTACAGATTCAAGACGGAAATAAAAAGGCCCCACAGAATACGGGCTTTACACGGCATTGCCCATTCTTACGAAGGCCGGTTTGCTGCCCTCACAACCTTTGTGAAAGAATGCCGAAACATGCGTTTGCGAGGTTGTACCGTGATCGATTCTGATGGTTTCCGCCCTAATGTCGGCATCATTCTGACCAATGATGCCGGGCAAGTGCTGTGGGCACGTCGTATTAATCAGGACGCCTGGCAGTTTCCCCAGGGTGGCATTAACGATCACGAGTCGCCGGAAGAAGCGCTGTACCGCGAATTGAATGAAGAAGTCGGGCTTGAGCAAGAAGATGTGCAGATTCTTGCCTGTACCCGTGGCTGGTTGCGGTATCGTCTGCCGCAGCGTCTGGTGCGTACCCACAGCCAACCGCTGTGCATCGGGCAGAAACAGAAGTGGTTTCTGCTGCGCTTGAAGTCCGCCGAAGAGCGCGTGCGCATGGACCTGACCAACAAGCCTGAATTTGATGGCTGGAAGTGGGTGAGTTACTGGTACCCGCTGGGGCAAGTCGTGACATTCAAGCGCGAGGTCTACCGCCGCGCCTTGAAGGAACTGGCCCCGCGGCTGTTAGCGCGAGACTGACACCGCACGACCCAAGACTGACCTAGGAGTCTACTTAGAGCCATGCTCAACACGCTGCGCAAGATCGTCCAGGAAGTAAACAGCGCCAAAGACCTCAAGTCGGCGTTGACGATTATTGTGCAGCGGGTAAAAGACGCCATGGGCAGCCAGGTGTGCTCGGTCTACCTGCTCGACCCGGAAACCAACCGTTTTGTGCTGATGGCCACCGAGGGCTTGAACAAGCGCTCCATCGGCAAAGTCAGCATGTCCCCCAGCGAAGGTCTGGTGGGTCTGGTCGGTACCCGCGAAGAACCCCTGAACCTGGAAAACGCCGCAGACCACCCGCGTTATCGCTACTTTGCCGAAACCGGTGAAGAACGTTATGCCTCCTTCCTGGGCGCACCGATCATCCACCACCGGCGGGTGATGGGGGTTCTGGTTATCCAGCAAAAGGAGCGTCGCCAGTTCGACGAGGGCGAAGAAGCCTTCCTGGTAACCATGAGCGCGCAGCTCGCCGGGGTTATCGCCCACGCTGAGGCCACCGGCTCGATCCGTGGCCTCGGCCGGCAGGGCAAGGGCATTCAGGAAGCCAAATTCACCGGTGTGGCCGGCTCGCCGGGTGCCGCCGTCGGTACTGCGGTGGTGGTGTTGCCGCCGGCCGATCTGGAAGTGGTGCCGGACAAGACCGTTACCGATATCGCCGCCGAACTGCTGCTGTTCAACCAGGCCCTGGAGCGTGTGCGCGCCGATATGCGTGCGCTATCCGCCAAGCTGGCCACCCAGCTGCGTCCGGAAGAGCGGGCGCTGTTCGACGTCTACCTGATGATGCTCGACGATGCCGCCCTGGGCGGTGAAGTCACCACCGTGATCAAGACCGGCCAGTGGGCCCAGGGTGCGTTGCGCCAGGTAGTGGGCGAGCACGTCAACCGCTTCGGCCTGATGGACGACGCCTACCTGCGCGAGCGCGCCTCCGATGTCAAAGACCTCGGCCGCCGCCTGCTCAGCTACCTGCAGCAGGCCCGCCAGCAGAACCTGGTTTACCCCGACAACACCATTCTGGTCAGTGAAGAGCTGACCCCGGCCATGCTCGGCGAAGTGCCGGAAGGCAAGCTGGTGGGGCTGGTGTCGGTACTGGGCTCGGGTAACTCCCATGTGGCGATCTTCGCCCGCGCCATGGGTATTCCCACGGTGATGGGTGCGGTCGACCTGCCGTATTCGAAGATTGATGGCATTCAGCTGATTGTCGACGGCTACCACGGTGAGGTGTTCACCAACCCCAGCGACGTGCTGCGCAAGCAATACGTCGAGGTGGTGGAAGAAGAGCGCCAGCTTACCCAGGGCCTGGCTGCCCTGCGCGAGCTGCCGTGTGAAACCCTCGACGGTCACCGTATGCCGCTGTGGGTGAACACCGGCCTGCTGGCCGATGTGGTGCGTGCTCAGGAACGTGGTGCCGAGGGTGTCGGCCTGTACCGCACCGAAGTGCCGTTCATCATGAAAGAGCGCTTCCCCAGCGAAAAAGAACAGCTGGCCATCTACCGCGAGCAACTGGCCGCCTTCCATCCGCTGCCGGTGACCATGCGCAGCCTGGATATCGGTGGCGACAAGGCGCTGTCCTACTTCCCGATCAAGGAAGACAACCCGTTCCTCGGCTGGCGCGGTATTCGCGTTACCCTCGACCACCCGGAAATCTTCCTGGTCCAGACCCGCGCCATGCTCAAGGCCAGCGAAGGTTTGGACAACCTGCGCATTCTGCTGCCGATGATTTCCGGCACCCACGAACTGGAAGAAGCCCTGCATCTTATCCACAGGGCCTGGGGCGAGGTGCGCGACGAAGGCACCGACGTACCGCTGCCTCCGGTCGGGGTGATGATCGAGGTGCCGGCGGCGGTGTACCAGGTGCGTGAACTGGCGCGCCAGGTGGATTTCCTTTCGGTCGGCTCCAACGACCTGACCCAATACCTGCTGGCCGTGGACCGCAACAACCCACGGGTCGCCGACCTCTACGACTTCCTTCACCCCGCGGTATTGCAGGCCTTGAAGCTGGTGGTCGAGGGCGCGCATGCCGAAGGCAAGCCGGTGAGCATCTGCGGGGAAATGGCGGGCGACCCCTCGTCGGCAGTGCTGCTGATGGCCATGGGCTTTGACGGCCTGTCGATGAACGCCACCAACCTGCCGAAAGTGAAATGGCTGCTGCGCCAGATCAGCCTGAGCAAGGCCAAAGAGCTGCTGGCGCAGATCATGACCATCGATAATCCACAGGTTATCCACAGCACCCTGCACCTGGCCCTGCGTAATCTGGGGTTGAGTCGCGTGCTCAATCCTGCCGCCACTATTCAGTCCTGAGCCATGAGCGTCGGCGCGCTGCGGCTGACCCTATTGGCCCATTTGCGTGTATCCGCCGCCAGCGGCCTGGTCCGGCAAGGACAAGGCCTCTGGGTGGTCGCCGATGACGCCCTGGTCTTGCAGCACTACGACCTTGGCGGTAATTGGCTCCGCGAGCTGACGTTACTGCCCGGCACCTTGCCGGCGGACGAGAAAAAACGCAAAAAGCGTAAACCCGACTTCGAAGCACTGCTGGCTTTGCCCGACGGTGCCTTGCTGGCGCTCGGCTCTGGCTCCAAAGCGCAGCGCCAGCGTGGCTGCCTGGTGCGGGGCGATGAGGTGCAGGTCATCGACCTGGCACCGCTGTACGAAGTGCTGGCGCAGCAGTTCCAGGAGCTGAATATCGAAGGTGCCGTTATTCACGGCGAGCAGCTGATTTTGGCCCAGCGCGGCAACGGTGCCGGCGGGGAAAACGCCCTGGTGTTTCTCGACCGCGTGCAGGCGCTAACCGATATCGCCGAGGGGCGGCTTACTTCAGCAGCCTTGCAACACAGCCTGCCGGTAACCCTGAGTGATTTGCACGGCGTACCCCTGAGCCTGACCGACCTATGCATCAGCCCGGCTGGCCAGCTGTACTTCAGCGCGGCGGCAGAAGCGACCGACTCCAGCTACCTGGACGGCCAATGCATGGGCAGTGTGCTGGGACGTTTTACCAAGGACTTTGCCGTGGAGTGGCTAAGGCCACTGGTGCCGACAGTGAAAATCGAAGGCTTGGCGTTTCAGGCCGATGGGCGACTGCTGATGGTCGCTGACGCCGATGATCCCGAGCAGCCCGCGCCGTTGTTTGCCCTGGATAGGGTCTGAGCTGGGCGCCCAGACCACATCAACAGCATCGCGGCTAAAGCGGAGCGCTCCGATCAACCCGTAGGAGCGGCTTCAGCCGCGATGCCCTTGCACTTCAATCTTCCAGCCTTACCTCACCCAAATGCCCGCCATAGGGCCCGAAGCTGCGCTCCACCAATAACCGTCGACCATCGGCCTGGGTAATCAGCGCGCTGCAGGCGCGGGTGCCATAGGTGCGGCTGGCGATAAATACGCTGGACAGCAGTTGCTCACTGGCCAGGCCGATGCCGGTGTCCGGCAGGCTGGCATCGGGCGGCCGCTGCGGGTCGCCGAGAATGGCCAACAGCGCCTCCGGGGTGGGTTCGCGGAGCACTTCGCTGAGGGCCTGCTTGGCTTTTTCCAGCTTTGGCCACGGGGTGTCCAGGCTGGCGTTGGACAAGCCGTAGACGCCCGGCTCCAGCAGCCGCGCCTGGCCTTCGCGGGAATTGAAAAACCACAGGCCCTCGGTATCGCCCAGCAGCAGATTGAAACCGGCGTAGTTGCCCGCGCGGGGTAGCAGATCATCCAGATAGGCAGCGGCTGACAGCTCGCTGCGCAGAAACTCGGCGACCAATTCGCCCCGGGAGCGACCGAACGGCGGCTGGCGCGGATCGCGGATATTGGTCAGTGCAGCAAAGCGACTGCCGGCACCAAGGCCCAGCCAACTGCCGCCAGCCTCCAGATCGCGTCCCGCCAGCACCTGTGGAGCATCTTCCCAAGGCCCCAATGGCCGTGCGGGCCGGTCGTAGAATTCATCACGGTTGGCGGCCAACACCAGCGGTTGAGCGTGGTCGGGGCGCCAGGCGAAAACGATCAGACACATTTCCCTTTCCTTATGCGACGGCTCTCAGGCAGAGCCTGATCTGGCGCAGTGGTCGACTGCGTACAGGTACTCCCGTACCGGGAGCCAGCTCACTTTACCCAAGGCGTCAGACGGCATCCATCGCCATCTGTAGGCAAGTGTCTGGAGAGGGTCGGACGCTTCCGTTACCATGCCGCATTGTTTTCGGGGGTGCTGATGGAATTCCTGCTCTATTTGCTACTCGGTGCCGGGGCTGGCGTGCTGGCCGGGCTGTTCGGTGTGGGTGGCGGCATCATCATCGTGCCCGTGCTGGTGTTCAGTTTCACCGCGCAAGGCTTCGACCCGGCGATCCTCACCCAGATGGCGGTGGGCACCTCGCTGGCGACCATCATCTTCACCTCGATCAACGCCGTGCGTGAGCATCACCGCAAGGGCGCGGTGAACTGGCCGATAGTTACCTGGATGGCGTTGGGCATCGTTGTCGGCTCCGGCCTCGGGGCGCTGACGGCCAAGTCGATCCATGGCGAATACCTGCAGAAAATCATTGGTGTGTTCGCCATCGCCGTGGCCATTCAGATGGCCTTCGCCCTGAAACCCAAAGCCAGCCGTGGTGTCCCAGGCAAGCTCGGTCTGGGCGCTGCCGGTGCCGTGATCGGCTGGGCCTCGGCGTTGTTCGGGGTCGGCGGCGGTTCGATGACCGTGCCGTTCCTCAGCTGGCGCAGTGTGCCTATGCAGCAGGCGGTGGCGACGTCCTCGGCCTGCGGTTTTCCGATTGCCGTGGCCAGCACTCTGAGTTTTATTCTGCTGGGCTGGCATGATCCACGTCTGCCGACCTGGAGCCTGGGGTTTGTCTACCTGCCGGCGTTGCTGGGCATTGCCCTGACCAGTATGTTTTTTGCCAAGTTTGGTGTGCGCCTGGCCCATCGCCTGTCACCGGTGTTGCTCAAGCGTCTGTTTGCCCTGCTGCTGGTTGGCGTGGGTACGAGTTTCTTGATTTAAGGAGTCCACATGCTGGCTTACCCGAATATCGATCCGGTGGCCCTGGCCATCGGCCCGCTGAAGATCCACTGGTACGGCCTGATGTACCTGGTCGGCATCGGCGGTGCCTGGTGGCTGGCCTCGCGCCGGCTGGCCCGCTTCGACGCCACCTGGAGCCAGGAGAAACTCTCCGACCTGGTGTTCTGGGCCTCCATGGGCGTGATCGTCGGTGGCCGTCTGGGCTATGTGCTGTTCTACGATCTCTCCGCTTACGTGGCCAACCCGCTGCTGATTTTCGAAGTGTGGAAGGGCGGCATGTCCTTTCATGGCGGCTTTATCGGGGTAATGCTGGCCATGCTCTGGTTCGGTCGGCGCAACGGCAAGAGCTTCTTCGAGCTGATGGACTATATCGCCCCGCTGGTGCCGATTGGCCTGGGTGCCGGGCGCATCGGCAACTTTATCAATGCCGAACTGTGGGGCAAGGCCACCGACGTGCCATGGGCAATGATCTTCCCCACCGACCCCGCGCACCTGCCGCGCCACCCGTCGCAGCTGTATCAATTCGCCCTGGAAGGCGTGGCGCTGTTTCTGATTCTCTGGCTGTATTCGCGCAAGCCGCGGCCGACCATGGCGGTGTCCGGGATGTTCGCGCTGTTCTACGGCATCTTCCGTTTTATCGTCGAATTCGTCCGCGTGCCGGATGCCCAGCTCGGCTACCTTGCCTGGGGCTGGCTGACCATGGGCCAGGTGCTGTGCGTGCCGATGATCATCGCCGGCATCGGCCTGGTCATCTGGGCCTACCGCCGTGCGCCGGCTGACGCCAAAGGAGTCGTGCAATGAAGCAATACCTCGACATGATGCGCCTGGTGCGCGAGACCGGCACCTTCAAGGCCGACCGCACCGGCACCGGCACCTACAGCCTGTTTGCGCACCAGATGCGCTTCAACCTGGCCGACGGTTTCCCCCTGGTGACCACCAAGAAGTGCCACCTGAAATCCATCGTCCACGAGTTGCTGTGGTTTCTGCAGGGCGACACCAACATCAAGTACCTGAAAGACCACGGCGTGCGTATCTGGGACGAATGGGCCGACGAAAACGGCGACCTCGGCCCGGTATATGGCTACCAGTGGCGCAACTGGCCGGCACCGAATGGCGAGTCGGTGGACCAGATCAGCAAGTTGATCGAGATGATCAAAAAGAACCCGGATTCGCGCCGCCTGATGGTCTCGGCCTGGAACCCGGCGCTGGTCGATCAAATGGCCCTGCCGCCGTGCCACGCGCTGTTCCAGTTCTACGTCGCTGACGGCAAGCTCAGCTGCCAGCTGTACCAGCGCTCGGCGGACATCTTCCTCGGCGTGCCATTCAACATCGCCAGCTACGCGCTGCTGACCTTGATGGTGGCCCAGGTGTGCAACCTGCAGCCGGGTGAGTTCATCTGGACTGGCGGCGACTGTCACCTGTACGCCAACCACCTGGAACAGGCCGACCTGCAGCTGACCCGCGAACCGCTGCCGCTGCCGACCATGAAGCTGAACCCGGAAGTGAAAGACCTGTTCGCCTTCACGTTTGAAGACTTCGAGTTGCAGAACTACCAGGCGCACCCGCATATCTCGGCGCCTGTGGCGGTCTAAAAAGCATCGCGGCGTAGGTTGGGCTGAGCGAAGCCCAACAGGCCGGGCAAAGCCCGGGGCTTGTCGATCGCTGAGTACTTTTCAGGTATCACGCGGAGCCCTGCAGGCTCCCTGTTGGGCTTTGCCGTTGGCTCAGCCCAACCTACGCTGCTGCGCCTGGCAGGTGGGGCTGCCAACTCTCCGGCACATGCTCCAGCCGCGGGTAGTTCAGCGCGTTCAGTTGCAGGTGCGACAGCACGAAAGGGGTATGGCGCATGTTTACCGGCAGGGCGCGCAGCTCGCTGAGCCATAGGCTGACGTAAGTCGCCTGCGGGTCGAAGCGGCGGGCTTGCAGCAGCGGGTTGAGGGTTTGGCTGCGGACCGGGTCGCAGGCGATACCGGTGAGGTAGGCCCAGTTGCCCCAGTTGCTCGCCGCTTCGTAATCCAGCAGATGCTCTTCGAACCAGGCGGCACCGTGGCGCCAGTCCTGGCGCAGTTCGTTGACCAGGTAACTGGCCACCACCTGCCGCCCGCGTTTGCTGATAAAGCCGGTAGCCGCCAGCTCCCGCATGCAGGCGTCCACCAGAGGCATGCCGGTTCGGCCCTGGGTCCATTGCAGAAAACGTTCATCAACGGCGGTAGGTGCCTGCTGCGTGGCTTTCAGGCCGCCGGCCTGGAACAGCGCTGCGCCGCGACGGACCAGGGTCCAGCGGAAAAACTCGCGCCACAGCACCGCACGCCAGAGCTCCTGAGTGGAGGCATTGCGCCCGTATTGCGCTTCATGGCGACGCAACTCGGCCACCACCCGGCGCACCGACAGGCAGCCATTGGCCAGCCAGGGCGAGAGTTTCGAGGAAAATTCGCTGCCGATCAGGCTGTCGCGCGCACTGGAATATTGGCGAACCCCCTGGCTGCTCCACAGATAGTCCCGCAGACGCGCCTGGGCAGCCACTTCGCCGCCGGAAAACGGAAAGGCGCTATCAGCGACATAAATGGGTTCGCCCAGGCCCAAGTGCGACAGGGTTGGCGGAGGCATCAACAGCTCCACCGCCGCTTCCGGAATGGCCGGCAGGCGCTCCGGCGCGGCCAGCGGTTGGAACACCACCAGGCGTTCTTCCAGCACGCTGCAGAAATCGCGGTACACCGTCGGCAGGTGCTCGATGGTGCAGGGCAGCTCGTTGGCTTGCAGCAGGCCATGACCGGCAATTTCGCGTAGCGGCACCTCGCCGAGCTTGGCACGCAGGCGAGCAATTTCCTCCACTGCCTGTGGCGCGATCTCTTCATGGGTAACGACTTCGCTGATCTCCAGGCGCTCGACGAGCAGCGGCAGAATATGTTCCGCCTGGCCCTGCACCACCAGCAGGTTGGAGCCCCGAGCGCGCAGCGCGCCATCCAGGGCCAACAGACTTTCTAGAAGAAAGCGCGCGCGGTGGATGCCCAGCTGCCGTGAACCGAGGGGGCCTTGCTGCAACAGGTTGGGATCGAGGACATAAACCGCCAGCATCCGTTCAGCGCTGGCGGCGGCGCGCAGAGCGGGGTGGTCATCCAGACGGAGGTCCTGTTTGAACCACAAAAGGGAGCGGCGCATGCATGATTTCCTTGTCAGTGCTTGGCGGCAGAGAAGTGCGCCCCACAGGGCATGCAGCTAAATATAGGCGGGCGTCTTTTATCCATGACGCCGCTTGTCTGGCGCTTTTTTCGCCGGGAAACTGGCACCAGGCATATCTGCCCTGCAGTACCGGTGTTAAAGCACTAAACTACGGCCCGTTATACCTAGGGCGCCGCTGAAGTGACAACTAGCCACCCCCATTTCAACCCGAGCCCACTCGCGATTTCCGATGAAGAACCTGCTGTTAGTCATTCTCCTCACCACCCTCGTGGGCTGCACCGGCGGCCTGCGCATCGACACCAGCCATCCTTCGCAAAATCAGGATGAGCGGGTGCAATACGTGATCCTGCATTACACCTCCACCAGTCTCGAGCGTTCCCTGCAGTTGCTGACCCAGGGCGAGGTCAGCAGTCATTACCTGATCGATGCCGGGCCGGCCACGGTCTACCAGTTGGTGGACGAGAACAAACGCGCCTGGCATGCCGGCGAGAGCGAGTGGGAAGGGCGTACCTGGCTGAATTCCAGTTCCATCGGCATCGAGCTGGTCAACGCCGGCTATGACGAAACCCCTGAAGGGCGGGTGTGGTACCCCTTCAGCGAGGGGCAGATCCAGGCGCTGATCGCGCTGCTCAAGGACATCACCGCCCGCAACCACATCGAGCCGCGCCATGTGATCGGCCATAGCGATATCGCACCGCTGCGCAAGCTCGACCCCGGTCCGTTATTCCCTTGGCAGCGTCTGGCGCAGGCCGGTTTTGGTCTGTGGCCCGAGGCCAAGGCGGTGAGCGAGGCGCAGGCGGCTTTCGAGCAGAACCTGCCGCCGATCAGCTGGTACCAGCAACAACTGGTCAGCCTGGGCTACGCCACGCCGCAGAATGGCGAGCTGGATGTTGCCACCCGCCACGTTATCGCGGCCTTTCAGATGCACTACCGCCCACACCGCTTCGACGGCACGCCGGATGCGCAGACGGCGGCGCTGCTGGTGGTGCTCAATCGGATGAATAAACCGCAGTAGGTTGGGCTGAGCGTAGCGAAGCCCAACAGGGAGCCCGGAAGGGCTGCGCGTGGAAAGCCGAAAACAGACGCTTCGGCCCATAATCGACGATTAAACGAGCATAGCGGCGACGGTCGTGCGCAGCAGGTCGAGGCTGAACGGCTTGGTAATGGTGGCGATCTTGACGCCGGCGCTGGTGCCGGTCTGGTAGTCCTGCGCGGCATAGCCACTGGCAAACAGTACGGGCAGGGTCGGGCGAATCAGGTGGGCGGCGGCCATCAATTGCTGGCCACTTATGCCGGGCAGGCCGATATCGGTCATCAACAGGTCCAGCGGTTGTTCGCTATTAATGATAAGCAAGGCATCGGCACCGTTTTCGGCCTGCAGTACCTGGTATTCCAGTTCTTCCAGCACTTCCACGGTGAGCATGCGCACGACTTCGTCGTCCTCGACCAGCAGGATGGTTTTGTTGGCGTTTTTACTAACACTGTCGGGCATCAAGCTGTCTCGGGCTGGGTACAAATAAGAGAGTAGAAAATAAAGTTGCAACTGCTCGGCGAAGCTGTGGACCAACTCTCTGGCCTCACGTTTGTTCCTGGGCCTGACGGTGCCCGGAAGCGTACCTGCGGCTTGGCACAGCGGCTATCTCTGGCCAATTTATTCTTTTCGCGTTTGCCGCAATAAGCATGCATATTGCCGGGCCTTTACCGCAAAATCCTGACTTTTTACCCAAGGAAAGCAGATGAGCAACTCCGCCGCCATCGACGAGAACAGCTTCCGTCGCATCCTCAGCCGCAACGTCGCCTTGCCGTTGGGCGTGGGGATCATCAGTGCCATCTTCTTTATCGGCCTGGTGTACTACCTGCTCAACGTCCTGCAGTGGGTGGAACACACCGACCGGGTCATCGGCAACACCAACGAGGCCTACCGGCTCACCGTAGACCAGGAAACCGGCATGCGCGGTTTCCTGATTACCGGTGATGAAAAATTCCTCGCCCCTTTCGACGTCGCCCGCCCGCGGATCTTGTCCGAGCTGCAATCGCTCAGTGAGCTGGTCAAGGACAACCCAGGCCAGGTGGATCGCCTGCGGCGTATGGAAGCCTTGCAGCAACAGTGGGCGAAATTCGCCGACTCGTTGATCGACAGCCGCCGCTCCGGCGAAAACTACCAAATGATCGTTTCCAGCGGTCGTGGCAAAGAACTGACTGACGAAATCCGTAAAGGTTTCGACGAAGTGATCGCCACCGAACAACAGCTGCGCTTCCAACGCAACAACGAAGCCAACAGCACGGTGGTGTTGACCATCGCTTTGTACCTGCTGTTCAGCCTGATTGTCAGCGGCATTCTGGCCTATGTCGGACGTCGCGAATTGCTTGGTCTGTCCAACAGCTATGCCAAATCCCTCGAAGAGCAACAGCGTAGCGCCGCCGTTATCGAAGAAAAGTCCTGGCTGCGCAATGGCCAGAGTCTGCTGGCCGAGCAGGTGCTGGGGCAGAAGAGCCTGGCACAGCTGGGCCAGAGCGTACTCAGCCAATTGGCCAGTTACCTGGGCACTACCGTCGGTGCTTTCTATGTGCGCGACTCGATCGGTGTGCTGGAGCGTGTCGCCTCCTTTGGTTTCAGCGCCGAACAGGAGGCCGCCGAGCAACGTTTCAGCGGCAACGATTCGATGGTTGGCCAGGCCGTGCAAGAGCGTCGGCTGATTCGTCTGGACAACCTGCCCCATGCTTATTTAAGCGTCGCCTCGGGCCTGGGCAGCACTTCGCAGCTGAATATCGTGGTGATGCCGATCAGCAACGACAACGCTATCAACGGTGTGCTGGAGCTGGCATTTCTGCGCCCCATCACTGATCTGGACATCGAGTTCCTCGAGCTGATCGCCAGCAATATCGGCACCTCCATCGATGCCGCGCACTATCGCCAGCGTCTGCAGGACGTGCTGGCCGAAACCCAGCAGCTCAACGAAGAGTTGCAGGTACAGCAGGAAGAGCTGCGCACCGCCAACGAAGAACTGGAAGAGCAATCGCGGGTACTCAAGGAGTCCCAAGCCCACCTGGAAAGCCAGCAGGCCGAGCTTGAGCAGACCAACGAACAACTGGCCGACCAGGCCCAGCGTCTGGAAGACCAGCGCGACGCCCTCGACGACAAGAACAACGCCCTGAGCATTGCCCAGCGCGAGCTGGAAGAACGCGCTCAGGAACTGCAGCGCGCCAGCCTGTACAAGTCCGAATTCCTCGCCAATATGAGCCACGAGCTGCGCACGCCGCTGAACAGCTCGCTGATTCTGGCCAAGCTGTTGGGCGACAACCCGGCCGGCAACCTGACCGCCGAGCAAGTGAAGTTTGCCGACTCCATCTACTCCGCTGGCAACGACCTGCTGCTGTTGATCAACGACATCCTCGACATCTCCAAGGTCGAGGCCGGCAAGCTCGACATGCGTCCGCAGAACATTCCGGTTACGCGCCTGGTCGAGACGTTGCGCACCGTGTTCACGCCGATCGCCGCCGACAAGCAGCTGGCCTTCTCTATCGAGATGCAGAACGGCGTGCCGGGCACCCTGTTCACCGACCAGCAGCGCGTGGAGCAGATCCTGAAAAACCTGCTGTCCAACGCCATCAAGTTCACCGAGCAGGGCCAGGTCACGCTCACCGTGTCGCGTCTGGACGACGGCCGCGTGGCGTTTGCCGTGCAGGACTCGGGCATCGGTATCCGTGAAGACCAGCAAGGCTACATTTTCGAGGCGTTCCGCCAGGCCGACGGCACCACCAACCGCCGCTACGGCGGCACCGGCCTGGGTCTGTCGATTTCCCGCGACCTGGCCACCTTGCTGGGCGGTTCAATCAGCGTCGTCAGCGCGCCGGGACAGGGCAGCACCTTTACCCTGATGCTGCCGCAGACCTACGAAGAGGGTCGGGTGCTGGGTGCGGTCGCCGAGTTACAGCCGCTGCAGCCGCTGCCGGTTCCGCCGCTGCCATTGGTCCCCGCGCCTGCCGCCTCGCTTGCCGCGCCGGTCACGGTGGCCCGTTTCGACGATGACCGTCAGCAGCTGCAACCCGGCCGCCGACGTATTCTGGTGATCGAGGACGAACCCAAGTTTGCGCAGATTCTGTACGACCTGGCCCACGAGCTGAAGTACGACTGCCTGGTGGCGCACGGGGCCGACCACGGCCTGGAACTGGCGGCCGAGTACCTGCCTGATGCCATCTTGCTCGACATGCGCCTGCCGGATATCTCCGGCCTGGCGGCGCTGCAACGGCTGAAGGAAAACCCCGTTACCCGGCATATTCCGGTGCACGTGATCTCCGTGGAAGACCGCATGGAAGCCGCGCTGCAATTGGGTGCCATCGGTTATGCGGTGAAGCCCACCACCCGCGAGCACCTCAAGGGCGTGTTTGCCAAGCTCGAAGCCAAGCTGGTTCAGCAGGTGAAAAAGGTGCTGCTGGTTGAAGACGATGCCCTGCAGCGCGACAGCATCGCCCGTCTGATCGGCGACGACGACATCGAGATCACCGCCGTCGAGTTCGGTGGCGAAGCGCTGGAGCTGCTGCGCACCACCGTGTTCGACTGCATGATCATCGACCTCAAGCTGCCGGATATGCGCGGCAATGAGCTGCTCAAGCGCATGTCCGAAGAGGACATCTGCTCCTTCCCGCCGGTGATCGTCTACACCGGGCGCAACCTCACCCGTGAGGAAGAAATCGAGCTGATGAAATATTCGCGCTCGATCATCATCAAAGGCGCGCGCTCGCCGGAACGGCTGCTGGATGAAGTGACGCTGTTCCTGCACAAGGTCGAAGCGAAGCTGTCCAGCGAGCGCCAGCACATGCTGCAAGCCGCGCGTAACCGCGACAAGGTGTTCGAAGGTCGGCGCATCCTGGTGGTCGATGACGACGTGCGCAACATCTTCGCCCTCACCAGCGCGCTGGAGCACAAAGGCGCGGTGGTGGAAGTGGCGCGCAACGGTCGTGAAGCGCTGACCAAGCTGGAAGAGGTCGAAGACATCGACATGGTGCTGATGGACGTGATGATGCCGGAAATGGACGGCTACGAAGCCACTGCGGAAATTCGCAAGAACCCGCGCTGGCGCAAGCTGCCGGTGATCGCCGTCACCGCCAAGGCCATGAAGGATGACCAAGACCGCTGCCTGCAAGCCGGCGCCAACGATTATCTGGCCAAACCCATCGACCTGGATCGGCTGTTCTCGCTGATTCGCGTCTGGCTGCCAAAACTGGAACGTATCTGATGTCGCCCGACCGCAATATCGAGATCGAGCTGCGCCTGCTGATCGAGGCCATCTACCTCAAGTACAACTACGACTTCCGTGATTACAGTGGTGCGTCGTTCAAACGCCGCGTGCGCCACGCTTTGCAGCAGTTCAACTGCGCCACCATCACGGCCTTGCAGGAGCGCATCCTGCACGAGCCGAGTGCGTTTATGCAGTTGCTGCAGTACCTGACGATCCCGGTCAGCGAGATGTTCCGCGACCCCAGCTACTACCTGGCGCTGCGCCAGCAAGTGGTGCCGCTGCTGAAA
This sequence comes from Pseudomonas sp. TE3786, assembly GCF_054057335.1. Classification (NCBI taxonomy): domain Bacteria; kingdom Pseudomonadati; phylum Pseudomonadota; class Gammaproteobacteria; order Pseudomonadales; family Pseudomonadaceae; genus Pseudomonas; species Pseudomonas sp. TE3786. The sequence continues at coordinate 68,580 of NZ_JBSRZF010000010.1, forward strand.
ACCTACCCCTCGGTGAAAGTCTGGGTGGCCGGTTGCAGTACGGGCGAGGAAGTCTATTCCCTGGCGATTCTGCTCAAGGAAGAAGGCTTGCTGGAGCGCTCGATCATCTACGCCACGGACATCAACCCGCGCTCGCTGGAAAAGGCCGAGCGCGGGATTTTTTCCCTGGAAAACATCCGCACCTACACCGAGAACTACCAGAAGGCCGGCGGCCAGCGCGCGTTTTCCGACTACTACACCGCCGCCTACGAAGGCGCGCTGTTCGACAAGTCGCTGCGTGACAATGTGACCTTCGCCGACCACAGCCTGGCCACCGACAGCGTGTTCTCCGAAACCCAGTTGGTGTCCTGCCGCAATGTGCTCATCTACTTCAATAAGACCTTGCAGGACCGCGCCTTCGGGCTGTTCCACGAATCGCTCTGCCACCGCGGGTTCCTCGGCCTGGGTAGCAAGGAGAGCCTAGACTTTTCCAGCTACGCCAAGCGCTTCGAACCTCTGGTGAAACACGAACGGATCTTTCGCAAAGCATGAACATCGGCGCCCTCGACACTCTGCTGCAAACCCGCGCCCCCGCGCTGGAAGCGGTGGTGGTGGGTGCCTCCGCCGGCGGGGTGCAGGCCCTGCTGCAGATTTTTGCCGGCCTGGGTGCCGACTACCGGTTGCCCGTCATCGCCGTGCTGCACATGCCCGATGACCGCCGCAGCCAATTGGCTGAAGTCTTCCAGCAACGTCTGGGCATCCGGGTGAAAGAGGCCGACGACAAGGAAAGCCTGCAAGGCGGCACTCTGTATTTCGCCGCCGCCGGCTACCACCTGCTGATTGAAAACGACCGCAGTTTTTCCCTGAGCCGGGAAGAGCCGCTGCACTTTTCCCGGCCGTCGATTGACGTACTGTTTGAAACCGCCGCCGATGTGTACGGCGAAGGACTGATGGGCATCTTGCTCACGGGCGCCAACGAGGACGGCGCGCAAGGAATGGCAACGATAAAACGCTGTGGCGGTCTGACCGTAGTCCAGGATCCACAGGACGCCCAGGTACCCACCATGCCCCAAGCCGCGCTGGCCTTGCATCCAGCCGATTTCGTGCTGCCGATACCTGGCATCCACGCGCTGCTCGCGGAGTTGAATAAAAGCCCATGCTGAACACCATCGAAGCCAAACTGCTGATCGTCGACGACCTGCCGGAGAACCTGCTGGCCCTCGACGCCTTGATCCGTGGTGAGCGTCGCCAGGTATTCCAGGCCACCTCCGGCGAAGAGGCCCTGGGGCTGCTGTTGCAGCATGAATTTGCCCTGGCCATTCTCGATGTGCAGATGCCGGACATGAATGGCTTCGAACTGGCCGAGTTGATGCGCGGCACGGAAAAGACCAAACACATCCCCATCGTCTTCGTCAGCGCCGCCGGCCGCGAAATGAACTACGCCTTTACCGGCTACGAAAGCGGTGCCGTCGACTTTCTGCAAAAGCCCCTGGATATCCAGGCGGTGCAGAGCAAGGTCACGGTATTCGTTGAACTGTTCCGTCAACGTCAGGCCATCAACGAGCAAGTGATGGCCCTGGAGAAAAGCCGCAAGGAACAGGAAATTCTGCTCAGCGAATTGCGCGCTGCCCAGGACGAACTGCAACACGCGGTGCGCATGCGCGATGACTTTATGTCCATCGTCTCCCACGAGCTGCGCACCCCGCTCAATGGCCTGGTGCTGGAAACCCAGTTGCGCAAGCTGCGCCTGAACAAAGGCGATAACGCCGCGTTCACCCCGGACAAGCTCAAGGCCATGACCGAGCGTGACGAGCGGCAGATCAACAGCCTGGTGCGCCTGATCGAAGACATGCTGGATGTGTCGCGCATCCGTACCGGCAAGCTGTCGATCCGCCCGACCCGTTTCGACCTGTCGGCGCTGGTTGCGCGTGTGCTGGAAAACTACAGCGCGCAGATTGCGGCGGCCGGTTGTGACGTCTCCCTGAGCGCTGCCGAGCCGGTGACCGGCCTGTGGGATGAATTCCGCATCGAGCAGGTGGTGGTCAATCTGCTGACCAACGCGCTGCGCTACGGTGCCAAGCAGCCCATCGACCTGCGCGTGCTGGCCACCCCGGAAGGTGCCTGCATCGAAGTGCAGGACCACGGCATCGGCATTTCCGTGCCGGACCTGGCGCGGATCTTTCAGCAATTCGAGCGGGTGTCGTCCAACGAGGTCACCCAGGGGCTGGGGCTGGGGCTGTATATCACCGAGCAGATCGTCGCCTCGCACCAGGGCACCATCGAAGTGGAAAGCCACCCTGGCCAGGGCTCGCTGTTTCGCGTCTATCTGCCGCTGGAAGCGCGCAACGTCGACGCCAGTTGAATGCCGTTGCGCCTAAGGCGCTAACCAGTGGCGATAAGCGGTCGTGCAAAATGCAATCCTGCAAAATGCCCGGTCGTGCAATGTGCAACCGCGCCGCTTGAGTTTGTTTTGTAACTCATTGATTTATAAAGAATAAAAATCATATTTTACTTGGCACGACGCCTGCAATTTCAGAGACAAGAATCTGATCTGCGATGGAGTCGCCGCCATGAAAAATGTTCTGAACCTGCTGAGTGCCGCTGCTGTGGTTGTCGCTGGTGCCTATGCTGCCGCTACGACCTCCGTGTCGGCTGCCGAGGCGGTTCAGGCCGCGACCCAGGCCAGCCACTCCGAAATGCTGAACAAGCCGCTCACCGAGCCGCAGTGGGCCGAAAGCCCGTTTATGCAGCCTGAGCCGCAGATGGCCAGTAATCAGGCCACTCCAGCCGGTGATGTGCTGCGCGGGGCGCAATGGCAGAACGTCAGCGATGACGTGGAAAGTGCCCATGTGCCGAAGGCGGAAAATCAGCGCTGGGTTTTCTGATTTCTCTTTTTCCCCCTGGCTTGCCGACGAACGTCTGGGTACCCGTGTGCCTGGCTGTCACATAGGCTGGGGTAGTTTTTGTGTGGTTGAGCCTGAGGATGGATGCCATGTCTAAAGCCGCGGTGGTTTTGCTGGTGCTGGCGTTTGTTTGCTGTGGGGTGGTGTTGTATGCGCCGCTGAGCAATTTGGTGGTGATTGGGATGTTGAAGCTGGCGACGGGCTTGCTGATGGGAATGTTTTTGGTGGCGTTGGTGTTTGGGCGGCGGATCAAGTTTGATCCGGTTCTGCGCTGATTAGGTTTTCACGGTTCTGTTGATTTACCGCGTGCGCGAGTCACGTTTAAGCAGTCGCCGGTTTGCCGGCCCCCCCCCTAAAAAAGTAACCAAAAACGGCTTGCCCTGACCTCGGCGCTCGTTGCGTTGCGCTGCGCTGCGGCAGCGAACGGCGTACTTCTGCACGATTCTGGGTCCCAGCCTGCGCTGGGACGACGGTGGACTGTGCAAAACCTCCGTCATCCCAGCGCAGGCCGGGACCCAGGTGCGGAGATAGAGGACGGGTGCGCGATCTGTTGTGGGAAGGGCGGCCGGCGCTGCGGTTCAGCCTCGATGCTCTTCGGGTTTGCCTCAGATCGGTAGCGCCATATAGAACTGCGAGCCTTTGCCGGGCCGGGAATACACGCTGATCCGTCCGCCGTGCAGTTGCACGATTTCTTTGCACAGGGCCAGGCCTAACCCGGCACCGCCTTTGCGTTTGCCGATCTGGACGAAGGGTTCGAAGATCCGCGCCTGTTGGCTGAAGTCGATGCCTTCGCCGTAGTCTTGCACGCTGATAATCAGGCGCTCGCCGTGGCGGCGCGCCTGGACCTGGATTTCACTGCCGCTGATGCTGTGGCGCAGGGCGTTGCCCAGCAGGTTGTCGAGTACCCGTTCGATCTGTTGGCGGTCGATGTTCACTTGCGTCAGGGGTTCGAGCACTTCGACGACGATGTTGATTTCGCGTTCGCTGGCTTTGGCGGCGAAGCGTTGTTGGGTCTGGGCGATCAGGTCGTGCAGGTCGCAGGGCGCGCGTTCGAGTTTCTGCAAGCCGTTCTGGTAGCGGGAGAAATTCAGCAGGTCAGTGATCAGCTGCACCAGGCGCGCCATCTCTTCGTCGACGGTGCGCATCAGGTCGGCTTCGCGTGATTCGGCGGTGAATTTGAGTCGCTCCTGCAGCAGGCTGAAGGCCATGTGCATGCCGGTGACCGGGGTGCGCAATTCGTGGGAGGCGCGCAGGACGAATTCCATGCGGATCCGTTCGAAGGCGCGTTGTTCGGTGACATCGCGCAGCACCATCACCGCGCCCACCGTACGGCCGTCGGTGTGGTGCACCGGGGTCAGGGCCCAGGCCAGCAGGCGTTTTTCGCCGGCGGTTTCGATCAGCAGGTCTTCGGGGATCTGTTCCAGCTGCTTGCCGCTGAGCACCAGGTGTACGGCATCGTCCAGTTCGGGGCGGTTGATCACCGCGCCGAAGCTTTTGCCCTGCAGGTCGTGTTCCCAGAACAGTTGGCGGATAGCTACCGGGTTGGCGTGTTCGATATGGCCCTGCACGTCGATGATCACCAAGCCATCGTCGATGCTGTCGAGCACTGCCTGCAGGCGTTTCTGGCTGGCCATCAGGGCTTCGATATTGGTTTCCTTGAGCTGGCGCAGGGCCTCGGCCATCAGCCCGAATCGGCTGCTGAGCAGGGCCATTTCGCTGACCGAGGACACCGGTAGGATGACGTCGAAATTGCCCTGGCCGATCTTGTCGGCGGCACTCGCCAGCGCCTCGATCGGCGCGCCGAAACGGCGCGCGATGCTGTGCGCGGTCAGTACGCCGATCAACAGCACAGCCGCGCCCAGCAAGCTGAGCAGCAAGGCGATCAGCTTGGCGCGGTCGCGAGCCTGGGACTCAGCCATGCTGACGTTATTGATCGCCACTTGCTGCACTTCCAGCATCTGCTTGCGCACCAGGTTGAAGGCCTGGCTGACGGTGTTGTCGTTATTCACCCCACCGCTGGCCGGGTCGGCCTTGTCGAGGATGGTGAGAAACTCGCTGTAGACCTTTTCGATGCGCTCGAAGCCTTCACGGTCGTGGGGGTTGTCCAGGTCCAGGCTTTCTTCCAGCAGGTTGCGGAACTGCGTTTGCGAGGCGCGCAGCGCAGTCATGTCGGGTTTTTCCCGGAGCATGATGGTCAGCTGGTCACCGAAGCTGGTGCGCAGGCGCTGGCTGAGGTCGATGGTGGCGAAGCTGTTCTGAATCAGCCCCTCCTGGGTCTGCGCCATGCGCAGCACGCTGACCACCCCCAGCAGCAAGCCCAGCAGCGCCACGGTGATCAGTGCCGAGAAGCTCAGGAAGAACCGCGTTCGCAGGGTCATGGCTGGCTTCATAGGTTGTACTGTTTGCGTTTGCGGTACAGGGTCGAGGCATCGATGCCCAGGGTTTTCGCGGCCTGATCAAGGGTGTCACTGGTGGCCAGCACGGCGGCGATATGGGCCTTTTCCAGGTCTTCCAGGCTCAGGTCGGCACCCACCCGCGGCGCGTTGTTGCTGGTCGGTGCCACCAGGCCGAGGTGGCTGACATCCACCACTTCCTGCGGGCAGATGATACTGGCGCGTTCGATCACGTTGCGCAGCTCACGGATATTGCCGGGCCACTGGTAATCCAGCAGCGCGCTGCGCGCCTCGTCGCTGAAGCCGCGCCCGGGGCGCGCGTAGTCTTTAACGAAACGAGCGAGGAAACGCTCGGCCAGCATCAGCACATCGTCCGAGCGCTCGCGTAGCGGCGGCAGCTTGAGGGTGATGACGTTGAGGCGGTACAGCAGGTCTTCACGGAACTTGCCCTCGCGGACCATGGCATCCAGATCGAGGTTGGTCGCCGCCACGATGCGCACATCGGCGCGACGGGTTACCGGGTCGCCAACCCGCTCGTATTCCTTGTCCTGAATAAAGCGCAGCAACTTGGGTTGCAGGCTCAGGGGAAAGTCGCCGATCTCGTCGAGAAACAGGGTGCCGCCATCGGCCTGACTGACCCGGCCCAGGGTGCTTTCGCTGGCACCGGTGAATGCGCCGCGGCTATGGCCGAACAGCTCACTTTCCATCAGCTCGGCAGTCAATGACGGGCAGTTGATGGTCACCGAGCCTTTCTTCGAACGCTGGCTCCAGCCATGGATGGCGCGGGCCAGTTCGCCCTTGCCGGTACCGGATTCACCGAGGATCAGAATGTTGGCGTCGGTGCCAGCCACCTGCCGCGCGGTTTCCAGTACGGCCATCATTGCCGGGCTGTGGGAGTCGAGGTCATCGCCAGGCTTGCGCGCCTGACCTTCCAGCTGCTCGATGCGCGCGGACAGAGAGCGGATTTCCAGTTGCTTGGCGGCAGCGATACGCAGCTGGTCGGGGCTGCAGGGCTTCACCAGGTAATCACTGGCACCAGCCTGCATGGCATCCACGGCGGTATCGATGGCCGAGTGGGCGGTGACAATGATCACCCGCATCCACGGTGCCTGCAGGCGCATCTGCGCCAGTACTTCCAGACCATTGTCCTCACCCAGACGCAGGTCCAGCAGACACAGGTCGAACACCTGGCGTTGCAACAGGGTATCGGCCTGCATGGCGCTGGTGGCGGTGGCTACGGTGTAGCCCTCGTCCTCCAGGCAGTAGCGGAAGGTGCGCAAAATTGCCGACTCATCATCGACCAACAAAATACGGCCACTTTTCGGGCTGGAGGCTTCCATGTTCGTTCTCAGATCGGTTGCAGTGAGCGTTAGTCACGGAAAGTACAGGCAAGTTCGTGCAACTTGCACGGTGGATTTGTACCCATCCTGCAAGCTGCATGGCCATGGTGCCCGTGCATATAGGTTAACTAATTGTTTTTAAACGATAAAAACTCATTCAAAAAGCTGGCATAGGCCTTGCGATATCTCCTCCCAGACAGGCCAAGAACGGCCCCCGACCGAGAGAGGAACGCATCATGAGCAGTCGAACCAGCCAACTGAACGAACTGATTGAAATCACCCGTGACGGCCAGCGCTTTTACGAGCACGCCATCACCGAGGTCAAAGATCCGCAACTGCAAGCCCTGTTCCGCGACATGTCGCAAGCCAAGATTCAGGTGATCCAGGCGCTGGCGGTAAAAGTCGCCGCCAACCACGACACCCCCGCCCAAGGCGGCACCGTAATGGGCAAGCTGCGCCAGGTTTATGCCGACACCAAAGCGAGCATGACCAAGGACGAAGGCGCGGCCTATGTGGCTGAACTGGAAGACACCGAAGACCGCATCCTGCACGCCTTCGAAGATGCCATGGAAGAAGCGGACCCGGATGTCCGTGCGGCACTGGCAGTGGAAATGCCAAAAGTGCGCGCCTGCCATGACCGCATGCGCGAACTGAAACACGCGCTGAAGTAAGCCTGTTGAGCTGCGTCGGGTGCCACGAAGCGGCCCGGGCGCAGCCATCCGCAGGTTTTGTTTTCACTGCGCTGCTGTTCCCTCAGTAGCAGGCAATTTTTAACCGAGAAACACACAGCAAAGGAACCTGAACCAAGCCGCCAGGGCACGGTTCCAAGCCAGTAAGGGTTCCTCACAAACAGGGTGTAGAACCCTAACCAAATGTAAGGAGAGACATCATGTTGAGTTGGGCCATTACCTTCCTGATCATCGCCATCGTTGCAGCTGTACTGGGCTTTGGTGGTATTGCGGGCACCGCAACCGGCATCGCGAAAATTCTCTTTGTCGTGTTTCTGGTGATGTTTATCGTCTCGCTGATCTTCGGCCGTCGCGGTCGAGTCTGACGCCGATCAGCACCACGCAAAACGCCCTCACAAGAGGGCGTTTTTTATGGACGGGTAGTTAGTTGCAGAGGGCGGCGTTTATCGCTCCCGCTGCTGGCTGCAACTGCTTTCGTCTTTACACAGGGTGATATCGAAGCTGCTGGTACCGGTCGCGCAGCTCGGGCCTTTGGCCATGATCTGCACGGGCAGATCCTTCGCTATCGCCAGTTCCAATAGGCGCTTCTGTTCTACACCGATATTTGTCGATGGCACTGTTACGCGGCCATCTGTTGCGTTTTGCATTTCAATCATGTTGCCCAGACCTGTGATCGACGCGTATTGATTGGCAGGCGCTGGCATTGATGCGGTGCGGATACGCAGGGTCGACATATTTGCGAAATTCATCGTTTCGATTTTTCCTTGGCCGCAAACCTGCCAGGGCAAGCCGCCATACGCGCTGAGAGTTGCAGCAGAAGCTGCGGTGGAAAAAAACAGTGCCAGAGTCACTGCGGCGAGGGGGGCGATAAAAGCTGTTTTGCTCAATTGCATAACGAAGGCCTTCCTATTGGTTCTGCGTTGTTTTTGTCGTGGGTTTCCAAGCGGGGCAGGTGCCCTTTTGGAGGTCGCAGAATTGCATTGCCAAGCGCGGCGCGGATGCCGCCGATGGCTGGCTGACGGGTAGGAGCAAGCGCCTTGAGCAGGGGCAAAACTTATTCAGGAGGGGAGGTTTTCGCCAAGCAATTGCCCGGGGTTTTACGGGTAGAGGTGTAGGACAGAAGCTGCAATGGTTTGCCGGTGGTGCCATCCAGGGTTTGCATTTCTACCTAGATATCGGTGGCTTCGGGCGGCCAGTAGCAACGCGATTGGGATCACCTTGTAGCGCTTCTGCGCCTTCGGCCGATACGTCCACGGCGCTGATCTTGCGCCATAGCGGGCGATTCTGACGCCGATCAGCACCACGCAAAACGCCCCCATAAGAGGGCGTTTTTTATGGACGGCTCGTAGTTGCCGGGGGCGGTGTTATCGCGCCTGGCTGCAACTGCTTTCGTCTTTGCACAGCGTGATATCGAAGTTGCTGGTGTTGGTCGCACAGCTCGGGCCTTTGGCCATGATCTGCACGGGCAGATCCTTCACCACCGCCAGTTCCAATAGGCGCTTCTGTTCTGCACCGATATCTGCCGGGTCCGACGGTACGCGGCCATTTAATGCGCTTTGCATTTCAATCATGTTGCCCAGACCTGGGATCGACGCATATTGGCCGGCGGGGGCTGGCATTGATGTGGTACGGATGCGCAGGAACGATATGTTTGTGAAATTCATTGCCTCGACCTTTCCTTGTCCGCAAACCTGCCAAGGCGAGTCGACATACGGGTTTGCAGACCTGGATTGAATCGTGCTGACAGTAGTAGATCCAGCCGAAGCTGCGGTGGAAAAAAGCAGCGCCAGAGTCACTGCGGCGAGGGGGGCGATAAAAGGCGTTTTGCTCAATTGCATAACGTAGGCCGTCCTATTAGTTCTGCGTTGTTTTTGTCGTGAGTTTTCCAGGCGAGACAGGTGCCCGTTTGGAGGTCGCAGAGTTGCATTGCCAAGCGCGGCGCGGATGCCGCCGATGGCTGGCTAACGGGTAGGAGCAAGCGCCTTGAGCAGGGGCAAAGCTTATTCAGGAGGGGAGGTTTTCGCCAAGCAATTGCCAGGGGTTTTACGGGTACAGGCGTAGGACGGAAGCAGCAATGGTCTGCCGGCGTGCTGTGGGAAGGCCTGAGCCGGAGCGCCGGCCGGCCTTCCCACCACGGTGTCGCAGCGCGCTTAAGGTTTGAAGTTACGCGCGTCTTTCGCCCAGACATCCAGCACCGGCTTGATGTCCTTGACCGTCAACTGGGTGCTGTCGTTTTCCAGCGACAGCCCCGTGCCTTTGCGCACGATTTCGGCCACTGGTTTGCTGGTGGCCCCATCCAGGGCCTGCATTTCTACATAGATATCGGTGGCTTCGTCGCGGGTGCCAGCGGCGGTGTTGGCAGCGGCCAGTACCAGCGCAATGGGGATCACCTCATAGAACTTCAGGCCTTCGGCCGATACGTCCACGGCGGTGATCGCCGAGCGCAGCACCAAGGTGTCGGCGTCCGGCTGGGTGACGATACGCAGACGCCCGGCCAGCTCGCGTTGCATGGCCAGCTGCAGGTAGTCGGCGATGTCATTCAGCGATTTCTGGCTGACCTGATCGGTAGGTTGGGGTTTGGGGTAGAACTGCGGTTTTTCCACCAGCACCGAGCTGTAGTGATTCAGATCCAGCCCCGGCTTCACCCAGCGCAACACCTCTTCGCCGCTGGCTGAGGTCGCAGGTTTGAGAATCGAATAGTCTGAGAGAAAGCCCGAGTACTGCTCTGGCTGCGTGGTGGAACTGGAACAGCCGGCGAGCAGCAGACTGGTGGCTACGGCAAAGCTGGCAAGCAACTGTTTAGTCATCCATGAAGCTCCTGATGGCTGAAATAGACCGGTTTTTGCTCCGGCACGTAGTGCGCGGCGATTTCAGCCTAGACGATAAAAATGACTATGCAGCGTCCTTCGCTATCGCCAGCTAAAACTTTGGGTTTGGTGGCAATGCCACCGCCTGCGCCGCTATCATCCGCGGCACATCAGGGGGACACACCATGCTCAACGGCCTGTGGCTGAGCTTTTTTATCGTAGCCGCCGTCGCGGCCTTGGGGCAGTGGCTGGTAGGCGGTAACGCCTTGGTGTTCGCCGCCATGGTCGAAAGCCTGTTCGCCATGGCCAAGCTGTCGGTGGAAGTGATGGTGCTGCTGTTCGGCACCCTGACCTTGTGGCTGGGTTTTTTGCGCATCGCCGAGAAGGCCGGGCTGGTGGATGTGCTGGCGCGTCTGCTCGGGCCGCTGTTCGCCCGGCTGATGCCCGAGGTGCCACGCGGCCATCCGGCGTTGGGCCTGGTCACCCTGAGCTTCACCGCCAATGGCCTGGGTCTGGACAACGCCGCCACCCCCATCGGTCTCAAGGCCATGAAGTCGCTGCAAGAGCTCAACCCCAGCAGCACCGACGCCAGCAATGCGCAAATCCTGTTTATGGTGATGAACGCCTCCTCCTTTGTGCTGCTGCCGGTTTCCATCTTTATGTACCGCGCCCAGGCCGGCGCTCCGGACCCGGCCCTGGTGTTTCTGCCGATTCTGCTGGCCAACGCCATTTCCAGTTTCAGCGCCTTGCTGGCGGTGGCGTTTATGCAGCGCCTGAAACTCAGCGACCCGGTGGTGCTCGCCTGGTTCGGCGGCGCGGCGTTGTTGCTCGGCACCTTTATGGCGGTATTGGCTGGCTTGTCGGCCACGGCGCTGACGGCGTTGTCGTCGTTACTCGGCAACCTCACCCTGTTCGGCCTGATTTTGAGCTTTGTGCTAATGGGCGCGCTCAAGCGGGTGCCGGTGTACGAGAGCTTTATCGAAGGCGCCAAAGAAGGCTTCGAGGTGGCCAGGAACCTGCTGCCTTACCTGGTTGCCATGCTTTGCGCCGTCGGCGTATTGCGCGCCTCGGGGGCGCTGGATGTTTTGCTCGCCGGCATTCGCTGGTGCGTGGAAGGGCTGGGCTGGGACAGCCGGTTTGTCGATGCCCTGCCCACCGGCCTGGTCAAACCCTTCTCCGGCAGCGCCGCGCGGGCGATGCTGATCGAGACCATGCAAACCAAAGGTGTCGACAGCTTCCCGGCGCTGGTGGCGGCAACCATGCAGGGCAGTACTGAAACCACCTTCTATGTCCTGGCGGTGTACTTCGGCTCGGTGGGCATCCAGCGCGCCCGGCACGCCGTGGGCTGCGCCTTGCTCGCCGACCTGGTCGGCGTGCTGGCCTCGATTGGCGTTTGCTACTGGTTCTTCGGTTAACGTTGCTGGCGTCGTTGGGCTTCGCTTTGCTCAACCCAACCTACACTCCATAAATCGCCTTGGTATTTCTGGAGTACGCCATGTCTTTGCGTTCCGTGAGTGTGGGCCTGCGTAATTTCATCGGTTTCGGGGTGCTGACCCTGTGCTTGTTGATCACCGGTGGGGTGGCCTTGAGCGAACTGTCCAGCTTGAAGGGCAACTTGCTGGAAGTGAAAGATGTGTGGATGAGTGGGCTGGATCTGATGGCCAAGATCAAGTCCGACCGCCAGCTGATGCGCCTGGATGAGAACGAGATCGTCGCCAAGCCCAACGAGCTGAGCGCCCTCAGCAGCGAGATCCATAGCATCGAGCAGCGCGTGCGCGGCTACGACAAAGAGTACGAAGGCACCATCATCCTTGATGAAGACCGCCGCCTGTTCAGCGCCTACCAAGGCAAAAGCGCCGCCTATGAACAGGCCCTGGACGCGGTACTCGCCGGCCTTGCCAGCGGCAACGTGACGCCAGCGGTCAGCGCCCAATCGGAGCAAAGCTTCGATGCCCTGATCACCGCCCTCGATGCCCTGATCGCCCTCAACAACCAGGGCGCTGCCGATGCCGGTGGCCGCGCGGTATCCAGCGCCAGCAACGCCACAATCACCTTCAGCGTGATTTTGCTGGCCAGCCTGGCATTCACCGTCCTCGCTGCCGTGCTGCTCAGCCGCAGCATCACCCGCCCCCTGGCGGCACTTGCAGCCTCCGCTGAACGCATCGCCTCGGGGGACCTCGGCCAACCGGTTCAGGCCGACGGTGCCGACGAAGTCACCCAGGTGCAGCGCTCCCTGGGCGATATGCAGGGCACCTTGCGCGACACCCTGATGAACATCCAGAACTCGGCTACTCAACTGGCCTCGGCGGCGGAGGAGCTGCACGCGGTTACCGACGACTCGTCGCGCGGTATCACCCGCCAGAACGACGAAATCCAGATGGCGGCCACCGCCGTTACCGAGATGTCGGCCGCCGTCGATGAAGTGGCGCGCAACGCCAACCACACGTCCGACTCCTCCCGCGAAGCCCAGGAAACCGCCCAGGCCGGCCGCGAGCAAGTGAGCACCACCCGTAGCACCATCGAACAGCTCACCGAACGCCTGAACATCACCTCCACCACCATTGCCACCCTGGCCGACGAAGCCATCGCCATCGGCCGCGTACTGGAAGTGATCCGCACCATTGCCGAACAGACCAACTTGCTCGCCCTTAACGCGGCCATCGAAGCGGCCAGGGCAGGGGATCAGGGGCGTGGTTTTGCCGTGGTTGCTGACGAAGTGCGGGCCCTGGCCCAGCGCACACAAACCAGCACCCAGGAAATCGAACGGATGATCAGCGCCATCCAGACCGCCAGCCAGCAATCGGTCGACGCCATGGCGCAAAGCAGCGAATACGCCAGCCGTAGCCAGATCATGGCCAGCCAGGCCGACAGCGCCCTGGTGCTGATTGCCGAACGGGTCAACCAGATCAACGAAATGAACCTGGTGATCGCCAGCGCCGCCGAAGAACAAGCCAGCGTGGCCCGCGAAGTGGACAGAAACCTGGTAGCCATCCGCGACATCGCCGAACAGAACGCCACCGGTGCCCACGAAACCTCAGTGGCCAGTGATCAGTTGGCCAAGCTTGCGAGTGATCTGAATGGGATGGTGCAGCGGTTTCGGCTGTAATCGAGGTTTAACGCCTCCTTTCCGCCGTCGTCCCAGCGAAGGCTGGGACCCAGAGTTTCGGAGTGATCGGTGAATGCCTGGTCGATTCTGGATTCCAGCCTGCGCTGGAATGACGGAGTAGGGGCGGGGGAGCCACCGTCGTCCCAGCGAAGGCTGGGACCCAGAATTCCGGATTGATCAGTGAATACCTGGGCAATTCTGGATTCCAGCCTGCGCTGGAATGACGGAGTACGGGCGGGGGAGCCACCGTCGTACCAGCGAAGGCTGGGACCCAGAGTTTCGGAGTGATCAGTGAATACCTGGGCGATTCTGGATTCCAGCCTGCGCTGGAATGACGGAGTAGGGGCGGGAGAATCACCGTCGTTAGCTCACCAACTCATCCCATAAGTCCACCCAGCGTGGGTTACGTGCTTCTATCAACGTCACCTTCCATTGCCGTTTCCACCACTTGAGCTGCTTTTCTCGAGCGATCGCGCTCTGCATGTCTTCATGCACCTCGTAGTAGACCAACAGGTGAACCCCATAGGTTTGGCTAAAGCCAGGTATGCAGTCATTGCGATGCTGCCAAATGCGCTGGATAGGGTTGGAGGTCACGCCGATATAGAGCGTTCCATTCTTGTGGCTGGCGAGAATGTAGACCGTGGGGAGTCTCTCCATGCGCTGTCTTCGGCTGGTTGGGAGCGGGGCTCACATGCTAGCTAGGCAGCCGCGGTTTTGAAGTCACCTGGGTCGTTTGGCAGGAAGGGGTTTTTCTGAAGTCCACTGCTGTGCTCACGAAGGTGGGACTCAGAATTGTGGAGCGAACGGATCGTCTGGGCGATTCTGGATTCCAGCCTGCGCTGGAATGACGGAGTAGGGGCGGGGGAGCCACCGTCGTCCCAGCGAAGGCTGGGACCCAGAATTCCGGATTGATCAGTGAATACCTGGGCAATTCTGGATTCCAGCCTGCGCTGGAATGACGGAGTAGGGGCGGGGGAGCCACCGTCGTCCCAGCGAAGGCTGGGACCCAGAGTTTCGGCGTGATCGGTGAATGCCTGGTCGATTCTGGATTCCAGCCTGCGCTGGAATGACGGAGTACGGGCGGGAGAGTCACCGTCGTCCCAGCGAAGGCTGGGACCCAGAGTTTTGGATTCATCGGTGAATGCCTGGTCGCTTCTGGATTCCAGCCTGCGCTGGAATGACGGAGTACGGGCGGGAGAGTCACCGTCGTCCCAGCGCAGGCTGGGACCCAGAATTCCGGATTGATGAGTGAATACCTGGGCAATTCTGGATTCCAGCCTGCGCTGGAATGACGGAGTACGGGCGGGAGCGTCACCGTCGTCCCAGCGCAGGCTGGGACCCAGAATTCCGGATCAAACAACGCTCTCCATCAATACGCGAACGCCACCCGATGAATCAAGGCGTCACCTCAAACCTCAGCACCCCAATCACCTGTCCATCCTCGGTCAACACCCGTACTTCCCAATCCCCTTCCACGTCCTGCGGGAAGTTCTGTTTATGGGTCCAGGAGCGGTAACCCTTCTTGCGTCCACCGCTGATATCCAGAGCGATGCGGTCCATCTCTTCGCCGTTATGCCGCCACACATGGTAAATGCGCTCGGCCAGGCCACGCGGGGCGTTGATTGCGGTGTAGGCATACAGCCCTTTGTTACGCAGATCGGTGGCGGTCATGGTGCTCAGACTTTCGCCGGGGGAGCGGTTGAAGTCGTCCAGCTCGGTGGTCACCGCCACTTCGGTCAGCCACAGGGTGGCCGGCGGTACCCAGGAACGGGCCAGCCAGCCCACGCCGCCCAGCGCCAGGGTCAGCACGATCAGCGCCAGACCACGCCACCAGCGTTGCACCGGAAAAGTCACCAGCAGGCTGGGGAACGACAGCGCCACTGCGATGCCCAGGGCCAGCTTGTAACTCTGTGCAGTGGTCAGGTGCAGGATGATCGGCAGGGCGGTAAGCAACGCGGCGAACAGCGTCAGGGTGTGCATCGCCAGGTACAGCCAGCGGCGCGGGGCCAGCCATTTGTTGTAGATGGGGTCGATGATGGTCACCAGCCCGGCACAGGCCAGCAGGCCAGTGAAAAACAACTGGCCGCTGTTCCAGGTGGTGGTGATGATAAAAAACGGCAGCACGAAAAACAGGCTTTCCTGGTGGATCATCTGCGTCAGATAACGCACCAGCGGCTGCGGTAGCTCGCGGCCAAACAGGCGGGCGAACACGCGGGTGACCACACTTTCCAGGGTCAGCCACAGCCAGCTCACCAACAGCATCACCGCAATCGGCGTGGCCAGACGCGCCTGGCGGTCGACCAGCATGAAACTGCATACCCCGGAAATAAACCCGAACGCGGCCACCACCCCCGGATAGCGTTGCAGCAGGGCGATAACGGCGAGGGCACGGTTTTTCCAGATCAGCATCACAGTGGCGAGTCGGCAGGTTGAAAGTAGGTGCGCAGGATACGGGTGAGCCTCTGACGGGTCCATGCTCCTCGGCGCTAAATGTGGGAGTGCTGTGGCGGCATTAGGTTGCGGTTAACCGATCAACAGCATCGCGGCTGAAGCCACTCCTACAAGACCGCATGACCTGTAGGAGCGGCTTCAGCCGCGATGCCCTTGATCTTTAAAACCGCTGCGCTATAGCTGATGGCGCAAAAGGCCACACCTGCTGGCGGCCTCTGCCACTGCTGCCCCCCTGCCTGCGCCTTACAGTGCTGCGGGCTAAAACAAAAACAATAGGCCCGTTTATGAACTACGACGCGAACTCCCAACTGATTCTCGGCCTGGTGCTGGCGGCGCTGATCTTCGGCGTGTCGCTGGAACTGCGCCTGGAACAATTTCGCGCGGTGCTGCGCCATCCCCAACCGGTGCTCGCCGGTATGCTCGGGCAATGCCTGCTGCTGCCCTGGCTGACCCTGCTGGTAACGCTGCTGGTAAACCTGCACCCCGGTCTGGAACTGGGCCTGCTGTTGGTCGCCTGCTGCCCCGGCGGTAACCTCTCCAACGTCATGACCCACCTGGCCCGCGGCAACACCGCGCTGTCGATGAGCATGACCGCGCTGTCCAGCCTGCTGGCCCTGGTGCTGCTACCGCTGAACTTCGCCCTTACCAGCTCCTGCAACCCCGAGGCCTCCGCCTACCTCGCCGAGCGCCTGAGCAGCCTGCACGTCGACCATCTGAGCATCATCCTCAACCTGCTGTGGCTGCTGGGCCTGCCGCTGGTGCTGGGCATGCTGGTGGGCAATCTGTGGCCGCACGTCGCCGAACGCATCATGCCCTGGTTCAAACGCTTCGCCCTGCTGGCCTTCGCCTTCTTCGTCATTGGTGCCCTGGCCAACAACTGGAAAATGTTCACCGCCTCCCTCGGCCTGGTGCTGGTTCTGGTGGTCCTGCACAACGCCAGCGCCATCGTGCTCGGCTGGTTGATGGCCAAACTCGCCCGCCAGCGCGGTGCCAACCTGCGTGCCATGGTTATCGAGATTTCCATGCACAACTCCGGGCTCGCCCTGGGGCTGATCTTTTCCCAATTTGGCGGCGAGCCGAACATGGCCCTGGTGGCCGCGCTGTGGGGCACCTGGCATCTGGTCAGCGGCCTGGCGCTGGTGCTGTTCTGGCGCAATCGTCCGTTGGCCGTTTCTTCCACCTCCAAGGAGCCGCACGCATGCGCGTCCTGATTACCGGCGCTGCAGGTTTTATCGGCCAGCAACTGCTCAACGAACTGGCGGTACAGCATCCCAAGTGGACCCTGATCGCCGCCGACATCCGCCCGCAAACCACACAAGGCCTGAAGCTAAACGTCGAGCCGGTGCTGCTCGACATCAGCCAGCACAGCCAGGTGCTGGAATGCGTGGCCGCCTGGAGGCCCGACGCCATCGTGCACCTGGCCTCGGTGGTCACCCCGCCGCGCGGCATGAGCGACGCGCAACTGCATGCCATCGACGTGGGCGGCACCCGTTCCATTGTCGAAGCGGCGCTGGCCAACAACGTGCAGCAACTGATCGTCACCAGCTCCGGTGCCGCCTACGGCTACTTCCCGGAAAACGCCGACTGGATCGACGAAAACGACCCCCTGCGCGGCCATGAACACTTCGCCTACGCCAAACACAAACGCGAAGTGGAAATGCTCCTGGCCAACACCCGTCGCCAGCATCCTGCACTGAAACAACTGATCCTGCGGCCCGGCACCATCCTCGGCAAACGGGTCAACAACCAGATCACCGACATGTTCAAAAAGCGCGCGGTGCTGGGCATTAAAGGCAGCAACAGCCGCTTTGTATTTATCTGGGACCAGGACGTCGTCGCCATCATTCGCCAGGGCCTGGAGAGCGGCGCCCACGGCATCTACAACCTGGCCGGCGACGGGGCCCTGAGCCTGGAGGAAATCGCCGGCATTCTCGGCAAACCCTACCGCCCGCTACCGGCCGGCCTGATCTGCGGTGCCCTGCGCATTCTCAAACCCCTGGGCCTGAGCCAATACGGCCCCGAACAGCTGGACTTCCTGCGCTACCGCCCGGTGCTCAATAACCGCCGGTTGAAAGAAGAATTCGGCTACCAACCGCGCTACACCAGCCGCGAAGCCTTTATGGCGTTTCTGCAAGCACGTAACGGCTGAAGCGCCTGCAGCTCCCACACCTGTAGGAGCGGCTTCAGCCGCGATAGCCAGACCCGCAAACGCAGAAAGCCGCCCCTGAAAAGCATCGAGGCTAAACCCCCCCACCAAAGCACGCGATCGCTGTGGCAGAGGCCGATCAGCCGCGATGCTTTTACTTCCCGAAATTCCCCGCCTCCTCAGCAATAGCCCTCACTCCCGCCCACCGCAGCCGACAGCCAGGCTCCATCGCCCGCACCTACAGTTCGCCATCGCTGAATGTTCAGCGATCCGGTTTGGTCGCCGGAGAAGAACTCGGGACGCGCATGCGTCTGCTATAAGAATTGGGCTTTTTTCGCCTGTTTTATGGCAGCTGTGCGCGGGACACCTTCGGGTGTGCCGGTTTCCTAGTTTCCCCGGTCGACCAACCTGCGTACAGCTGCCTCCCTTTTGCCTGGTCGCGATTTGGAGGTGGTCCTTCTGGAAACTAGGAGAAACCTGTATGAACGGAAATGACGCAGTAACCACCTACCAACCCTTCGACACCCTCGACAGCGTTCCGCTGTTCGCCGTCAACGCCGGCGTACCCATCGAAGACGCCCTGGAACGCGCCGCCAGCCTGATGCTCTACGTCGAACGCCTGTCCGGCTGCGACGCCTTCGTCAACAAAGACCACGAAACCGCCGTCGTGCAAATCCTCAGCGAAATGGCCAAGGCCTTGGTCAAAGCGTGCAAAGGCGGAATGGGCCAAGCAGGTTCAACCAAACCCTAAGAAGGTTTGCCAAGCGTACAGGGAAGGGGACCTAGTCCCCTTTTTGCCCGCAACCGATACTCCCCCGGCGTCAACCCCGTCCAATTCCTGAACGCCCGAAAAAACACGCTCGGCTCCGAGTACCCCAACAACAACGCAATCTCCGCCGCCGGCAGTTGCCCGTCGTCCAGATAACGCTCGGCCAGTTGCTGGCGGGTATCGCTGAGCAGTTGCTGATAGCTGCTGCCTTCATCGGCGAGACGCCGTTGCAGGGTGCGTTCGCTGAGGTTAAGGGTGCGGGCGAGTTCGGCGCGGTCGGGTTCGCCGTGGGCCAGTTGCGCGCCCAGCAGGGTGACCACGCGGGCCACCAGGCCTTCGCTGGGCAGGCGCGCCAGAAGGGCTTCGGCGTGTTGGCGCAGGAGGGTTTGTAGCGGCGGGTTGGCTTGTATCAGCGGGGCCGCGCGCAGTTCCAGGGGCAGCACCAGGTTGTAGTCGCTGGCACCAAAGTTCAGGGGGCAGCCGAAGGCCTTATGGTAGGGACTGAGGTCGTCGGGTTGCGGGTGGGGGAATTCGGCGCGCAGCAGGCGGTAGTGGGTTACCAGGGGCGCCATCAGCTGAATCCAGAACACCATCAGGGCCAGTACGCGGGTGCGGGTGGCGGCGGCTTGTGGGTGCACCGGGCGGTACAGCACATGCAGTTCGTTGCCCTGTTCCTGCAGTTGCAGTTCGCCGCCTTCGCCCACCAGGCGCTGGTAACGCAGGGCGGCGGCCAGGGCTTCGCCGAGGGTGGCACTGCTTTGCAGCAGGTAGCCCAGCACGCTGAAGGGCCCGGGGGACAGGTTGGCACCGATGGTCAGGCCCGGTTCGCTGAGGGCCAGGCGCTCGCTGAGGCTCTGCCACAGCTGTTCATGGGCGCGAAAGGGGATGCGCCCGTCGGGGTCGCTCAGTTGGCTTTCGTTCAGGTCGCAGGCGCTCAGCAGTTCAGCGCGTGAAACACCCAAGCGCCCGGCGGCATGCAGCACCCCTTGGGTGATGCTGGCGCTGACGGAGGCGTGGCGTGGGTCGATGGCGTTTGGCATGGCGGAAGATTCTGCCCAAGCCGTCAGCTAAAAGACAGCGCTCAGCGTGTCGCCGGTTTGGCCTCGTGGGGCAGTGTCTGGCTGGCTTCGCGCAGCGCGGCTTCCGGGTGGTCGTCGTCGCTGTCGGCCAGGGCACCGTGTTCGTGGCTTTCCAGGGCGGCGTAGGCGCTGCTGCAGAACAGCGAGTTAAGGCGCTTCATATCGGCGATCAGTTCCAAGTGCAGCGAGCTGGTTTCGATGCTTTGCACCACATGCAGGTGCAGGCGCTGCACATGGGCGTGGGCCATGCGCCGCTCCTGGGCGCGGAACCGACGTTTTTCCCGCAGCAGTTGGCGGGCGCTGTGGGCATCGCCGGAGAGAAACACGCTGAGCCCCAGGCGCAGGTTGGCCACCAGCTGCTGGTGCATGTCAGTGAGTTCCTGCAGGCCATCGGCGGAGAAGGACTGCTGTTGGGCGGTCTTTTGGTTCTGCACTTTGCCGAGCATGCGCTCCAGCAGGTCGGCGGCCTGTTGCAGGTCGACGCTCAGCTCGATGATCTCGGCCCAGCGGCGGCGGTCGTGGTCGCCCAGGGCTTCGCCGGGTACCTGGGCCAGGTACAGTTTTACTGCGCTGTAGAGGGCGTCGACGTCGTCGCCCAGCCGCCGCAGTTCCTTGCCGGCCAGCGGCTGCGGACCCTGTAGCACGCTGAGGAAGTGGCCGAGCATGGTTTCCACCAGGTCGCCAATGCGCAGGGTCTCGCGTACGGCGTTGTTCAGCGCCAGGCTTGGGGTGTCCAGGGCGGTCATATCGAGGTGGCGGGGTTTGGCCACACCGTTGTCCAGTTGGCGGTCGGGTAGCAGCCAGTTGCAGAAGCGCGCCATCACATTAACGGTGGGCAGCATCAGCAGGCAGCGGCTGATGTTGTAGGCCAGGTGGAAGCCGATCACCAGGGTTTGCGGGCTCATTTTCAGGGTGCTCAGCCAATGCACCAGCGGGTGGATAAAGGGGCTGATCAGCAGCAGGCCGATGATTTTGTACAGCAGGCTGCCGAGGGCCACGCGGCGCCCGGCTTCGCTCTGCATGCTGCTGCTGAGCAGGGCCAGAATGCCGCTGCCGATATTGGCGCCAATTACCAGCCCCAGCGCCACCGGCAGGCTGATCAGGCCGGCGCTGGCCATGGTCGCGGTGAGCAGCACGGCGGCCAGGCTGGAGTAGGAAATCAGGGCGAACAGGGCACCCACCAGGGCATCCAGCAGCACGTCGCCGGTCAGGGACGAGAACAGCACCTTGATGCCATGGGCTTCGGTAATCGGCAGAGCGGCGCTGACGATCAGCTCCAGCGCCAGCACGATCAGCCCCAGGCCGATGCCAACCCGCCCGAGCTGACCGGCGCGGCTCTGTTTGCGCGAAAGGAAGAAGATCACCCCGAGAAAGATCAGCAGCGGCGATAGCCACGACAGGTCCAGGGTCAGCACCCGCGCCATCAGCGCCGTGCCGACGTCGGCACCGAGCATGATGGTCAGCGCCGGGGTCAGTGCCATCAGGCCCTGGCCGACGAAGGAGGTCACCAGCAGCGCAGTGGCATTGCTGCTTTGCACCAGCGCTGTCACGCCGATGCCGGAGGCGAAGGCCAGCCAGCGCGTGTTCATGTTGTGGCTGAGCACTTTGCGCAGCTGTGAGCCGTACACCCGCAGGATGCCCGTACGCACGATATGGGTGCCCCAGATCAGCAGGGCGACAGCAGAAAGCAGATTGAGCAGGGTCAGCATAGGCGCGGCCTCCCTGGCAGCATGGCGGATATGGGTAATGGACCGGGCGAAGACCCCGGTCGTTCGAATTTTTGTTGCCCACCATGTAGTTAGCTGTAGTTGGCGAATGCCGTTGGCGCCAGTTTTACGCGTGCCATTTGCCGATCCCGTCGCCGCTGCCGAGCTGTTAACCTAGGCCGACCTTTGCTGGCGATGGCACCCATGCTCACGCTCTACCACGCCCCCGATCTGGAAACCCTTGGCGAGCTGGCCACCACCCTGTTGGCCCAGCCGCAACGGGAGCCGTTTGCCCCGGCGTTGGTGGTGGTGCCGAGCCAGGGCATGGGCCGTTGGCTGACCCTGGAGCTGGCGCGCAAGCAAGGCATCGCCATGCAACTGGAGGTGCAGCTGCCGGCCAAGTTTGTCTGGGAAGTGTCGCGCCTGGTGCTCGGGCACCTGCCGGAGCAGTCGGCGTTTTCCCCCACCACCTTGACCTGGCGTCTGTACGACTGGCTCTGTGAGCCGGGCAATCTGCAGCAGGCACCGCGTCTGGCGCAGTACCTGGAAGGCGGCGATGAGCGCCGGCGTCTGTCCCTGGCCGCGCGCATCGCCGACGTCTTCGACCAATACCTGTTGTACCGCGACGACTGGCTGGCCGCCTGGGAGCGCAACGAGCTGCTCGAGCTCGGCACCGACGAAGCCTGGCAGGCCCTGCTCTGGCGTGAGTTGACCCGCGACGGCCATCCGCACCGTGCGCGCTTGCTGGAAGATTTACTGCGCCGTCTGCATGACGACACGCCCATCGCCGGCCTGCCGGAACGCCTGCTGGTGTTCGGCATCAGCAGCCTGCCGCCGCACCATATGCGCGTGCTGGAAGGCTTGGCGCGGCATGTGGACGTGGTGATCTGTGCCCTCAACCCCTGCCGTGAAGCCTGGGGCGATATCCGTGATGTGCGCGAGCTGGCGCGCCAGCCGGTGGTGGCCAGCGCCACTGCGGCCGATGATTGGTACCTGGATGTTGGCCACCCCTTGCTGGCCAGCCTGGGCAAGCAGGGGCGGGACTTTTTCGACGCGCTATTCAGCCTGGGCGGCCAGGAAGTCGGCCTCTATTCCGAAGACGCCGATCTGCACGACAGCTCGCTGCTGCGTGCGCTGCAAAACGACATTCTGCGTCTGCGCAGGCGCAAGCCCGAAGAGCGCCTGGCGCTGCGCGACGACGACCGCTCACTGGAAGTGCATATCGCCCACTCGCCGCTGCGCGAGGTGGAAATTCTCCATGACCAGTTGCTTGCCCGCTTCGCCGCCGACCCGACGCTGACCCCTGACCAGGTGGTGGTACTCACCCCGGATATCGAGCGCTACGCCCCCTATATCGAGGCCGTGTTTGCCAGCCGTGACAGCCAGGGCCGCGGCCCGCGTTCGCCGCGAATTCCGTTCAGCCTGGCGGACCGCAGCCTGCGCGCCGAGGTGCCGCTGATTGAAGCCTTCCTCGGCTTGCTGACCCTGGAGCAAAGCCGCTTCGGTGCCGAAGAAATTCTTACCTGGCTAGAGCAGCCGGCGATTGCCCGCCGTGCCGGCATCGAAAACGAAGACCTGCCGCTGCTGCGCGACTGGCTGCGCGAAGCCGGCGTGCGCTGGGGCCGCGACAGCGAACACCGCGAGCAGCTAGGCTTGCCGGCGGATGCCGCGTTCACCTGGCGCCAGGGCCTGGACCGCCTGCTGTTGGGTTTTGCCGCGCCGCCGCAACTGGCCGGCGATGCCGCGCCGCTGCTGGGCGAAACCTGGCCGCTGGATGCCCTCGAAGGCGCGCGGGCGCAACTGCTCGGGCGCCTGGCCGGCTTTGTACAGCGCCTGTCTGCGCTGGCTGAAGACCTGCAGCGTCCACGTTCGCTGGCCGCCTGGGCCGACACCCTGCAAGGGCTGATCGATGGCCTGTTCGATGAGCGCGAAGCCGGCGACACCTTGCTGCTGCTCAGCCAGGCCTGCGCGGCTCTGCGCGACCAGGCCGAAGCCGCCGGGATAACCCGACCGCTGGAGCTGGCGCTGGTGCGCCAGCAACTGAGCACGGCGCTGGAGCAGGGCAGTGGTGCCTCGGGTTTTCTCACCGGCGCGGTGACCTTCTGCACCATGGTGCCGATGCGCAGCCTGCCGTTTCGTCTGGTCTGCCTGCTCGGCCTGGATGACGGCGCGTTGCCGCGGCGCACCCCGGCGGCGGGCTTCGATCTGATCAGCCAGCACCCGCGCCGTGGCGACCGGGCGCGACGTCTGGATGACCGTTATCTGCTGCTGGAAATTCTGCTCTCCGCCCGCGATGCCCTGTACCTCAGTTACGTCGGCCGCGACCCGCGCAACAACGCCGAACTACCGCCGTCGGTGTTGATCAGTGAAGTGATGGAGTCGGTCGACCTCACCGCCTATGCGGTCGGTAGGAGCGGCTTTAGCCGCGATGCTCTGGATCCAGAAGCATCGCGGCTAAAGCCGCTCCCACAAGAGCAGGTACCCGCCAGCAAACACCTGACCATCGCCCACCCGCTACAACCCTTCGCCCCCGGCAACTTCGCCGGCGGCGCGCAGCGCAGTTACGCCGCTTCCTGGTTCCGCGCCGCCCAGCGTCTGGCCCAGCCGCCGCTCAGCAGCCCGCCGGCTTTTGCCGGACGCTTGCCGGAACCGGGTGCCGAGTGGCTGCATATCGAACCCTCGCAACTGCTGCAGTGCTTCCGCCACCCGGCGCGTTTCCTGCTGGAGCAGCGCCTGGGCTTGCGTCTGGCCGATGCCGACGAAGCGCTGGCCAGCGACGAACCCTTCGCCCTTGAAGGCCCGGCCTGGCGCGGCTTGCGTCAGCTGGCGCTGGATGCGGTGGAGCGCGACTGGTCGCTGGAGCAGGAGCGCAATGTCGCCCGCGCCGCCGGCTGGTTGCCCACCGGCGAACTGGGCCAGGCGTTGTGGGGCAAACTGCGTGGCCCGGTGCGCGCCTTCGCGCCTCGGCTGTTTGAAGCGCGTCCGCAAGAGCAGGCGCAGCCACTGCTGGTGGATGTGCAACTGGCTGGCGTGCATATCCATGGCTGGCTGGAAGGGGTGACCAGCAGCGGCCTGTTCGAGTGGCGTCTGAATGCCCCAAGCGCCTGGGATTTGCCGTCGTTCTGGCTGCGCCACCTGCTGCTCAACCTCAGCGCTACCCCGGGCATCGCCCGCGAAAGTCTGCTGATTTCCCCGGCCCAGGACTGGCAGCTCGGCCTGCTGGTCAACCCGCGTGAACTGCTGCTGCCCTGGCTGGAAGCCTACCGCGAAGCGCTGTGCGAACCCCTGCCGGTGATGCTGAAAAGCAGCTACGGCTTTGCCGAAGGCCTGCTCAAGCCCGGGCGCAAAGACCCCATCGAAGCCGCACGCTTCAAAGCCCGAGTGGCTTGGGACGGCGCCGACTTCAGCCCGCTGCCCGGCGAGTCGCAAGACCCCTGGTATGCCCTGGCCTTCCGCGACCGTGAAGTGCTCGGCGAGCGCTTTGAAGCCTTGGCCCAGGAACTGATTCTCCCGGCCCTGCAAGCCCTGGCACCGGCTGCGGAGGATGAGGAATGAGCAAGGCAATATGGCTAGGCAACGGCTTTACAGGAGTAGAGCCATGCCGGAGTTACTGACATCTGATCAGTTGGCCGAGCTGGCTGAAACTGTTGAGTTAGAGTGCAAGCTCGCTCAAGGGCAGGACGGCAAGGGCGAATTAACGAAAGACTTCTGGCCTACCTATTCGGCTTTTGCCAATACCGATGGGGGTTTGGTAGTGCTCGGTTTGCGGGAAAGAGATCGGCGTTTCAGTGTGGCTGGTTTAGCGAACATCGAAAAAATCCGTACTGATTTGTTCAACACCTTGAACAATCCGAGCAAGGTCAGCGCGAACCTACTGACCGACGCCAATGTCAGCGTGCGGTTGTTGGACGGCAAGCAGATTTTGCTTGTCCATGTTCCGCCAGCCACACGTAAGCAACGCCCCGTATTTCTCAACGGTCAACCCATTGGTAACACCTATCGCCGGCTACATGAAGGGGATCGGCGCTGCGACGAAGAAAGCGTAAAGCGCATGTTCGCCGAGCAAGTCGAGGACTCGCGGGACGAGCGCATTCAGGGTGGGAGCTCCGAACATAAGGGTACGAGCTCCGAACATAAGGGCGTGAGCTCCGAACATAGTGAGCTTCCAGCAACGCGCCGTGATGGCGATGGTTGTTTGCTTAGCGACTATCTGGATGTGCCCCTGATCGACTCCCTGGACGAGTTGAACGACGACCTCTGGGGTTACTTGCATGAGCTGTCCAAGGAGCCGCGCGAGCGGTTACGGATGCAGCCGGCGCGTATGCGTGAGGTGATCAGCGAGCTCTGTGAGGATCACTACCTGACACTCAATGTGCTGGCCGAGCTGCTTTGTCGCAGCCCGGATGCATTGCGCCAGCAGTACCTCAACCGCATGGTCAAGAGTCGGCAGATCCAATTGGCTTTCCCCTCAAAACCTACACACATCCGCCAGGCTTACAGGGCCACTAGCCCAGGAGCCAGCGATGAGCCTTGACCTGCACACGTCCTCTTTCGCCGGCCGCTCGCTGATCGAGGCCAGCGCCGGTACCGGGAAAACCTGGACGCTGACCGCGCTGTACGCCCGGTTGTTGCTGGAACGCCAACTGAGCGTCGGGCAGATTCTGGTAGTGACCTACACCACCGCCGCCACTGCCGAGTTGCGCGAGCGTCTTCGCGCGCGCCTGGCGGAGTTGTTGGCGGTGTATGAGGGCACGCCGAGTGCTGATGATTTCCTCACCCGTCTGCACGCCCAGTACCCCGGTGAAGAAGCGCGGCGGCGTTTGCTGCTGGCGGTGCATGGTTTTGATGAGGCGGCGATTTTCACCATCCACGGCTTCTGCCAGCGGGCGTTGCAGGACGCCGCATTCGAGGCCGGTGGCGATTTTGACAGCGAACTGGCCAGCGATGACCGCGAGGTGCTGGATGCTTTGCTTACCGATGCCTGGCGTCATGAGCTGGCCAGTGCCGATCCGGCCTGGGCGCGTTTTCTGGCCAAGAAGAAAATCACCCCGGCGCTATTGCGCCAGCGCTTGCGCCCGCACCTGGGCAAGCCGTATCTGCGTATCGAGCCGCGTATCGCTGACACGGCACCTGCCTCTGCTGAGCTGAGCGCTGCCAGTCAGGCCTGGAGCAGCGCTGCCGAGCTATGGCAGCGTGGCGGTTACGCCTGGGTGGAGCAGTTGCAGGAGCATGGTGGGCTAAGCCAGAGCACCCATAAGTTGCCGAAATTTCCGCTGTGGTCGGCGGAGCTGGACAGCTATTTCGCCGACCCTGCAGCGCTGTTCGAAGTGCCCACCGGGCTGGAAAAATTCACCGCCAGTGCGCTGCACAAAGCCACCAAAAAAGGCCACGACGCGCCCAGTCACAGCATTGCCGACGCCTTCGAGGCGCTGCTGTTGGCGATTGCCGATGCCCTGCCGGCCGGCGAGCAACGCCTGATCGCCCTGCAGGTACGCCTGCTCGACAAGCTCAACGCCGAGCTACCGGCCCGCAAGGCGGCGCAGCGCATTCTGGCCTTCGATGATTTGCTCAACCGGCTCAACGAGGCCTTGCATGGCCCGGCCGGTGAAGCGCTGGCGTTGACCTTGCGCACTCGCTACCCCTTGGCGCTGATCGATGAATTCCAGGACACCGACCCGGTGCAGTACCAGATCTTCGATCGGGTGTATCAGGACGGCAGCGACCTGTGTTTTGTCGGCGACCCCAAGCAGGCGATCTATGCCTTCCGGGGTGCCGACCTGGCCACCTACCTGAAAGCCCGGGACGCCGCCGAACGTTGCTATGACCTGCCGTTCAACTACCGCTCTACCGCCGAACTGATTGCCGCGCTGAACCTATTGTTCGCCCGCCCGCAGCCCTTTGCGGTAAATGGTCTGGAGTACCCGCCGGTGCGGGCCGGGGCCAAGGCCCGCGCGCAGCTGGTGCTGCCGCCTGGCAACGAGGCACCGTTGGCGCTGGTGTGGCTGGGTGACGAGCCGCTCAACAAAGGCCGCGCCGACAGCCTGGTGGCGCTGGATACCGCGCAGCGCATCGCCACCCTGCTGGCCGCCAGCGCTCAGGGCCAGGCGTATTTCGCCAAAGATGGTGAACACACCCCGCTCAAGGGCGGCGATATTGCGGTGTTGGTGTCCAACCACCGGCAAGCCTCGGAAGTGGCCGAGCAGTTGGTGGCGCGCGGGGTGCCGAGCGTGCGCCGCGGCAATCAGAGCGTCTGGCACAGCGAGGAGGCAGCCGAGCTGGCGGCGGTGCTGGCGGCCTATGCCGAGCCGGGCCGCGAGGGTGTGTTGCGCTATGCCTTGTCCACCCGCTTGCTGGGGCGCGATGCCCTGCAACTGGCGCGCTGCCAGGACGATGAGCGTGCCTGGGACCGTGAGCGCGAAGACGCCGAGCTGTATCACCAGCTGTGGCAGCAGCAAGGGTTTATGCGGGCTTTCCGGGCCTGGCTGGATCAGGAACAAGTGGCCGAACGGCTACTCGCCACCCCGGACGGCGAGCGGCGGCTGACCAACCTGCTGCACCTGGCCGAGCTGCTGCAGGCCGAGAGTCAGCAGCGCCCCGGCCTGGAGCCGTTGCTGGCCTGGCTGAATGCCCAGCGCGGCAGCGAAGGTGCCGGTGAAGATGCGTTGCTGCGTCTGGAAAGCGATGCCGAACGGGTGCAGATCGTCACCATCCACACCAGTAAGGGCCTGGAATACCCCTTGGTGTTCTGCCCGTACCTGTGGAATGGCCGCCTGCTCGGTCAGCACAAGGACAGCGCCAGTTGCCACGATGATGACGGCCAGCCGTTGCTGGATATGGGCAGTGAGCGCCTCGAGGAGCACTTGCAGCGTGCCCGCGAAGAGGTATTCGCCGAGCAGTTGCGCCTGGCCTATGTGGCCCTGACCCGTGCCCGTGATCGTCTGTGGTTGCACTGGGGGCCGGTGGCGGTGCCGGCACCGGTGAAAAAGACCGGCCTGCTGCCGGAAGAGGGCCTGCACAGCAGCGCCCTGGCCTGGCTGCTGCACGGCCGCGAACTGCCCGGCAGCGACGCCTTGGGGGAGTTGGCTGCACACCTGAATGAACGCAGCGGCACCAGCCTGGCGGAGGAAATCGACAGCCTGGTGGCCAGCAGCGCCGGCACGTTCGCCCGCCTGCCGTTGCTCGCCAGTGAAGCCAGCGCGGCCGGCGAACAACGGGCCGCGGCCCCCGAACAGTTGGGCCAGTTCGAGCGCAGCCTGCACAGTGCCTGGCGGATTGGCAGCTTTTCCGGTTTGTCGGCCGGCATGCATATGGAAGCGCCGGACCGCGACAACCTGAGCATCCCCGATGCCAGCGATCCGGGCCTGGGCTTTTTTGCCTTCCCCCGTGGAGCCCGCGCCGGTACCTGTCTGCACGCGGTGCTGGAAGACTGGGCGCGCGGCAAGGGCGAATTGCCGGCCCTGGTGGAAAGCGCGCTGACTGACCACGGCCTGTCCCGCGACTGGACCGAACTGGCGGCCGCGCATTTGCAGTTGGTGCTCGATAGCGACCTCGATGGCCAGGGCCTGACCCTGGCCAGCCTGGTGTCGGCGCGGCGCTTGCCGGAGCTGGGCTTTACCTTTCCGGTGGCCAACCTGGATGTGCAGCGCTTGCGCGCCATTCTCGCCGACCCGCAGTACGGCCTTGCCGCGCCGATGCGCGAGGCGGCGCAGCGCCTGGAATTCGACAGCCTCAAGGGCTTTCTCAAAGGCTTTATCGACCTGACGTTCGAGCACCAGGGGCGTTGGTATATCGCCGACTACAAATCCAACTGGTTGGGTCCGGATGTCAGCTACTACGGCGGCGATCGTTTGCTGCAGGCCCTGGCCGGTGAGCACTACTACCTGCAATACCTGATCTATCTGGTGGCGCTGCGACGTTTCCTCCGTCAGCGCCTGGCCGACTTCAACAATGAGCAACTGGGCGGTGCCTACTACCTGTTTCTGCGCGGCATGCCGAATGCCGGGGTGTATTTCTCGCGCCCCGCCGACAGCCTGCTGGATGCCCTTGACCAGCTGTTCAACGAGGAGCAGCCATGAGCCTTGCCGACCTGCCCCTGGGGCCCTTGGAGCGCGCTTTTGTCGCCAGCCTGCAACGCCTGGATAGCGACGCCGAGGAGGCGGTGCTGGTGGCTGCGGCGCTGACCTGCGCGGCGTTGGTCAATGGCGATGTGTGCCTGCCGCTGCGTCGCTGGGCCGGGCAACGGGCGTGGCCGGAAGTGGCCGGCGGCGTGTTGTTGCCTCCGCTGGAGCTGTGGTCGGCCCAGTTGCGCGCGTCGCCCTTGGTGGGTGCGCCGGGGCAATTTGCCCCGTTGATTCTGCATGGCGAACGCCTGTACCTGGCGCGTTATCACCATTACGAAACCCAGTTGGCCGAGCAGTTGCTGGCCCGTGGCAGCGCCAATCCCGAGGTGGATGAAGCGCGCTTGGCCGACGGCCTGGCCCGTCTGTTCGCCCGCAACAACCAGCAGGCCGGGCCGGACTGGCAACGGCTGGCAGCCGCGCAGGCGGTGCGGCGCAATCTGGCGGTGATCTCCGGCGGCCCCGGCACCGGCAAGACCAGCACCGTGGTGCGCTTGCTGGCGGCGTTGCTGGAGCAGCCCGGCGGTGAGCGTCTGGCCATCGGCCTGGCCGCTCCCACCGGCAAGGCCGCGGCGCGGATGGCCGAAGCCATCCGCAATGCCAAAGCCGAGCTGCCGGTAAGCGAGGCGATCAAGGCTGCCCTGCCGGAGGAAGCACGCACCCTGCATCGTCTGCTCGGCAGCCGCGGCGACAGCCCACAGGTTCGCCATCACGCGGCCAGCCCGTTGCCGCTGGATGTGCTGGTGGTGGACGAAGCCTCGATGGTCGACCTGGCGCTGATGGCCAAGCTGGTGGATGCCCTGCCGGTGAATGCGCGTCTGATATTGCTCGGCGACAAGGATCAGCTGTCCGCCGTAGAGGCCGGCGCGGTGTTTGCCGAGCTGTGTGAAGGCCGCGGTTTTATGCCGGATACCGCTGCTGCTTTGCAGCGCCTTACCGGCCAGAGCGTCGAGGCCCAGGCCCCCGGTTCGCGGCTGGGCGACGCCGTGGTATTGCTGACCCACAGCCACCGCTTTGCTGGTGACAGCGGCATTGGCGAGCTGGCGCGACGGATCAATGGCGGCGATGCGGCCGGCACCTTGAGCCTGCTGAAAGAGGGTCGCAGTGATCTGGCCTGGCAGGCCGAGCCGAGCCCCAACGCCCTGCTCGACCGTCTGGAGCAGGGCTACGCGCCTTATCTGGCGGCGGCGCGCAGCGGCGATGTGGCGGCCACCTTTGCCGCCTTCAACGGTTTTCGCGCCCTTACTGCGCAACGCCAGGGTGTATGGGGCGTGGAAGGTATCAACGAAGCGCTGGAAGCACGGATCAAACGGCGCTTCAGCCTGCCCAGCCGCGAACGCTGGTACCCCGGGCGGGCGATCATGGTGCGCCAGAACGACTACGCCCTGGGCCTGTTCAACGGCGATATCGGTATCTGTCTGGCCAGTGAAAACGGCCTGCGGGTGTTCTTCGAAACTGCCGGCGAAAGCGAGCCGACTTTCCGGCCCTTTTCCCCGGCACGCCTGCCCAGCCACGACAGTGCCTTTGCCATGACCGTGCACAAAAGTCAGGGCTCGGAATTCAGCGAAGTGTTGCTGGCGCTGCCCGACACCGCCAGCCCGCTGTTGACCCGCTCGCTGTTCTACACCGGCATTACCCGCGCCAAGCACAAGGTGGAAATCTGGGGCTTGCCGGCGCGCCTGGCCGAAGCGGTCAGCACCCGCGCCGAACGCGCGGCAGGGTTGGCCGAGCGCTTGCGGGTGCCGGTGGAGGTGTTTGCCGCGCAGCCTGTTAAACCTGCGAGCGATCAGGATCAGCTCAGTTTGTTTTGAATGTCGCTCGTACCTAGCTTGAATCACCGCGCCTGGATCCCAGCCTGCGCTGGGATGACGGAGTAAGTAGCAAAAACTACCGTCGTCCCAGCGCAGGCTGGGACCCAGAATTTTGCGGCAAACCATTCTCCAGCCGCCAGCAAAGCACGCCTTTCGTCAGTTACGGCCGCTCCAGTTTGACTCTGCGAAAAAGCCGTCAATGCTTGGCACCAGCAGTGTCTTCCACGCATCGACAAGGAGTCGTCATGGCCAAGCGCCCTGTTTCGTCTTCCGCCAAAACCAAACCCGCCGCCAGCCCGAAAAAAAAACCCGCCGCGAAAAAACCGGTGCAGCCCAAGCTGGATGTACGCCGCGATTCGATGGATTTTCGCGACCTGACCTATAACGCTTCGTTAACCCCATTGCCGGATGAGCTGTACCCGGTTTGGCCGCACCTGACCATTCTCAATCAAGGCCAGCAGGGTGCCTGCACTGGCTTCGGCCTGGCTGCGGCGATCAATTACCTGCGCGCCGGCCGCGGCCAGCAAGGCCTGGTCAGCCCGGCCATGCTGTTTGCCATGGCCCGCCGTTACGACCAGTGGCCGGGGGAGAACTACGACTACAGCAGCGCCCGTGGCGCGATGAAGGGCTGGCACAAGCACGGCGTCTGTCTGGAGCAGAGTTGGCCGCTGACACGCAAAGGCGGGATCAACCCGACCATCCAGCAGCAGGCCCTGGATATTCCCCTGGGTGCCTATTTCCGGGTGTTCTCGCGAATCAACGATGTGCAGGCGGCGCTGCGCGATGTCGGCGTGCTGTTTGCTTCGGCGCAAACCCATGCCGGTTGGGATGCGCCCAGAAGCGGAAAGATCGTCTGGCAGCCCAACGCCAATCAAGTGGACAGCGGTCATGCCTTCGCCATTGTCGGGTACACACTTGATGGTTTTCTGGTGCAGAACTCTTGGGGCAACTGGGGTGGCTTTACCGTCGGCAAGCACAGCTATCCCGGTGTGGCGCTGTGGAGTTATGCCGACTTCGAGGCCAATGTCTGGGACGTCTGGGTGGCGCAGCTGGGGGTAAAGGTCAATTTCGAAGTGACTGACACGGCCAGCCGCTACACCGCCGATGGCGGTACCGCGCGGGCCACCCAGCCGGCCCCGCCGCAGGAGTCGATCTACCTGCACTACCTGCATATCGACAACGGCCGCCTGGATGACCAGGGCCAGTACGCCTCCGACACCACCCAACTGGGCGCCATCATCGCCGCGCTGCAAACCAGTCAGCCCAAGCACCTGGTGCTGTACGCCCACGGCGGCTTGAACACGGTGGAAAGCTCGGCCATGCGCGCCTTCAAGTGGCGGCCGGTATTCGAAGCCAATGGCGTGTACGAACTGCACTTTATTTGGGAGACCGGCTTATGGAGCGAGCTGGGCGACCTGTTGCATATCAAGAAGCCGGGGGTGGACGAGCGTGTGGGTGCGGCCAGTTCCTGGTGGGACAACCAGGTGGAAAAACTCACCCAGCCGCTGGGCTTTTCCCTTTGGCAGGAAATGAAACTGGATGCCCAGCGCGCCTTCGTCAGCCAAGGGGCCGGTAGCCTGGTGCTCAAGCGTCTGCTCGCCTGGCTGGGGGCGCAAGGCAAGGCGGCACCGCAGGTGCATCTGGCCGGCCACAGTGCCGGCTCGATCTGGCATGCCTACCTGTTGCAACGCTGGCAGGCGCTGAATGGCCCGCAGATCGCCAACCTGCTGTTGTTCGCCCCGGCGTGCAGTGTGGAGCTGTACCAGCAGAGCTTTTTGCCGGCGTTGGGCAAGGCCAAGGGTATCGCCCGGCAGAAGCTGCTGGTGCTGTCGGATCAAGCCGAGGAAGACGATAACGTCGCCCAGGTGTACCGCAAATCGCTGCTGTACCTGGTGTCCAACGCCTACGACAACAAGACCGCGCGCATCCCGATTCTGGGCATGGAGATCGCCCATATGGCCAACGGCAAGTACCTGCCGCAGCCGGCCGGCAGCACCCTGCTAATCGCTAGCAGTGCCAGCGCACAAAGCAGCAGTCGCAGCCATGGCGGTTTCGACAACGACGTGCCGAGCATGAACAACCTGCTGCAAACGGTGGTGGGCAGCGGGGTGAAGCGCTTGTTCAAAGACGAGGATATGAAGGGCTATTGAGCGCCGTTCGCTATTCCGTAGGAGCAGCTTCAGCCGCGATTGGCCTGGCCTGAAAACGGCGGATCAGGTTCAACAGCATCGCGGCTGAAGCCGCTTCTACGAGGTCGGTGAGCGGTAGGCATAAAAAACGGGACCCGAAGGTCCCGTTTTTTTATCCACAGGGCGAAGTTATTCGCCTGGGATGTCCTTACGCAGCTTCACCGCCTCACCCTTTTTCCGGTCACGGGCGCTGCGCATTTTGATGTTTACCGCTTCTACCGCCAACGAGAAGGCCATGGCGAAGTACACGTAGCCTTTAGGCAGATGCATGTCAAAGGCCTCGGCGATCAGCACGGTGCCGACCATGATCAGGAACGACAGGGCGAGCATCTTCAGCGACGGGTGCTTGTCGATAAAATCGCTGATGGTGCCGGCCGCCAGCATCATTACCATCACGGCTACCACGATGGCGGCGATCATCACCGGCACATGGGAGACCATGCCGACCGCGGTGATCACCGAGTCCAGGGAGAAGACGATGTCGATAATGGCGATCTGAATGATGGTGCCGATAAAACCGCCGCCCATGCCTTTGGGCTCATCGCCGGTTTCGTCTTCGCCTTCCAGGCCGTGGTACATCTCGGTGCTGCTTTTCCACAGGAGGAACAGGCCGCCGAAGAACAGGATCAGGTCACGCCCGGAGAAACCCTGGCCCATGACGCTGAACAGGTCGGCGGTCAGGCGCATCACCCAGGTGATCGACAGCAAAAGCAGAATGCGGGTGACCATCGCCAGGGCCAGGCCGAAGAACCGGGTCTTGGGCTGCATGGCTTTGGGCATACGGCTGACCAGGATCGAAATCATGATGATGTTGTCGATCCCCAGCACGATCTCCAGGGCCGTCAGGGTAAAAAATGCGATCCAGATTTCCGGGCTGGTCAGCCATTCCATGTACAGCGTCCTCTCACACGAACTCGAGCTTTCAGAAGGTTAGCCGCAAAGCACTGGGAAAATTCCCATAAGCAGCGCGGCGACAAGGATACACAGGCAAACCACAACTGCCCATTTCAAGGTGAAGCGCGGCTGAGCGCCGAACTCGATGCCGGCGGACTCACCGGTATGTTGGTGGACGGTGCCGGCGGGCTTGAGCAGGGGCAGCGGCTGGCCCGGACTAACCCAGCATACTCAACACCAGCATCAGGCTGACAGCCGCGAGCAGGGTTTGCAGGGTGATGATGCCGGCCATCAGCTGGCTGTCGCCGCCCAGCTGGCGCGTCAGCACATAGGCGGTGGGGGCGGTGGGCAGGGCGAAGAACAGAATCAGCACGCTGCTGGCCAGGGGCGGCAGGTTCAATCCACGGGCTACGCCGTAGGCCAGCAGGGGCATCAGCAGCAAGCGCACGGCGCAATTCCAGGCCAGCGCCGGCGCTTCACCTGCCAACTGCTGTGGTCGCAAGGCCGCGCCAACGCACAGCAGGCCCAGCGGCAGGCTGGCCACGGCGAGCAGATTGAGCAGGCGTTCGCTACCGCCGGGCAGGCCGATGCCGAGCAGATTGACCAGCGCACCGGCGGCGCAGGCGAGGATCAGCGGGTTGCGCGCAATCGGCAGCAGCAGGCGGCGCACACTGAGGCCACGCTCGGCCGTCAGTGCCCACACCGACAGCAGGTTTACCGCCGGCACCAGCATCGCCAGCATCAGCGCCGCCAGGGTCAGCCCTTCCTTGCCATACAGACTGCCGACGGCGGCCAGGCCCAGGTAGGTATTGAAGCGCAACACGCCCTGGCTGATGGCGCCGAAACGCGCGGCTGTCCAACCGCGCAGCCGTTTGCCCAGTAACAGCGCCAGCCAGGCGCTGCCCAGGCCGAGCAGTACCGCCAGGGCCAGGCGTGGTAGTGCCGGGTCATCCAGGGGGGCCGTAGCCAGGTTGCTGAACAGCAGGGCAGGGAACAGCACGAAGTAGTTCAGGCGCTCGGCCGTCGGCCAGAACTCGTCGCCGGCAAAGCGCAGGCGGCGCAGGGCGAAACCGCCAACGATCAGGGCGAACAACGGCCACAGGGCCAACCACAACTCCAGCACGGCGTACTCCTTTGTCTGCCTGAGGCACCATCTTGCAAAGCCGCTTGCCGGGGTGCAAGGCGCAGGCGAGCGGACTAGGCTTGGGGGCGCGAACAAGGAACTGACCATGACCGACATCCACACCGGCGGCTGCCAATGCGGGGCCCTGCGCTATCGCTTCAATGCCCCGCTCACGGACATCGCCCATTGCCACTGCAGCATGTGCCGGCGCACCAGCGGCGGCATCGTCACCACCTGGATCACCGTGCCGCTGGAGCGCTTCGAATGGCTGCAAGGCACGCCACAGGGCTTTGTTTCCTCACCCGGTTGCACGCGCTCTTTCTGCCCTCAGTGCGGCGCGCAGCTGACCTTCTTTACCGAACAGAGTCCGCAAAGCCTGGACGTGACCGTCGCCACCTTCGACCACCCCGAGTTGGCGCAGCCCGACCGGCATATCTGGGTGACCACACGGTTGCCGTGGTTGCATCTGGATGAGCAGTTGCCGAGTGAGGAGGGCGAAAGCACGAACTGACCTTGGCCCTGCACGGTTTCGTAGGAGCGGCTTCAGCCGCGATGCTTTTGAGCGTTGCAGGGTCATCTTCAGGCCCGGGCAAATCGCGGCTGAAGCCGCTCCTACAGGTATCGCGTTTGATTAAGGCAGGATCAAACCGCCAGCGGCTTTGTGCAGGGCGCGCAGGTGTTCGCTGAGTTGTTTGAGGTTGGCTTCGCCGGCTTCCAGTTCGGCCAGGCGCTCCGGTTCGAGCAGGCTGCGCACC
This sequence comes from Pseudomonas sp. TE3786, assembly GCF_054057335.1. NCBI lineage: Bacteria > Pseudomonadati > Pseudomonadota > Gammaproteobacteria > Pseudomonadales > Pseudomonadaceae > Pseudomonas > Pseudomonas sp. TE3786. Next base: position 104,837 of record NZ_JBSRZF010000010.1, read on the forward strand.
TGTTGGTCGAGGTCGTCGCTGAGCTGGCGCAGTTGCTGTTGGCGATTGTCGCTTTCCTGTTGCAAGTGCTGCCACTCACTGGCCTGGGGCAGGCCGTAGCCGCCTTCGAGCAGTTCGGCCGGGCGGCTGAGAAAGCCGCTATTGGCGAGGATCTTTTCCAGGGTTTTGCCCGCCTCGCCGGTGCTGCCGTCGGCCAGGGCGCGGCTGCTCAGGTAACGGCGTTTGAGTTCGTCCTGGGCCAGCAGCAGTTGCCGGCGTTGCGCGGCTTGCTCGAGCAACAGCAGGGCGGCGCTGGCGCGTAGATCGGCGCGGGCGAACCAGTTGCGCCGCTCGCTGGCGGGCAGGCTGATCCAGTCGTCCACTTCTTGCTGGGCAGTCGGCAGGCGTTCTTTCAGTACCTCGAACATGGCCTGGTAGCGGTCGCGGAACGAGTCGAATCGGTAACCGCGGCGCAGCGCTTGATTGCGGTCGTCGAGCACGCTGAGGTCGGCCAGACCACGCCCGGCGAGCACCGCCAGCAGGCCGTTGGGCATGATGTTGTCGAGGCTCTGCAGCTGCGGTTCGGCGCTGCCGCTGCGCAGTAGCTTGAGGGCTTCCACCGCGCAGTTATTGGACAGGAAGTAGTAGTTGCCGTCGTAGCTCCAGTGCTGTTCGGCGGCGTGTTCCACCAGCGCTTCGAGCTGGCTGCGGTCCAGTTTCAGCGGCACCGACACCAGGCCGCGCAGCTCGACCTTGGTGTATTCCTCGATCACCTGGCTCAGCGGTAACACAAACAGCCGCGATGGATAGGCGCCGGTCAGGCCATCCCAGCTGGACAGCTGCAGGTCGCCGACAAAAGCGCGGTAGGAGAGCACCAGGTGCTGCTCCATATCCAGCCGGCAATCCGGGCCACGGGGCCGGCCCGGTGCGCAGATCACCAGGCGCAACATGCTGTGGCCCCAACGGCTGGCCCATTGATCGTTGGCTTCGGCCAGTAGGTAGTCGACTTCATACACGCGCTCGGGGTCGAGCTTGCCCAGCGGCTGGCGGGCAAAGTCGCGGCCGGCATTCAGGTAGGCAAAGGTGCTCGGGCAGGCCTCGGCGTTGGCCGGTGCCCAGCCGTCGAACTGTTCGCGGTAATAGCGGTACAGCGCTGGGCGGCGGCAGGCGTAGGCGGGGTCGAGCAGGAAGTACTCCATATTGACCGCAACGAATTCGCGCGGATTGCTCAGTTCATAGAGGTCGGGGCTGCGCGCCACCTGGTGATTGGCGGCTTCGCGCTCGCCGCGGCGGCCGACGTACTGCGGCCAGCCGGCGAGATCGAGCAGGCGCGGATCGTCGCTGAGGGTGAAACGCCGCGCGGTCTGGCTGCGGCAGGTGTCCATCTGCCCAATCAGGCCCTGGGTCTTTTCCTGTCGCTGGCAACGTAACAGCAGGGTTTTCTCTGCCGCTGGCCACAGGCGCGCGCGGTCGTACAGATGGGTGAGTTCATGCAGCACGGTGGCCAGCAGTTCTTCACGCACAGTGCCGTGGGGGCGTTGGGTTTTTGCCTGGGCGGCCGAGCCATCGGTGAGGGCGGGCAACAGGTTTTTATTCAACAGCAGAAGGGTGGGGCTGCGTGCCTGGCCGTAGGCGTTGGGTGCCAGTTGCTCGCTCCAGCGTACCTGCACCTGGCGGTCCAGGCGTTGCATAAAGGCCGGCGGCAGTTTGCTCAGCGCTTCATCGAGCAGGGCCTGGCTGGCCTGTTGCTGCTTGCTGGCCAGGCCTTCGCTATCGAGCTGCAGACGCAGTTGCGCCTGGGCCAGGCCGGCACCGCAGAGCAGCGCCGCGCTCAGCAGCCAGGCGCACAGGGATCTCACAGGGCGAGGATGGCTTCTGCCAGGGTCTGGTCGCTGGCATCGCGTGCTTCCGGTACACGGTCACGCAAGGTGTTGAAGGCCGCTTCCAGCTGCGAGCCACGAATCTCACCGTTGCTGGCGACGAAACTGGCAGCGTCATCGCGGGCTTCCAATACGACTTTGGAGTCGCGGACCGAGGTGGTGGTGTCAGAGGTGAAGTCGATGGCGCGGCCGAAGGCGCGAACGATGATTTCGCTGGTCTCCACCAAGGTGTGGGCCTGGGCGGCGCCCGTGGTGATCAGCAAGGCGAAGGCGGCGAGCGAAAGCGAACGGCGCATAGGAAATCTCCGAAACGAATGCGGGTAAAAGTAACCGGGTGCTGGTGGAACAGTTGGACGAAATTGTACGGTGCCAGTTCCAAGCCAATTGTGGCTATTTGATGGCGGTCACGCAGCGCCGACTCCGGCGGGCGCCAAGGCTAGCCGAAGGTGCTGCGTGCAGCCAGCTGTTGAAGGCGGAAACGGGCTCAGAGCACCAGAATCGATAGCGCCAGTTGCATATCGCTGCGCGCCTGCAGTTGCGGTGCGACTTTGCGTAGGTGGACAAGGGCGGCTTCCAGGCGTGCGCCACGAATACTGCCGTCGGTGGCGACGAAACTGGCGGCGTCCTCGCGGGCGGCGAGCACGATCTTGTCGTCATCGGAGGAAGAAGAGACATCCGAGGTGACATCGGAGGTGCCTTTGAAGGCACCGACCACGGCATCGGTGGTGTACACGAAGCTGGTGGCCGAGGCGTTGGTGGCAACGGCCAGCAGGGTTGCAGCAGTGAGCAGGCGCAAGGTGGACATGGCGGTACTCCGGAAGAAGGCGGGTGTGTATCGAGATTCAGCCTAGCGCAGCGGCGGCGGTTGGGCGGGGAGTTGGAGCACAGAGGTTACGGAAGGTTCGCAGAAAGCACCTGGCCGTTTCTCGGAGAGGAAAGCAGCCAGGTGCTGGTCTACGGGTTTCAATCGCGCCAGAAGGGTTTATCCAACTCCATATCTCGCTCACATAAGGCGATGCCGGCATCCGCCAATTGCCGATCATCCAGACGCGCGAGCTGGCGGCGAGTGTTGGCGTTGCGGCGCCACACGGTGATCTTGGCGAGAATTCGCAGCGGCCAGCTGCTGGGTAGGTCGGCAGTCGCAGGTTGGGCAGCCGCAGGGCTGAGTGTGCGTTCCATGGCACGGTCCTTCTCGCTTTGGCGCGAGTTCTGGGTATGGGGAGACATAGTCCCCCAGCGCTGCCCAAGACCGGCAGTCACAGCCAGGTGCAATTGTATTGCTTCAGTTATGGTTTTTCTGAAACTGTACTGCTGGTTGTGCCCGTAGCTGTACGCGCGCGGCAAACCGTTCGATTCAATCGCTGGGCCGGAAACAACGAAGCCCGCCGGCAGTTACCTGCGGCGGGCTTCGTTTTATTCAATTCGGTGGCTGATGCTTTAACGTCGTGCTTCAGCCAGATACATCCCTTAACGCCAGAACGGCTTGCTCAGCTCGGCGAAGCGTTGGGCTTCACTGATACCGGCGTCGGCCAGCAGGCGTGGATCCAGGCGTGCCAGTTGATGGCGGCTGGACATACGGCGTTGCCAGAGCAGCAGATTGGAGACGATGCGCAGTGGCAGTGCAGCTTGGGCTTTCGAACTTTCGCTTACGAACATGTCGGAACTGAGGGTACGTTCCATGGCTTGCTTCCTTCCGCTTATGGCGGCATTGGTTATTTAACTGAGGCATATGTTGCGCTTCGAACAGCTGACCTTGTAGTCACAGTTCCTGGAAATTGTTCTGGTGGTGTGTAGTTTTTACTCAAACTGTTTTATCCATAACGGTGCGAACTGTATTGGTTTGCCCGTTATTGAGGCATTTTTACCCAGAAAAACTTGACGTTATTGGCAGGTTTTTCGCTTCGCGCGTCAGTAGACCAGTACAGTTTCGATTGTGTGAGAGGTGTTTTCCCTGTAGTGCCGCCTGGAAAACAGATTTTCTCGGGTTTTACCGCAACTGTGCGGGTGCCGGTGGCAGGCTGGCTTGTAGAGAATATTGCGTGATTATCAGGTTATGAGCTATGCGGGCAGAAAAAAGGCGCAACAGGTAGCTATCCTGTTGCGCCTTTTAAGCTTTTACCGCTGTTTATGCCAATTTTGCAGTATCTGCACCGGGCCAGAGCATGTGGCCGTTTTCGTCCAGATTGATATGCCACTGTAACGCCTCGCGTAACAGGTGCGGGGTGTGGCCGCCCTTGGCGCAGGCAGCGGCGAAGTACTGATTCAGCGCGCTGCGGTAATCCGGGTGCACACAGTTGTCGATGATCACCTGCGCCCGCTCACGTGGTGCCAGGCCACGCAGATCGGCCAGGCCCTGTTCCGTGACCAGAATATCGACGTCATGCTCGGTATGGTCGACATGGCTGACCATCGGCACCACGCTGGAAATCGCCCCGGCCTTGGCAATCGACTTGGTGACGAAGATCGCCAGGTGCGCGTTGCGGGCGAAGTCGCCGGAGCCGCCGATGCCATTCATCATCTTGGTGCCGCCGACATGGGTGGAGTTGACGTTGCCGTACAGGTCGAACTCCAGCGCCGTGTTGATGCCGATGATACCCAGGCGCCGCACCACTTCCGGGTGGTTGGAAATTTCCTGCGGGCGTAGCACCAGCTTGTCTTTGTAGTGCTCGAGATTGCCGAACACATCGGCATTGCGGCGCTGCGACAGGGTGATCGAACTGCCCGAGGCAAAGCGCAGTTTGCCGGCGTCGATCAGGTCGAAGGTCGAGTCCTGCAGCACTTCGGAGTACATGGTCAGGTCGCTGAATGGCGAGTCGATCAGGCCGCACATCACCGCGTTGGCAATGCTGCCGATACCGGCCTGCAGGGGGCCCAGGCTGTCGGTCATGCGGCCGGCGGCCACTTCACGTTTGAAGAAATCGATCAGGTGGTTGGCGATGCCCTGGGTCTCGGCGTCCGGCGCCAGCACCGTGGAGGGCGAGTCGGGTTTATCGGTGATGACGATAGCGACGATCTTGGCCGGGTCGATGGGAATCGCGCCGCTGCCGATACGGTCTTCCACGCTGGTCAACGGGATCGGCGTACGAGTTGGCCGGTAGGTCGGTATATAGATGTCGTGCAGACCTTCCAGATTCGGGTTGTGCGCCAGGTTGATCTCAACGATCACCTGCTTGGCGAAGATCGCGAAGCTGGCGGAGTTGCCCACCGAGGTAGTGGGTACGATATGGCCTTGCTCGGTAATGGCCACCGCCTCGATCACGGCGATATCCGGCAGCTTGAGCTGGTGGTTGCGCAGCTGCTCGACGGTTTCCGAAAGGTGCTGGTCGATAAACATCACCTCGCCGGCGTTGATCGCCTTGCGCAGTGTGCTATCCACCTGAAAGGGCATACGCCGGGCCAGAACGCCCGCTTCGGTCAGTTGCTTGTCCAGATCGTTACCCAGGCTGGCACCGGTCATCAGGCTGATTTTCAGCGGCGACTGCTTGGCGCGCTCGGCCAGCGCCTGGGGCACGGCCTTGGCTTCTCCGGCGCGGGTGAACCCGCTCATGCCGACGGTCATGCCGTCTTCAATCAGCAACGCAGCATCAGCCGCACTCATCACTTTGCCCAGCAGGGAGGGCAAGCGCACGCGATCGGTATACATGGGGGAAGCCTCGGACGGTACGGACGAACAAAGGCCGACAGTCTAAGGATTTGGGCAGGACGTGCCTTTATACCTACGTCTAATAGGGAATTGGCTGCGCGTCGGCGCTGGGGCGTTGAAATCCGGGTCGCAATGCTCATTGGCTACAGCCAACTCCGCTTGCTCACCGAATTCGCCTTGCATCGCTCTAGCTCGCTAATTTCCAGCCACTAGCGAGTGGCCCGCAGAAGGTCAAACGCCGAAGCAGAAACGAAAAACCCCGGCTTTCGTGGGCCGGGGTTCAAGGGTGTCGCTAGCGCGGCTCTTATTCGACCGCTTTAACCATATCTTCAATCACTTTCTTGGCGTCGCCGAACACCATCATGGTCTTGTCCAGGTAGAACAGTTCGTTGTCCAGGCCGGCATAGCCGCTGGCCATCGAGCGCTTGTTGACGATGATGGTCTTGGCTTTATAAGCCTCGAGAATCGGCATGCCGGCGATTGGCGAGTTGGGGTCGTTCTTCGCCGCGGGGTTGACCACGTCGTTGGCACCCAATACCAACACCACGTCGGCCTGGCCGAACTCGGAGTTGATGTCTTCCATCTCGAACACCTGGTCGTACGGCACTTCGGCTTCGGCCAGCAGTACGTTCATATGGCCAGGCATACGACCGGCAACCGGGTGGATCGCGTACTTCACGGTCACGCCACGGTGAGTCAGCTTCTCGGTCAGCTCTTTCAGGGCGTGCTGAGCACGGGCCACTGCCAGGCCGTAACCCGGAACGATGATCACGGTGTCGGCGTTGGTCAGCAGGAAGGTGGCGTCATCAGCCGAACCGGATTTAACCGGACGGGCTTCTTTCGCGCCGCCAGTGGCCGCTGCATCAGTCGCACCGCCGAAGCCGCCGCCGATCACGTTGAAGAACGAACGGTTCATCGCCTTGCACATGATGTACGAGAGGATCGCGCCGCTCGAACCCACCAGCGAGCCGGCAATGATCAGCATCGAGTTGTTCAGCGAGAAACCGATCCCGGCCGCTGCCCAGCCCGAGTAGCTGTTGAGCATCGACACAACCACCGGCATATCCGCGCCGCCAATCGGGATGATGATCAGCACACCGAGGATAAAGGCCAGCGCCAGCATTGCAGCGAAGGCCGCGTAGTTGCCGGTGAACATGAAGAACAGACCCAGGCCCAGGGTGCTCAAGCCCAACACGAGGTTGAGTTTGTGCTGGCCAGCGAACTGCACCGGCGCACCCTGGAACAGACGGAACTTGTATTTGCCCGAGAGCTTGCCGAAGGCGATGACCGAACCGGAAAAGGTAATGGCACCAATGGCCGCGCCCAGGAACAGTTCCAGACGGTTGCCGGCCGGGATCGCGTCGCCCAGTTGCTTGACGATACCCAGCGACTGCGGCTCGACCACGGCAGCGATAGCGATAAACACTGCGGCCAGGCCGATCATGCTGTGCATGAAGGCAACCAGTTCCGGCATTTTGGTCATTTCAACGCGCTTGGCCATGATCGAACCGGCAGTGCCGCCGACCAGCAAACCAACGATGACGTAACCGATACCTTGGGTGGCGATTTCCGCGCCCAGCTTGTAGATCAGGCCCACGGTGGTCAGTACGGCCAGGGCCATACCGAGCATGCCGAAGAAGTTACCGCGACGCGACGTGGTCGGGTGCGACAGGCCCTTGAGCGCTTGGATAAAGCAGATCGAAGCGATCAGATACAGGGTCGTTACCAGATTCATGCTCATTACTTGTCACCCTCAACTTTGGCCTTGGGCGCTTTTTTCTTGAACATTTCCAGCATGCGGCGGGTTACCAGAAAGCCACCGAACACGTTGACCGCAGCCAGAGCCACCGCCAGGGTGCCCATGGTTTTGCCCAGTGGGGTCACGGTGAGGGCGGCAGCCAGCATGGCACCGACGATCACGATGGCAGAGATGGCGTTGGTCACGGCCATCAGCGGGGTGTGCAGTGCTGGTGTCACGTTCCAGACCACGTGGTAGCCAACATAGATGGCCAGCACAAAGATGATCAGGTTGTAGATACCGGGGGAGATCAGCTCTTCCATTTTTCTTGTCCTCAGCCGTTCTTACGCACGACTTGGCCGTCGCGGCACATCAGGCACGCGGCGACGATGTCGTCTTCGAGGTTGACGTGGAACTTGCTTTCGCTGTCGATGACCAGCTTGAGGAAGTCCAGCAAGTTGCGGGCGTACAGTGCCGAAGCGTCTGCCGCGACCAGGGCCGCCAGGTTGGTGTGACCAACGATGGTGACGCCGTGCTTGACCACTACCTGATCGGCTTCGGTCAGCGGGCAGTTACCGCCCTGGGCTGCCGCGAGGTCGATGACCACGGAGCCTGGTTTCATCTGTTCCACGGTTTCTGCGCTGAGCAGAACCGGTGCCTTGCGGCCGGGAATCAGAGCGGTGGTGATGACGATATCGGCCTGCTTGGCGCGTTCGTGCACGGCAACCGCCTGACGCTGCATCCAGGATGCCGGCATCGGGCGGGCGTAACCGCCAACGCCTTCGGCGCACTCGCGCTCTTCGTCGGTTTCGTAAGGCACATCAACGAACTTGGCACCGAGGGATTCGATCTGCTCTTTAACGGCTGGACGCACGTCGGAGGCTTCGATCACCGCACCCAGGCGCTTGGCCGTGGCAATGGCCTGCAGACCTGCGACACCGGCACCGAGAATCAGCACACGGGCGGCCTTCACGGTACCGGCGGCAGTCATCAGCATCGGCATAAAGCGCGGGTAGTGATGAGCCGCCAGCAACACGGCCTTGTAGCCGGCAATGTTGGCTTGCGAGGACAGCACGTCGAGGCTCTGCGCGCGCGAGGTGCGCGGCGCGGCTTCGAGGGCGAAGGCGGTCACGCCGCGTTCAGCCATCTGCGCAATGTTTTCGCTGTTGAAGGGGTTGAGCATGCCAACCAGTACCGCGCCGGATTTGAGCTGAGCCAGCTCGGCGGCATTGGGTGCCAGGACCTTCAGCACCAGGTCGGCGCCCAAGGCTGCGGCGGCGTCGCCAATGCTGGCGCCAACGGCTTGATAGGCGCTGTCCGGAACACTGGCATTGACGCCGGCACCGCTTTGTACAGTCACCTGATGGCCCTGGGCGATCAGCTTCTTAATGGTTTCCGGCGTTGCGGCTACCCGCGTTTCGCCAGTAAAGGTCTCGAGAGGAACACCAATGTGCACGTCATATCTCCTGCGTGATCGTTTTTTTCAAAAGACCAGAGCACTGCGGGTGGCGCACTGGGTGGGCGGATCAGCACAAACCCGGCTTCGGCAGACCAGTGGAACTGCCATGTAGCAAGCGGGGCGCGGCATTTTGCAGGTGAACCGTGAGGCCTTCAAGAAGTTCTGAAGGCAACCCTGGAGATAACTACAAGTCATAGCGTGACCACCCATACTTACCAACCCGGCGAAAGCAGCGGCCAATGCGGGCTGCAGCCTGATGCCATGCCTGTTCCAGTGACATTGGCATCCCTGACGTGAATAACCGTTCATCAGGTCAAGGCAAGTTAGTGACGCGGCGATTACGTTAGCTTGCTTTGTATCTATAACTAGCTGTTTATTAAGATAATTATCAGATTTTTCGACGAAATTCCGCCGACAAAACTGTAGCTGTAAGGTTTGTTGACTACGGGGTCAGTTAATTTTCACGGTTCACTACATAAATCGCTGTAAGCCACGTCGTTACTGGTCTATTGCCAATTTTGCGCGCAGCGCAGCGCATGCTTTTTATCAGGCTTATGTCGCCTTTTCGACTTTTTTTATCGCCAAGCTGCGACAGAAGGGCAAAAACGGCTGGTTTTTGTCCTGAATCCACTATTGATCAGCTGCCTGAATCAAGGCTGATCAGCCCGCCAACAGCTATGTTTCTGCTGCACCTCAGCCACAACAACAAGAGGCCCAGCCCATGAGTGAATTTTTTTATGCCCTGGCCAGCCACAATCGCGCTCGCCGTTACCGCCATATACAGGTGGCCCCGGTGGCCGGTTCCCTGGGGGCCGATGTCAGCGGGGTGGATCTCAATCACCTGGGCGTTGAAGGCTTTGCAGAACTGCGCGCCGCCTTGCTCGACCATCAGGTGGTGTTTATTCGCGATCAGCAGTTGAGCGTGCCTCAGCTTGAGGCGGTGACTTTGCAGTTCGGTGAATTCGGTCGTGAGCCCTTTGTGCAGACCATGGCCGAGCACCCCAATGTCATCCATGTGCTGAAGGAAGCCGACGAAAAAGCGCCATTTGTATTTGGTGGGGCCTGGCACACGGACTGGTCGTTCCAGGCTCGGCCGCCGGCTTTCACCCTGCTGTATGGCGCGGATATTCCGGACTTTGGCGGCGACACCCTGTACGCCAACCTGTGTCAGGCCTACGACTGGCTGTCGCCGAAAATGAAAGACATCCTCGCCGGCCTCGATGCCCTGCACAGCCCCGAGCGCGGCTACGGCCCGGCGGCGCGGCACAATGATCTGCTGGAGAACATGCAGGTGCGCTACGGCAATGTCGACGATGAAGTGCGCGCCCATCCGCTGATTACCCGCCACCCGGAAACCGGGCGTGCGGTGCTGTTCGTCAACCCGACCTACACCGTGGGCATCGAGGGCCTGAGCGCGGCGGAAGCTCAGCCGCTGCTTAGCTATCTGTTCAATTTGCCGACAGCCCCGGCCTTCACCTGCCGTATGCGCTGGAGTAAAGGCACCCTGGCGATCTGGGATAACCGTTGCACCTGGCACCAGCCGATTGCCGACTACCATGGTGCGCGCCGGGAGATGTATCGCACCACGGTGGTGGGCGAGGCACCGAGTCGGTAATGGTTGGCTGGGCTGTTGGTGGTTTTTCAGCACTGGCCGGGGTTTGCAGGCGTCGCGGCTGAAAGCCCCTCCCGTAGGGACGTGCGGCAGTTGTGGGAGGGGCTTTAGCTGCGAAAAATCCTGGGCGAAACAACGGCCGTCAAGGCGTCAGGGTTTCCCGATAGTCCTTTGCCTGCTGCACCAGCCAATCGCGAAACGCCCTTAGCGCCGCGGTTTCGGTTTTACGTTCGGGAATCATCAAGTGGTAGGCCTTGTCGCTTAAACAGGCGTGTTGCATGGCGACCACCAGACTGCCTTCGGCCAATTCGCGCTGAATCAGAAACGGCGGAATCAGGGCGATGCCCATTTCGTGCTGCGCCGCCTGGGCAAGCATGGAAAACAGTTCATAGCGCGGCCCGGTCATATCCCGCGGCACGCTCATGCCCAACGAGCCGAACCACTGGCGCCAGGCGTAGGGGCGGGTGGTCTGTTGCAGCAGGGGCAGGCTGGCGATGCGCTCGGCCGTCAGGGTGCTGGCCGCCGGCAGCAGCGCCGGGCTGCACACCGGCAGAGAGTTTTCCGGCATCAGAAAATGCGCTTCGGTACCCGACCACACCGCATCGCCGAAATACACCGCCGCATCGAATTCGGTATCGGCAAACAGAAACGGCCGGGTGCGGTTGGTGAGGTTCACCGTCACTTCCGGGTGCACGGCCTGGAAGTGTTTCAGTCGCGGCAGCAGCCACTGGGTGCCGAAGGTCGGCACTATGGCCAGCTCCAGGCTGTTAGCGCCGTGCTGGCCCATCACCGACAGGGTGTCGCGTTCCACAGCATCCAACTGCGCCGCCACCCGGCGGCTGTAACTCAGCCCCGCTTCCGTCAATTGCACGCCGCGACGGGAGCGGCGGAACAGGGCGATGCCAAGAAATTCTTCCAGGCTGGCGATCTGCCGACAGATGGCGCTCTGGGTCAGCGATAGCTCTTCGGCGGCCTTGGTAAAGCTCTGATGGCGGGCAGATGCCTCGAACGCGACCAGGGCGGCGGTGCTGGGGATTTTGCGGCGCATTGGGCACTCGTATGCGTTACTTGCACTTGGAAAGGGCTTATTCAGGCTTATTTGCCTTTTCGGAGTGAGAAATTAGCACAGGTCTGTGCGAAAACCTCGTTTGCGCCTTTTCCCCGTGGCTGACTAGGATTAACCCCATCGCCAGCCATGGGCTGGACCGCACCCATCACTTGAGGATTTTGCACATGGCTGCCAACGCTCGCTTCAACTGGGAAGACCCGCTGCTGCTGGACCAGCAACTGACCGAAGAAGAACGCATGGTGCGCGATAGCGCCCAGCAGTTCGCCCAGGACAAGCTGGCGCCCCGGGTGATGGAAGCTTTCCGCCATGAGCAGACCGACCCGAAGATTTTCCGCGAGATGGGTGAGGTCGGCCTGCTTGGCGCGACCATTCCCGAGGTCTACGGCGGCAGCGGTCTGAACTATGTGAGCTACGGCCTGATCGCTCGCGAAGTCGAGCGTGTCGACTCCGGCTACCGCTCGATGATGAGCGTGCAGTCGTCCCTGGTGATGGTACCGATCAATGAGTTCGGCAACGAAGCCACCAAACAGAAATACCTGCCCAAACTGGCCAGCGGCGAGTGGATCGGCTGCTTCGGCCTGACTGAGCCGGACCACGGTTCCGACCCGGGCTCAATGATTACCCGGGCGAAGAAAGTCGACGGCGGCTACCGCATCAGCGGCGCGAAAATGTGGATTACCAACAGCCCGATCGCCGACGTGTTCGTGGTCTGGGCCAAGGATGACGAGGGCGCGATTCGCGGCTTCGTGCTGGAAAAAGGCTGGCAGGGCCTGAGCACCCCGGCGATCCACGGCAAGGTCGGCCTGCGTGCTTCGATCACCGGCGAGATCGTGATGGATAACGTGTTCTGCCCGGAAGAAAACGCCTTCCCCGATGTGCGTGGTCTGAAAGGCCCGTTCACCTGCCTGAACTCTGCCCGTTATGGCATCAGCTGGGGCGCATTGGGTGCCGCCGAGTTCTGCTGGCACACCGCACGCCAGTACACCCTGGACCGCAAACAGTTCGGTCGCCCACTGGCGGCCAACCAACTGATTCAGAAAAAACTCGCCGATATGCAGACCGAAATCACCATGGCTTTGCAGGGCTGCCTGCGTCTGGGGCGGATGAAAGACGAAGGCACCGCCGCGGTGGAAATCACCTCGATCATGAAGCGCAACAGCTGCGGCAAGGCGCTGGATATTGCCCGCCTGGCGCGCGATATGTTGGGTGGCAACGGCATCTCCGACGAGTTCGGCGTGGCTCGCCACCTGGTGAACCTGGAAGTGGTGAATACCTATGAAGGTACCCACGACGTGCACGCACTGATTCTCGGCCGTGCGCAAACCGGCATTCAGGCTTTCTTCTGATTGCCACCGCCATCCCGTAGGAGCGGCTTCAGCCGCGATGCGTGCGATCTTCAAGAGCATCGCGGCTGAAGCCGCTTCTACGGTTCTAAATATCCTGCTGCGAGATTCCCATGCCCGGCGCTCTGTCTCATCTGCGTGTTCTCGATCTTTCCCGCGTACTCGCTGGCCCCTGGGCCGGGCAGATTCTTGCGGACCTGGGCGCTGAGGTGATCAAGATCGAGCGCCCGGGCGTAGGCGATGACACCCGCGCCTGGGGCCCACCTTTTCTGCAAGACGCCGCCGGCGAAAACACCAGCGAGGCGGCGTATTACTTGTCGGCGAACCGCAATAAACAGTCGGTGACCGTCGACTTCACCCAGCCCGAAGGCCAGCGTCTGGTACGCGAGCTGGCACTGCAGTCGGACATTCTGCTGGAGAACTTCAAGGTTGGTGGCTTGGCCGCCTATGGCCTGGATTACGCCTCGCTCAAGGCCATCAATCCGCGGCTGATCTATTGCTCGATCACCGGTTTCGGCCAGTACGGCCCCTATGCCAAGCGGGCCGGTTACGACTTTATGATCCAGGGCCTCGGCGGCCTGATGAGTCTGACCGGCAAGCCGGACGATGAAGCCGGCGGCGGTCCGGTGAAAGTCGGCGTGGCGCTCACCGATATCCTCACCGGTCTGTATTCCACCGTTGCCGTGCTGGCGGCGCTGGCGCACCGCGACCGTGGTGATAAAGAGGGCGGCGGCAGTGGCCAACATATCGACATGGCCCTGCTCGACGTGCAGGTCGCCTGCCTGGCCAATCAGGCGATGAACTACCTGACCACAGGTAACGCGCCGAAACGCCTGGGCAATGCCCACCCCAATATCGTGCCGTACCAGGATTTCCCCACCGCCGATGGCGACTTTATTCTTACCGTCGGCAACGATGGCCAGTTCCGCAAATTCTGCGAGGTGGCCGGGCATGCCGAATGGGCCGATGACCCACGCTTTGCCAACAACAAACAACGGGTGGCCAACCGCGCCGTGCTGATTCCGCTGATCCGTCAGGCCACGGTGTTCAAAACCACCGCCGAATGGGTGGCCGCCTTGGAACAGGCCGGTGTGCCATGCGGGCCGATCAACGATCTGGCCCAGGTGTTTGCCGATCCGCAGGTGCTGGCCCGTGGTTTGCGCGTGGAGGTTCCGCATGCGCTGGGCGGTACGTTGCCGCAGGTGGCTAGCCCGATTCGCCTGTCCGAGACGCCGGTGGAATATCGTCAGGCACCGCCACTATTGGGTGAGCATACCGAAGCGGTGTTGCAGCGATTGTTGGGGTTGGATGCAGCGCAGATCGAGACGTTGCGGCAGGCCGGGGTGGTTTGATGGGGCTGAGGGCCCATCGCGGCTGAAGCCGCTCCTACGGTACTCGGCAAACCCCTAGGAGCGGCTTCCGCCGCGATGCCTGCAACAGGCGATCTTCGGCGCTTACGGGCGATTTTTCGCCTCAATCCACTGCGCCATGTACTTGGTGCTCTTGTGCTGGTGGTGACGCAGCATCGTCCCGGTAAAGTTCTGCAGGCGATGCTCGTCAAGATCGGCCAGGCACGTCTCGATCCGTTGCATCAACAATTCTTCAAACTGCTGGCGCTCAAAGCGCTTGGCCAGCAATTGCCAGCCATGTGCCTGGGCCTGCTGCCAGCGCGCTTCGTCCTGGTACAAGCGCAGCGCAGCCTCGGCAAAGGCTGCTGCGTCGCTCACCACTTCACCGGCCCACGGCCATTCGCCATGCATGCCTTCCGCGCCAATCGGCGTGGTGACGTTGGGGGTGCCACAGAGCATGGCGTCGGCAAGCTTGCCTTTGATCCCGGCACCAAAGCGCAATGGTGCCAGACAGACCCGCGCCGCTTCCATCACCTCGAGCGCATCGGGTGCCCAGTTCATGATGTGAAAACCCTGCGCCGCGTTATGCAGGGCGGTGGCTTTGGGGGGCGTGTAGGAGCCATAAACATGCAGCTGCGCCTGCGGCAGTTGCTGGCGGATCAGCGGCCAGATGCTTTGTTTCAACCACAGCACGGCATCCCAATTGGGCGCATGGCGGAAGTTGCCGATGCTGATGAAATGCGCCCGCTCGGCAAAGGGCAGCACGGTGCGCGGTGTGGCATCCAGCAGCAGTGGGCAGTGCACCAGTAATGCCGCCGGCACGTTGAATTGCTCGCACAACAGGGTGATTTCGGCGTCAGAAACCATCAGGCTGAGGTCGCTGCGGTACAGCGCGGCGATCTCCCGTTGTGCGCTGTCGCTTACCGCCATCTGCCGGTAAAGCTGCGCCGGGTCGAGGGTAAACAGCGCCTGGCAATCGTCGCCCGCCCCTGTCGCCATATGCGCTTTGAAGGCTAGATGGCGGGCATCGCGCAGCGCATGCAGATCGACGGTTTCCAGCACCCGCAGCGCCTGCGGGCACTGCTGCTCGACCCGCCAGCCAAACTGCTCCTCCATCATAAAGCGGTCGAACAGCACCACCGCCGGATTCAGCTGGCGGACGAAGTGGTCGAAGCTTTCGCTGTTCAGTTCGATCACCTGTTCGGCAATGCCCAGTGCCTGCAGGTCGGCCTTGTGCTCGCCTTCATTGGCCGGGCTGGCAAAGGTGATCTGCCAGCCGCGCGCCAGAAAGCATTCGAGGATCTGCATCATGTGCCCACCGGCGGCCGAGGAGCGTGGTTCGGGCCAGACATAGCCGATGACCAGCAGGCTGTTGGGGATGGGCGAATGAGGCACGGCGGCAATCCTGAGGGCGAAAACGGCGGCCATTATGCGGCATCCGACCGGGGGCCTCTATCGGGCTTTAATGCAAGGCATTATCATTTGCGCATTATTTTTATCTTGCGACTTCCCGCCCGCATGGCCGATCCCTCCTCCCACAACGATGTGCCCCCGCAGACGCTGCTCGCGGCCGAGCCGACAGGGCGCGCGGATTTTCTGCGGGTGTTCCTCTCCCAACGCTCGCGCATGGAGGCGCTGGTCAGTCGTCGTGTTGGCTGTCGGGCGACCGCCGCGGATCTGGTGCAGGATCTGTTTCTGCGTTTCTGGCACCGTCCGCAAGTGCAGGTAGAGGAGCTCAGCACCTACCTGCTGCGCTCGGCGCGCAATATGGCCATCGACCATTTGCGCAGCGAAAGCTCGCGGACCCGCACTGAAACCGGGCTGCTAGACGAGCAGTTGAGCGAGCCCAGCGCCCCGGATGCGGCACTGGATGCCAGCCATGATCTGCATCAGGTCGAGCTGGCCCTGCGAGCCTTGCCGGAGCGCACGCGGCATATCTTTCTGCTCAATCGGGTGCATGGGCGTACCTATGGCGAAATCGCCAAGGCCATGCAGCTGTCCCAGAGTGCGGTGGAAAAACATATGATGCGCGCCCTCGATGCCTGCAAGGCGAGCCTGGAGTCGCCCGATCAATGAGCCGTTCTTACCCTTTGCGCGTGGTTGCCGACGCGCCGCCGTCCCTCGAACAGGTCGCCCTGACCTGGCACGAGCGGCTGCGCGGGCAACCGACGGCGGCCGAGCGTAAGGCTTTTGATCAGTGGTTGTATGCCGAGCCTGCGCATGTTGAAGCCTATGCCCAGGTGCAGGCGCTGTGGGCCAGGACCGAGCAGGCGGCGCAACAACTGGCCCGCGAAGAAGCACCGGCGCTGCAAGAGTATCTGCGCGCCATGGACGCACCGCGGCCCCGCGCGCCCCGCTGGTGGCTGGGATCCGTGGCGATGGCCGCCAGCGTGTTGCTGATGCTCGGTCTGCTGGGCTGGCAACCGCAGCGCTGGGTCGATTCGCTGCGCGCTGACTATGTGTCGGCAGCGGGCCAGCTGCGGCAGATCACCCTGGCCGATCAATCGGTGCTGCTGCTGGATGCCGACAGCGCTGTACAGGTGCATTTCACTGCCCGGCAGCGGCGTATCGAGCTGCTGCGCGGTGCCGTGTATTTTCAGGTCAGCCATACCGGTCAGCCCTTTATCGTCAGTGCCGCCGACGGCGAGGTGCAGGTGCTGGGTACCCAGTTCGAAGTGCGTTTGCGCGGTGACGGCGCTCAGGTCACGGTGCAGTCCGGCCGTGTGGCGGTGACTGCCAAGCCGGGCGAAACCCCACAGGTGCTCGGTGCCAACCAGCAGATGAGTTATCAACAGGGGCTGGCTGGCAGCGTCCAGGGTGTCGACAGTGACGCCAGCCTGGCCTGGCGGCAGGGTTGGCTGACTTTTTACCAGGTGCCCCTGACCCAGGTACTGGATGAAGTGCAGCGCTACAGTGCCGAACGCATTGTGTTGCTCAACCCGGCCCTGGGGCAGCAGCGCATCAGCGGCAGTTTCCCCAGTCAGGACGCGGACAAGGTGCTGGCGTCGCTGGCCACTGTGGTCGGCTTTCAGCGCCAGCAGATGCTTGGCCTGACGGTGTTGCATTAGCTCTGGAAAAATAATTTCGGCCGCTGGTGAGGTATCTGCCGTTGGCATCCGTGTAGTGCTTGTAATTGCGAACTGCTCGCAGTAAGCCCGGCCTCGGGTGACTTTCACGGATTAGGTGCTCATGACGTACAGGTTCTCGGTTGGCAAACAGGATTTCGCTCTCTCGCTGCTGCTGACTGCCAGCATGGCCCCGCTGGTGCAGGCGGCGGAGGTGCCGGTGGCCGTTACTCAGGGGCAATTCAGCTTTGCCCTCGGCACCCAACCCTTGCCCCAGGCGTTGAGCGCCTTCAGCCGGGTGACCGGGCTGAGCCTGGTGTACAGCGACGACGCCCCCTATAACCTGCAGGCACCGGCCGTACGCGGACAGATGAGTGCCGAGCAGGCCCTGAGCCAACTGCTGCAGGGCTCCGGCTACACCTTCCGGCGCACCGACGAGCGCACCCTGACCCTGCAGCGCCTGCCCGCTGACGACGCGATAAACCTCGACACGCTGAATATCGACGCCAGCTCGCAACCAAGCCAGAGCTACCAACCGCCACCCACCAGCAAGATCATGCGTTCCGAAGCGCCGCTGCTGGAAATTCCCCAGGCCATCGCCGTAGTGCCCCGCCAAGTGCTGCAGGACCAGCAGCCGCGCAACCTCGACGATGCCCTGATCAACGTCAGCGGCATCACCCAGGCCAACACCCTCGGCAGCACCATGGACGCAGTGATGAAGCGCGGCTTTGGCGACAACCGCGACGGCTCGATTCTGCGTGACGGCATGCGCACCGTGCAGGGCCGCAACTTCACCGCCAACGTCGAGCGGGTGGAAGTGCTCAAGGGCCCGGCGTCGATGCTCTACGGCATTCTCGATCCGGGCGGGGTGATCAACCTGATCAGCAAGAAGCCGCAACTGCAGCAGTACAACGCTATCACCGCCCGCGCTTCCACCTACGGCGATGGCAAGAACGGCAGTGGCGGCCAACTCGACAGCACCGGTGCCATCGGCGAGACCAACCTGGCCTACCGCCTGGTGGCCGACTATGACGACGCCGATTACTGGCGCAACTTCGGCAACAGCCGGGAGAAAACCATCGCCCCGGCGCTGGCCTGGTTCGGCGATGAGACCACGGTGAATCTGTCCTGGGAGCACCGCGAATACGTAACCCCGTTCGATCGCGGCACCATCCTCGCCAAGGGCAGCGACAAACCCTTGAATGTGCCCCGTGAGCGCCGTCTGGACGAGCCCTACAACAAGACCGAAGGGCGTTCCGATCTGGCGATTTTCGATGTCGAGCATCGCCTTAACGAGCAGTGGAAAACCCACTTCGCCTACAGTTACAACCGCGACCGCTATGACGACTATCAGGCCCGCGTGACCGGTTTCGCCGCTGGCAGTTCGACGCTGCTGACGCGTCGTCTGGACGGTACCCGCGGCGCGGTGAGCACCGAGCATTTCGGCACGCTGGATCTGTCCGGTGATGTTGAGCTGGGCGGGTATCGCCATGAACTGCTGACCGGCGTCGATCACGAATACCGCAAGATCTTCCGTGCCGATCTGCTGCGCCAGAACACCAGCGTGCGCCTCGACTCCCAGGACCCGGTGTATGGCCTGGTGCCGGAGCCGACCACGGTGTCCGCCGCCGACAGCGACCAGACCGACAAGCTGTACAGCCAGTCGGCGTTTTTGCAGGACTCCATGCACCTCAACGAGCAGTGGATTGTGGTCGCTGGCGCACGCTACCAGCTATACGACCAACTGGCCGGCAAGGGCCGCCCCTTTGTGAAGAACACCGATATCAACGGCCAGAAATGGCTGCCGCGCGCCGGCCTGGTGTACCAGTGGAACGATGAATTTTCCCTGTATGGCGGTTACAGCGAGTCGTTCAAACCGAACTCGACCATCGCCGCCCTGGCGGGTACCGCCAGCATCAATGGCCTGGACCCGGAACAGGGCAAGTCCTGGGAAATCGGTGCCAAGCTGGATATGCCGGGGCTTGTCACCGGCACCCTGGCGCTGTTCACCATCGACAAAGAAAACGTGATGGTCACCGAAACCTACCGACTGCCCTCAGGTGCCTCCGACACCCTGGCGCGGGCAGCCGGCGCGGTGGCCTCGCGGGGTGTCGAACTGGATATCAGCGGCCAGCTGACCGACCAGATCAGCCTGATCGGCAGCTACGCCTATCTGGATGCCTGGGTCAGCAAAGATCCGGCGCTGAAAGGCAATGACCTGGCCAACGTCGCGCGCAATAGCGGCTCGTTGTTTGCCGTCTACGACTTCGGTCAGGTGCTGGGCGGCGACCGCCTGCGGGTTGGTACCGGTGCGCGCTATGTCGGCGAGCGCGCCGGCGATGCGGAGAACACCTTCACCCTGCCGGACTACACCGTGGCCGATGCCTTCGCCAGCTACGACACCCAGTTCGGTGGCAAGAACGTGAAGCTGCAATTCAACGTGAAGAACCTGTTCGACAAGACCTACTACTCCTCATCCACCAACGCCTACCTGATCTCGATTGGCGATGCGCGCCAGTTCGAGGTGTCGAGCACCTTGGAGTTCTAAATCGGTGTTAGCCGCGATGCTTTTCTGCGGTTGTAAAAAAGCCCGCGGGGCGGGCTAAAAGTTCACGCAGGAAAAGGGTTTCGATCAGCTCGCCGCTTGCTCAAACATCACATACACCTTGCGGGTGGTTTCCAGTACTTCCCAGGTGCCTTTAAAGCCGGCCGGGATTACGAAGCGGTCGCCGGTGCGCAGGGTTTTCGCGTTGCCATCGGCATCGCGCAGTACCGACACGCCTTGCAGAATTTCGCAGTATTCGTGCTCGGTGTAGTTCACCGTCCATTGCCCCACCGCACCTTCCCAGACACCGCTGGCGAATTGGCCGCAAGGGCTGGCGTAGTGGTTGCGCACGTTTTGCTCGGGGTCGCCCTTGAGCACTTTTTCGGCAGCGGGGCGGTAGTGTTCGGCAGCCGTGGTGGCTGCGGCGAAGTCGACGATGGCGTTGATATTCATGCGCTGGCCCAGGTGTTGGTTTTATTGCTCACAGCCCGCGTGCAGCGGCGGGTGCTTGCCGGTCAGGTTAAGAGGTTCGCAGTCTATGTTTAATAAAACGAACATGACAAGGGTGTTTTCCCCTCGTATGTAAAAAATAATGGAAAGGTGCCGTGCTCTGGTTTAGTGTGGCCGGCACGATGGGCCGAGCAGGCCTTGCAGAATTTTTGACAGATGGGCGTTGCCCGCCCGGTCTGTTACGTCTTGATTAAAGCTCGACTAATAAGAGGACGCACACATGACTACCTTGACCCGCGCCGATTGGGAAAAACGTGCCCAGGATCTGAAGATCGAAGGCCGTGCTTTTATCCATGGTGAATACACCGCTGCGGTGTCCGGTGACACCTTCGACTGCATCAGCCCGGTCGATGGCCGTGTGTTGGGCAAAGTCGCCAGCTGCGATCTGGCCGACGCCGAACTGGCAGTCAAAGATGCCCGCGCCACCTTCAACTCCGGCGTGTGGTCGCGCAAGGCACCGGTCGAGCGCAAAGCAATCATGATCCGCTTTGCTTCGCTGCTCGATGAGCACGCCGAAGAGCTGGCTCTGCTGGAAACCCTGGACATGGGCAAGCCGATCAGCGACTCGCTGAACATCGACGTACCGGGCGCTGCCCGCGCGCTGTCGTGGAGCGGTGAAGCCATCGACAAGATCTACGACGAAGTGGCCGCTACCCCGCACAACGAGCTGGGCCTGGTTACCCGCGAGCCTATCGGTGTGGTGGGTGCCATCGTGCCGTGGAACTTCCCGTTGATGATGGCCTGCTGGAAACTCGGCCCGGCGCTGTCCACCGGTAACTCGGTGGTGCTCAAGCCTTCGGAAAAATCGCCGCTGACCGCCATTCGCATCGCTCAGCTGGCCATCGAAGCCGGCATTCCGGCTGGTGTGCTCAACGTGCTGCCAGGCTACGGCCACACCGTCGGCAAGGCCCTGGCCCTGCATATGGACGTGGACACCATCGTGTTCACCGGTTCGACCAAAATCGCCAAGCAACTGATGGTGTACGCCGGTGAATCGAACATGAAGCGCGTGTGGCTGGAAGCCGGTGGCAAGAGCCCGAACATCGTCTTCGCCGATGCTCCGGATCTGCAAGCGGCCGCTGAATCGGCTGCTGGTGCCATTGCTTTCAACCAGGGCGAAGTGTGCACCGCCGGTTCGCGTCTGCTGGTGGAACGTTCAATCAAAGACAAGTTTGTGCCAATGGTCATCGAAGCCCTCAAAGGCTGGAAACCTGGCAATCCGCTGGACCCGGAAACCAACGTCGGTGCCCTGGTCGATACCCAGCAGATGAACAACGTGCTGAGCTACATCGAAGCGGGCCACGCCGACGGTGCCAAGCTGGTAGCGGGCGGCAAGCGCACCCTGGAGTCCAGCGGTGGCACCTACGTCGAACCGACCATTTTCGACGGCGTGACCAACTCCATGCGCATTGCCCAGGAAGAAATCTTTGGCCCGGTGTTGTCGGTGATTTCGTTCGATAGCGCCGAAGAAGCCGTACAGATCGCCAACGACAGCATCTACGGCCTGGCCGCTGCGGTCTGGACCAGCAACATCTCCAAAGCCCACCTCACCGCCAAGGCCCTGCGTGCCGGTAGCGTGTGGGTGAACCAGTACGACGGCGGGGATATGACGGCACCGTTCGGTGGCTTCAAGCAGTCCGGTAATGGTCGTGACAAATCGCTTCACGCGTTCGACAAATACACCGAGCTCAAATCCACCTGGATCAAGCTGTAACGATATCGGGGCGATCTCCTGGTCGTCGGCCATGCGGCGTTGCGTCCTCGCTTTTAATGCTCGCGTACTGCAGTACGCTGCGCTTAAACGCTCCGGTAGCCCAGGAGATCTCGAGTTGCGTTGTCTTCAGTCGAGGTAAGGCTGGATAACAAAGTTTTAAGGTCCGCCCCTGGCTTAAAAAAGGGGCCGGCTCTACGAGCCATACCTGCGGCCGGGTTTCTGAGAGGAAACCCGGCCGTTTTTATTGTGCGGCCCAGCACAAGGAGATGACCTGTGGTCATGCGTTGGGGTACCTATTTCGCCGTGGTCGCGGCGGTGGTCAGCATCGGTTTGGCGCTGGGGGTGACCATGCCCTTGGTCTCGCTGCGTCTGGAAGGTTGGGGTTACGGCAATTTCGCGATTGGCGTGATGGCAGCCATGCCGGCCCTGGGCGTGTTGTTGGGCTCGGTGTTGGCCGGGCGTTTGGCGGCGCGGTTTGGTACCACGGGGTTGATGCAGATCTGCCTGTTGGTCAGTGCCGTGGGCGTCAGCACCATGGCGCTGATTCCCAGCTACCCGGTGTGGTTGGTGTTGCGTCTGCTGCTGGGCGTGGCGCTGACGGTAGTGTTTATCCTCGGCGAAAGCTGGATAAACCAACTGGCGGTGGACCGCTGGCGCGGTCGCCTGGTGGCGCTGTATGGCACCGGTTATGCCTTGAGCCAGCTATGTGGCCCGCTGGTGCTGAGCCTGCTCGGTACCACCACCGACTTGGGGTTCTGGACCGGTACCGGCCTGTTGATTGGCGGCTCGCTGATGCTCTGGGGACGCACCGGTGCGCCGCGGGTCGATGCCCACAGCGCATCGGGTCGCGGCTTGTGGGCGTTCTGCGCAAGCATGCCGGCGATTGCCTGGGCGGTCAGTCTGTTCGCCGCCTTTGAAGCAATGATGCTGACGTTGCTGCCGGTGTATGGCTTGCATCAGGGCTTTAGCCAGGAAACCGCCTTGCTGATGGCCAGCGTGGTGGTGGTCGGCGATGCCTTGCTGCAACTGCCTATCGGTTGGCTGGCGGATCGCATGTCGCGCCAGCGCCTGTTTTTCGGCTGCGGCGTAGTGCTGATGGTCTCCAGCCTGTGCGTGCCGTTGCTGCTGCATACGCCGCTGATCTGGCCGGTGTGGGTGCTGTTCGGTGCCAGCGCGGGCGGGCTGTTTACCCTGTCGTTGATTCTGATCGGCGAACGTTTCCGCGATGACCAACTGGTGCGCGCCAACGCGCATATTTCCCAGCTATGGGGGATTGGTTGCCTGATCGGGCCGCTGGTGACCGGGGCGGTTAGCCAGTGGGTGAGCGGGCACGCGTTGCCGCTGTTGATGGCCGTGGGCGCGGCGGGGTTTGTAGTGTTGCTGATGCGTGGCGGTGGTCTGGGCGAGCCGGCCCCGATCAAAGCGTAGGTTGGGTCGGTCCGCGTTCGGTGAGCAACCCGAGGTCCAACGCGGGGGAACGCCGACTGGCCAGTCCCTTCGGTCGGCGCGTTGGGCTTCGCCTTTGGCTCAACCCAATCTACGTGTGTTCGGCCAATAGCCGCGCCACCGTTTCACCCACCATCCGCACTGCCGCTTCGGTCTTCGCATCCGGCTTGCTGGCGTAGCTCATCCGCAGGCAATTACGGTACTTGCCGGCGGCGGAAAAGATGCTGCCGGGGGCGATCTGGATCTTGTGCGCTTTCAGCTCGCGGTTCAGGCGAATGCTGTCAAAACCTTCGGGCATTTCCACCCAGATCATAAAACTGCCCTGCGGCCGGCTGACCCGTGTGCCGGCGGGAAAATAGCGGCTCACCCAATCGATCATCTGGTCGCGGCTGCGCATATATTGCGCGCGCATGCGGCGGATATGCGGCTCGTAGTGGCCCGCTTCCAGGTACTCGGTCAGCGCCAGTTGCGGTAGTTGGGCGGTGGTGCCGGTGCCCATGTATTTCATGTGTAGCACCCGCTCCTGATAGCGCCCGGGCGCGATCCAGCCGATACGCAACCCCGGCACCACGGTCTTGGAAAATGAACTGCAGAGCAGCACGCGACCGTCATCGTCGTAGGACTTGATCGTGCGCGGCCGCGGGTAGTGGTAGGCCAGTTCGCCATATACATCGTCTTCGATGATTGCCACGTCGTAACGCTGCGCCAGGGCGAGCAGCGCGCGCTTATTGGCGTCGGGCATGATGTAGCCCATCGGGTTATTGCAGTTGGGGGTCAGCTGGATGGCCTTGATCGGCCATTGCTCCAGGGCCAGTTCGAGAGCTTCCAGGCTGATGCCGGTGAGCGGGTCGGTGGGCAGTTCCAGGGCTTTCATGCCGAAGCCTTTGAGGGCCTGCATCACGCCATGGAAACTCGGCGAGTCGACCGCGATGATATCGCCGGGCTCGCAGATGGCGCGAATTGCTGCCGACAGGGCTTCATGGCAGCCGGTGGTGATCACGATATCGTCGGCCGGGATCTGGCAGCCGGAATCCAGCATCAGTCGCGAGATCTGCGTACGCAGCGGCAAGTGGCCGCGAATGCAGCCATAGGTGAGGCCGCTGAGGTCCTGCCGGCGACTCAGGCGTGACAGGGCGCGCAATAGCGGTTTAAGGGTCGGGCTGGTGTGGTCGGGGCGGCCCCGACCGAGCTGGATCAGGCCGTCACTGCCGGGGGCAACGCTGATCAGTTCCAGCACCTGGTCCCATTGCGAGACTTCCACCGGTCGCTGGGCAGTGCGCGAGACCATCGGCAATGCCGGCTTTTGCCGCTCCTGAGGCACAAAATAGCCAGACTTCGGCCGCGGCAGGGCCAGACCCTGATCCTCCAGATGACGGTAGGCCTGTTGCACCGTGCTCAGGCTGACCCCGTGCTCGGCGCTCAGGGCGCGTACCGATGGCAAGCGATCACCGGGGCGATACAGCCCTTGTTCGATACGGGCGCCCAGCAGTTCGGCGAGGTTCACATAAAGGGTCATGGCGGCATGCCTGTCGAGCGGCGGAAAGCACAGATCGTGAGTTCTGCGGGCTGTTTTGGCAAGACCCGTACAGATGGCGCAGAAAATCACCATTCAGCGGCTGATAAGGCAAATCTGTATGGAGCAAATAAAGGATTTTTGAATCTGTCCTGCTTTTTCCCCGGCCGGCATCATCATTTCCCACATACACACAAAGCAGGTGAGGGAAATGAATGGGCTTAGCGATGTTCGGTTGACCTTGGGTCACAACGAATTGGTGGGGAAACTGGCAGTGGCCAAAGCGGTGTCCAATCGCGTAGCTGTGCCGAAAGCGCCGATGTCGCGCTGGGCTGCCTTCTGGTGCCGCCTGACCACCCGCCGCGCGCTGCTCAACCTCACCGACGCCCAACTCGCCGACATCGGCATTACCCGTGCCGAAGCCAACCACGAGGCGCTGCGGCCGTTCTGGACGTTGTGATATGCCGGTATAAATCTGTAGCAACGGCTTCAGCCGCGATGCTCTTGATCGTTAAAAGCATCGCGGCTGAAGCCGCTCCTACGAGAGCGGTGTGAGGCCTTACATCACTTCCTTCAACCGATGCCACAACATTCCCAGCGCCAACAACGGCGAGCGCAGGTATTTGCCGCCGGGAAAGGTTACATGGGGCACTTTGGCGAACAGATCGAAGCCACGGCTTTCTTGCCCGGCAATCGCTTCCGCCAACAGCCTGCCGGCCAGGTGAGTGGCGTTCACGCCATGGCCGGAATAGGCCTGGGCGTAGAACACATTGCTGTGTTCTTTCAGTCGGCCGATCTGCGGCAGACGGTTGGCGCCGATGCCGATCATACCGCCCCATTGGAAGTCGATCTTGAGCTTGTCCAGGTGCGGGAACACCTCGAGCATCTTGGGGCGCATATAGGCGGCGATATCTTTCGGGTCGCGCCCGGAATAGTGACAGGCACCGCCGAACAGCAGGCGGCGGTCGGCCGACAGGCGATAGTAATCCAGGGCCACGCGCTGGTCGCAGAGCGCCATGTTCTGCGGGATCAGGGTGCGCGCCTGGGCCTGGCTCAACGGCTCGGTGGCGATGATATAGCTGCCGGCGGGCAGCACCTTGCCCCCGAGGTTGCTGTTCAGGCCGTTGAGGTAGGCGTTGCAGGCCAGCACCAGATGCTTGGCGCGGACCTTGCCGTTGGCGGTATGCACCTGCACTTCGTTGCCGTAGTCGATACGGCTTACGGCCGAGTGTTCAAACAGCTGCACGCCAAGGGATTGCGCGGCTGCCGCTTCGCCCAGGGCCAGGTTGAGCGGGTGCAGATGGCCGGAGCCCATATCGATCAGGCCGCCCACGTAGCGGCTGGAACCGACAACCTGGTGCATATCGTCGGCCTGCAGCAAGCGCAGATCATGGCGATAACCGAGGCCACGCAGTTCGGCGAGGTCGTCGGCAAAGCCTTCCAGATCGCTGGGCTTGTTGGCCAGGTCGCAGTAGCCCCAGGTCAGGTCGCACTGAATATTGAAGTGCTCGATGCGCCGGCGAACGATTTCCACCGCCTCCAGGCCCAGCAGTTTCAACTCGCGTACGCCGTCGGCACCGACCACCCCGGCGAAGCGTTCAACGTCGTGGCCCACGCCCCGAATCAGTTGCCCGCCATTGCGCCCGCTGGCACCCCAGGCGATCTGGTTGGCTTCCAGCAACACCACCGACAGGCCACGTTCGGCCAGTTCGATGGCGGTGTTCAGTCCGGAAAACCCACCGCCGACAATGCACACATCAGCGCTCACATCGCCCGTCAGGGCGGGGTAGCTGAGCTGGCGGTTGGCCGTGGCGGCGTAATAAGAAGGGGCGTGCTTTTGCGGTTTCACGGAAGGCTGAACGCTGGCGTTCATGTTTGAAATCCTGATTCTTATGTTTGGTAAATTTTACGCAGGATAAGCGCGGGGGCAGAGCGAGCCAATAGAGCAGTAGGAAAAAACCTTCGGTCGGTCGCGATTAGCCAGGACTTGGGGGTGATGAGGTCGGCTTTGTTACCATGCGCCGTCATCCGAGGACCCCGCCCCATGAGCTGCAACAGCCGCAAGATCGATCATCTGCGTCAGCGCATCCCCAGCTTCGCCTGCGTGCCGGGTTGCCATGACTGCTGTGGGCCGGTTACCGCCTCGTCGGAGGAAATGTCGCGTCTGCCGGTGAAGAGCGATGCCGAGCATGACGCGGCGCTCGCTGAGTTCAACTGTGTGCACTTGGGCCCGCAAGGCTGCACGGTGTATGACCAGCGCCCGCTGATCTGTCGCCTGTTCGGCACCACGCCGCGCCTGCCCTGTCCGAATGGCCGGCGGCCCGAGGAGTGGATCGACGAGCGTGTGGAGAAGGGCGTGCATCAGTTGATCGCCAGCACCCGTCAGGTGCTGGTCTAGGGCTTCAGTCCGGGACCGGCAGAGTCAGGCTCTCTTTCACCTCTTCCATCACGATGTAGCTTTTCGATTCCCGCACATGGGGCAGCTTGAGCAGGATGTCGCCGAGCAGCTTGCGGTACGAGGCCATCTCGGAAATTCGCGCCTTTACCAGGTAGTCGAAGTGGCCGGACACCAGATGGCACTCCAGGACATGCGGCAGCTTGAGCACGGCCCGTCGGAACTCCTCGAAAGTATCGCCAGATTTGTAGTCCAAACTAATCTCAACGAATACCAGCAGGCTCGCCTTGAGGTGCTGCGGATTCAGCCGGGCGTTGTAGCCCATGATGATGCCTTCGCGCTCCAGGCGGCGGACGCGCTCGGTGCAGGGCGTGGTGGACAGGCCCACGCGCTCGCCCAGCTCGGTAAAGGACAGACGACCGTCGTCCTGCAGAATCCGTAAAATATTACGGTCGATTTTGTCCAGTTCACGACGGCTCTGATGCTGGGTTCTCATGGGGAATCCGCCTCTGTATTAACGGCTTTTGCCAAGAATTCTCGCCAAATATAGCCATCAATACAGTGAAATGCACTGGCAGCGGCTTCATATACTGCGCGGAATTTCGATCAAGATATCAAACGTCAGCGTAAATTCGCGGCGAGGGAGCAAACCATGCGAGTTCTGGTGTTGGGCAGCGGTGTGATTGGTACCACCAGCGCCTACTATCTGGCCCGTGCCGGCTTCGAGGTGGTGGTGGTCGACCGTCAGGCCGCGCCCGCCATGGAAACCAGCTTCGCCAACGCCGGCCAGGTCTCCCCTGGCTACGCTTCGCCCTGGGCTGCCCCGGGCGTGCCGCTGAAAGCCATCAAGTGGTTGCTGCAACGCCACGCCCCGCTGGCCATCAAGGCCACCGCCGATATCGATCAATACCTGTGGATGCTGCAGATGCTGCGCAACTGCACCGCCAGCCGCTATGCGGTGAACAAGGAGCGCATGGTGCGCTTGTCCGAGTACAGCCGCGACTGCCTCGACGAACTGCGCGCGGAAACCGGCATCGCCTACGAAGGCCGTAGTCTGGGCACCACCCAACTGTTCCGCACCCAGGCGCAACTGGACAACGCCGCCAAAGACATCGCTGTGCTGGAGCAGTCCGGTGTGCCTTACGAGCTGCTTGATCGCGACGGTATTGCTCGCGTAGAGCCGGCGCTGGCTGGTGTGACCAATATCCTCTCCGGCGCGCTGCGCTTGCCAAATGACCAAACTGGCGACTGCCAGATGTTCACCACTCGCTTGGCAGAAATGTGCGTTGAGCTGGGCGTCGAATTCCGTTTTGGGCAAAGCATCGAAGGCCTCGACCACGCCGGTGACCGCATCAACGGTGTGTGGATCAATGGCCAGTTGGAAACCGCCGACCGCTACGTGCTGGCTCTGGGCAGCTACTCGCCGCAATTGCTCAAACCGCTGGGCATCAAGGCACCGGTGTACCCGCTCAAGGGCTACTCGCTGACCGTGCCGATCACCAATGGCGACATGGCCCCGACCTCGACCATCCTCGATGAAACCTACAAGGTAGCCATCACCCGCTTCGATAACCGCATTCGCGTCGGCGGCATGGCGGAAATCGCCGGTTTCGACCTGAGCCTGAATCCGCGTCGCCGCGAAACCCTGGAGATGATCGTCAACGATCTGTATCCACAGGGCGGCAACTTGGCCCAAGCCGAGTTCTGGACCGGTCTGCGCCCAACGACTCCGGATGGCACGCCAATCGTCGGTGCTACTTCCTACAAGAATCTGTTCCTCAATACCGGCCACGGCACCCTCGGTTGGACCATGGCTTGTGGCTCTGGCCGCCTGCTGGCTGACCTGATGGCGAAAAAGCAGCCACAGATCAGCGCCGAAGGTCTGGATATTTCCCGTTACGGCCAAGCCAAAGAGAGCCTCAAGCATGCCCATCCAGCGCCAGCGCACTGAAACCCGTTACAGCGAAATCGTTATCCACAACGGCACGGTCTACCTGGCCGGCCAGTTGGCGGACAGTTACGAAGGTGACGCGGCCCAGCAGACGCGGGAAACACTGAACAACATCGACCGTCTGCTCGCCGAGGCCGGTACCGACAAGAGCCGCATTCTGTCGGTAACCATCTACCTCAAAGACATGGCCAGCGGTTATGCCGGGCTGAATGCCGTGTGGGACGCCTGGGTGACCCCGGGCACCGCGCCGGCTCGCGCCTGCGTCGAAGCCAAGCTGTACACCGACGAAGCGTTGGTGGAAATGACCGTTATCGCGGCCCTGCCGTAAATCAAAAGACCAAGAAGACCGTCGCCATGCGTCCCGCCCGTGCCCTGATCGATCTCGCTGCTTTGCGCCATAACTACCGTCTGGCCCGTGAACTGACTGGTGCCCGGGCGCTGGCAGTGATCAAGGCCGATGCCTACGGCCATGGCGCGGTGCCTTGCGCCCAGGCGTTGCAGAACGAGGCGGACGGTTTTGCGGTGGCCGCTATCGAAGAAGCGTTGAGCCTGCGCGCCGCAGGTATCACCGGGCCGATTCTGTTGCTCGAAGGTTTTTTCGAAGCCGATGAGCTGGCGCTGATCGTCGAGCATGATTTCTGGTGCGTGGTGCACGCGCCCTGGCAAGTGGAAGCCATTGAGCGCGCGCAACTGCGCAAGCCGCTACAGGTATGGCTGAAACTCGACTCGGGCATGCACCGCGTGGGCTTTTTCCCCGAGCAGTATCAGGACGCGTACCGCAGCCTGCAGGCCAGCGGCAAGGTCGAGAAGATTGTGTTGATGACGCACTTTTCCCGCGCCGATGAGCTGGAAAACCCGCGTAGCGAAGAACAGATGACGGCCTTCGCCCAGGCCCGCGAGGGTTTGCAGGCCGAGGTCAGCCTGTACAACTCCCCGGCCATTCTCGGCTGGTCGCCGCGTTTCCCCGCCTTGCAGAAAACCGACTGGGTGCGCTCCGGCCTGATGCTCTACGGCGCCAGCCCATTCGAAACCCCACACGAACATGCCGCCCGTTTGCAGCCGGTGATGACGCTTGAATCGAAAATCATCAGCCTGCGTGAACTGCCGGCTGGCGAGCCGATTGGCTATGGTGCGCGTTATGTCACCGAGCAACCGACCCGTGTGGGCGTTGTGGCCATGGGGTACGCCGATGGTTATCCGCGCCATGCGCCGAGCGGTACACCGGTGACCATCGATGGCCAACCGAGCCGTCTGATTGGCCGGGTGTCGATGGATATGCTGACCGTCGACCTGACCCATCTGCCTCAGGCTGGCGTAAGAAGTCGGGTTGAATTGTGGGGGAAACAGGTACTTGCCAGCGATGTAGCGGCAGCCGCCGGCACCATTCCGTACCAGATTTTTTGTAATTTACGGCGGGCTCCACTCGTCTATTCCGGGGCTTAGCGCCGAGCCTGAACAGGATTGCCGTCCAAGTGTTGTAAATACTGAACGCTGTTGCGATGATGCGGCCTCAAATCCGCATCTTCCCAAGGGGGCTCTATCATTGGACGTCGGCGTTCGACTGCAATCTATTCGCAAGCTTAAAGGCCTGTCTCAGCGTGAACTCGCCAAACGTGCGGGGGTCACCAACAGCACTATTTCGATGATCGAGAAGAACAGCGTAAGCCCCTCGATCAGCTCGCTGAAAAAGGTGCTGGCAGGCATTCCTATGTCGTTGGTCGAGTTTTTCTCCCTCGAAGTGGAACAAGACAACCACACCCAAGTGGTTTACAAAGCGAGCGAACTGGTCGATCTGTCCAGTGGCGCGGTCACCATGAAATTGGTCGGCAAGGCGCATCCAAGCCGGGCCATTGCCTTTCTCGACGAAACCTATCCGCCGGGTTCCGATACTGGCGACGAGATGCTCACCCATGAGGGTGAAGAGTCCGGGCTGCTGGTGGACGGGCGCCTGGAGCTGACGGTGGGTAGCGAGATTTATATTCTCGAAAGTGGCGATAGCTACTACTTTGAAAGCAGTAAGCCCCATCGTTTCCGCAATCCCTTTGCTGAACCTGCGCGGCTGATCAGCGCGACCACTCCCGCCAATTTCTGAGTGCTGGATGGGGCTGAGCAGCCGAGCTTTGTATAAAAACTAGAAAATCGTCGCCCATTGGGCGGCAATGTTTGATTACCAAGACCTGCGACAGGATGCCGTGTTCCGACACGGTGGCCTAATCGGTATACTGTCGCCCGCTCGCGCAACCGTGGCCGCGAGCGTGACTAGCCACGATAGAGGGTGTAAGCGTGAACCTAATTAAGAAAATGCTGGCGGCGCACGTCGCTGTGTTGGCCCTCTGGGCGGTCAGCGCTCAGGCTGCGACGACCAATGACGACATCGCTGCGCGACTGAAGCCAGTAGGTGAAGTCTGCATCCAGGGCGAAGAGTGCAAAGGCATCGAAACCGTTGCTGCCGCTGCTGGCGGCGGCGCGAAAACGCCGGACGACATCATTGCCGCGCACTGTGGCGCTTGCCACACCGCTGGCGTGCTGGGTGCTCCGAAAATCGGTGACAGCGCTGCCTGGAAAGACCGCGCCGACCACCAGGGCGGCCTCGACGGTCTGCTGGCCAAGGCCATCACTGGTATCAACAGCATGCCGCCAAAGGGCACCTGTGCTGATTGCAGTGATGCTGAGCTGAAGGCAACCATCCAGAAAATGTCCGGCCTGAAGTAAGGGTTGGCATTTCAAAAAACCGCCCTCGGGCGGTTTTTTTATATGCACCGATCGGCTGCGCGTCGGCATTGCGGCGTTGAAAACGCATTTCCAATGCTCATGGGCTACAGCCCACTGCGCTTGTAAACGCGTTTTCGCCTTGCACTGCTCTAGCTCGCTAGATCTCGACCGAGTAAAGGCCAGCGCATATCCCCATGAGAGCGAGGTTTTCTTTTCAACCAAATGGGGCGTCATCTTTACGATTTTGCAGTCAGACTCCATAAGCGATTTTATGGAGAAAAATCTGTGGCCCTTAGCTCTCTGGATTACGTTGTCGATCAGATTCTTCTGCGCATCGATGGGCCGATTCATCTCGGTTTGCCCCTTGGCCTGGGTAAGCCCAATCGTCTGGTCAATGCCCTGTACCAACGGGTCAAGGCCGAGCCCCATCGCTCGCTGACCATCTACACCGCGCTGTCGCTCGGTCGTCCCCATGCCAGCAGCGACCTTGAAAAACGCCTGATGGCACCGTTTCTCCAGCGGGTTTTCGGCAACTACCCTGAGCTGGATTACCTCAAGGACCAGCGCCGCGGCGAGCTGCCAACCAATGTGCAGCTGCAGGAGTTTTACCTGCAGCCCGGCAGCCAACTGCATAACCCTAAGGCCCAGCAGGATTACGTCAGCCTCAACTACAGCCAGGTGGCGCGCGACCTCAATCGCAAGGGCGTCAACGTGGTAGCGCAGTTGGTGGCGGTCGATGCCAGCCGCCCGCAACACGTGAGCCTCAGCTGCAATACCGATATCACCCTGGACTTGTTGCCGCTGCTGCACGCGCGCAAGCAGGCAGGGGAAACCATTCTCTGCGTCGGCCAGGTGCATGCCGATCTGCCCTATATGCCCGGGGATGCCGAGCGTTCGCTGGCAGACTTCGATCTGCTGGTCGAGGCGGGTGAGCCGAGCACCTTGTTCTCCACGCCGAATATGCCGGTGGGCGTGGCCGACCATGCCATCGGCTTGTACGCCAGTAGCCTGGTGCGCGACGGCGGCACGCTACAGATTGGCATCGGCTCCATGGGCGATGCGGTAACCGCGGCCCTGCTTAATAGGCAGGGCAATAACGCCGGTTACCAGGCGCTGCTACACGACCTCAATGCGCCGCAATGGGCCTCTCTGATCGAGCGTTTCGGTGGTTTGCAGCCGTTTGCCCGCGGTCTCTATGGCTGTAGCGAAATGCTGGTGCCCGGCCTGCTAGCGCTGTTCGATGCCGGCATCGTGCGTCGCCCGGTATTTCCTGACGAGCGCCTGCAAGGGCTGGCCAATGCCGGCGTGCTGAATGATCAGGGGCAGGTGGATCTGCAGCTCTGGCGCGACACCGAGCCGGACCTGGAGCTGGATGCGCCGCTGATTGCCTGGCTACAGGCGCAGGGCCTGCTGGCCGGCGAGGTGAGCATTGAAGGGCAGAACCTGCGCTTTGCCAATGGCCAGATGATTGTTGCCGACCTGCACAACCCAGCGTGTGTGGCGGCGTTGCAGCCTTACCTGCAAACCAGCACGGCTGGCGTCTATATTCATGGCGGCTTTTTTCTCGGCCCGCAGGCGTTCTACCGGCGCTTGCAGCAGCTCAGTGCCGAGCGCCGGGCACGCATCGGCATGACTGGTATCAGCTATATCAATCGCCTGTACGGCCAGGAGGACCTCAAGCGCTTGCAGCGCAGCCAGGCGCGCTTTATCAACAGCGCGTTCTGCATCACCTTGCTGGGGGCCAGCGCGGCCGACCAGTTGGAAGATGGACGGGTGATCAGTGGCGTAGGCGGGCAGTATGACTTCTTCGCCCAGGCGCAGGAGCTGGACGATGCCCGGGCCATTCTGATGTTGCGCAGCTGGCGCGAGGCTGACGGCGAAGTGAGCTCCAATATCCGTTGGCAATACGCCCACACCACCATTCCCCGCCACCTTCGCGATATCGTCATCACCGAGTACGGCATCGCCGACTTGCGCGGCAAGAACGATGCGCAGGTTATTACCGCCTTGCTGCAGATTGCCGACTCGCGCTTTCAGGACGAACTGATCCAGCAGGCACAGGATGCCGGCAAGCTGGCGCAAGACTTTGTATTGGCCGAGGAGTACCGCAACAACAGCCCCGAGCGCCTGCAGGCCTGCTACGAGAAACACCGTCAGCTGTTTGCCGAATACCCGCTGGGCTGTGATTTCACCGATGAGGAACAGGACTTGCTGCGGGCGCTGCGCTGGTTGAAGAGCAAACTCAAGCTCAGCGAGATTCTCGATCTGGGCAAGGCGGCGCTGTTCTTGCAGCCGGAGCCGGGCGTGTTCGACGCGCACCTGGAGCGCCTGCAACTGGCGCAGCCGGAGGGGCTGAAGGAGCAGCTGTACCAGAAGCTGGTGTTGGCTGGTTTACAGGCGACAGCAGGCTAACGGAGATCCCTTGTGGGGGCGGCTTTAGCCGCGATGCTTTTGATCTGCAGAGCATCGCGGCTAAAGCCGCCCCTACAGGGCCGCGGGTGGCATGGGTTATTCGAGAAACTCGACCTTGCCGCCTTCCAGCGATTTGATCCGCGCCAGCGACTCGACCCAGTAGCCTTGCTGATCGAGCTCTTCGCGGCCTTTCTGGAAGGATTTTTCGATCACCACGCCAATACCGACAATGCTCGCGCCAGACTGCTTGATCAGGTCGATCAGGCCGTGGGCGGCACGGCCGTTGGCGAGGAAGTCGTCGATCAGCAGCACGCGGTCGCTGGGCAGCAAGTGCTTGGCGGAGACGGCGATGGTGCTTTCGGTCTGCTTGGTGAAGGAGAACACCTTGGACACCAGCAGGTTGTCGGTCAGGGTCAGCGACTGGTACTTGCGGGCGAAAATCACCGGCACGCCCAGTTCGAGGCCGGCCATGATCGAGGGAGCGATGCCAGAGGCCTCGATGGTGACGATCTTGGTGATGCCCTGATCCTTGAACAGTTCGGCAAAGGCCGAACCGATCTGCTGCATCAGACGCGGGTCGATCTGGTGGTTGAGAAAGGCATCGACCTTGAGCACCTGGTCGGACAGCACCACGCCTTCTTCGATAATCTTGTTTTTCAGCGCTTCCATCTCAGGGCTCTCATTTCAACTGTTGCTGGGTTTAGTAAAGGAATGGCGGGTGGGCAAGCGCGCCCGCTCACTTTTTCATCATGGCGCGGATATCGGCCAGGGCCGCATTGCCGCGCACTGCTTTGACTTCCACCGGGGTGTCTTCGAGGCCTTCCCAGGCCAGGTCTTCGGGTGGCAATTCATCGAGAAAACGGCTCGGTGAGCAGTCGATGATTTCGCCATATTGCTTGCGCTTGGCGGCGAAGGTGAAGGCCAGGGTCTGCCGGGCGCGGGTGATGCCCACATAGGCGAGGCGGCGTTCCTCTTCGATGGTGTCGGCTTCGATACTGGAGCGGTGGGGCAGAATTTCCTCTTCCATGCCGATGATGAACACGTAGGGAAACTCCAGGCCTTTGGAAGCGTGCAGGGTCAGCATCTGCACGCCGTCGGCACCTTCTTCCTCTTCCTGCTGGCGTTCCAGCATGTCGCGCAACACCAGCTTGCCGATGGCGTCTTCGATGGTCATGTCGCCATCTTCGTCGCGCTCGAGGGTGTTTTTCAGTGCCTCGATCAGGAACCAGACGTTGCCCATCCGCGCTTCGGCCACCTTGTCGCTGGAGGCGTTCTGGCGCAGCCAGTTCTCATAATCGATGTCCATCACCATGCTGCGCAGCACGGCAATCGGTTCGTTTTCCACACACTGCTGGCGGATCTTGTCCATCCAGCGTTTGAACCGTTGCAGGCGCTCGGTATAGCGGCTGTCCAGATGTTCGCCCAGGCCCATTTCATCGGCGGCGTTGTACATGGAAATCTTGCGCTCGGTGGCGTAGTTGCCGAGTTTTTCCAGGGTGGTGGAGCCGATTTCGCGGCGCGGTACGTTGATCACCCGCAGAAAGGCGTTGTCGTCGTCGGGGTTCACCAGCAGGCGGAAGTAGGCCATCAGATCCTTTACTTCCTGGCGGGCGAAGAAGCTGGTGCCGCCCGACAGGCGATAGGGAATCTGGTGGTGCTGCAGTTTCAGCTCCATCAGCTTGGCCTGGTAGTTGCCCCGGTAAAGAATCGCGAAGTCGCTGTAGGCACGGTCGGTGCGCAGGTGCAGGCTGAGGATTTCCATGGCCACCCGCTCACACTCAGCGTCTTCGTTTTTGCAACGGATTACGCGGATCTCATCGCCATGGCCCATCTCGCTCCACAGCTTCTTTTCGAAGGCGTGGGGGTTGTTGGCGATCAGTGTGTTGGCACATTTGAGAATGCGGCTGGTGGAGCGGTAGTTCTGCTCCAGCATCACCACCTTGAGCGAGGGGAAATCCTCTTTCAGCAGCATCAGGTTTTCCGGGCGGGCGCCGCGCCAGGCGTAGATCGACTGGTCGTCATCACCGACCACGGTGAACTGGTTGCGCTGGCCGACCAGCATTTTCACCAGCAGGTACTGGCTGGCGTTGGTGTCCTGGTATTCGTCCACCAGCAGGTAGCGCACCTTGTTCTGCCACTTTTCCAGAATGTCGGCGTGGTCCTGGAACAGCTTTACCGGCAGCAGAATCAGGTCGTCGAAGTCCACCGCGTTATACGCTTTGAGCGTGCGCTGGTAGTGCATATAGACGATGGCGGCGGTTTGCTCTTTGGGGTTGCGCGCGGCTTCCAGGGCCTCGGGCGGCAGGATCAGGTCGTTTTTCCACGAGCCGATATAGCCTTTGATCTCATCGATACCGTCGTCGCCCGAGTATTCCTTCTGCATGATGTCGCTGAGCAGGGCCTTGATATCGCCGTCGTCGAAGATCGAGAAACCGGGCTTATAGCCCAGGCGCGCATATTCCTTGCGGATGATGTTCATGCCCAGGTTGTGGAAGGTGCATACGGTCAGGCCACGGCCTTCGACACCTTTGAGCAGGGTGCCGACGCGCTCTTTCATTTCCCGCGCGGCCTTGTTGGTAAAGGTCATCGCCACGATGTGCTGGGCGCGGATGCCACACTGCTGCACCAAGTGGGCAATCTTGCGGGTGATCACGCTGGTTTTGCCGGAGCCGGCGCCAGCGAGCACCAATAGTGGGCCGCCGACGTAGTTCACGGCTTCTTGCTGCCGGGGATTGAGTCGGGACATCGTCGTGTATCAAAAGAAGTGGGCGCGCATTTTAGCAGGCCTGATGCAGAATGCCGTAACCGTCTGGATACTGTGACGTACCCCTTGTTGGCTGCGTGATGGTCTTGGTTATTTCAGACAATGCAGTACGCTAGTGCAGCATCAGCGGGGGCTGATGGGGAAAAACATCGCACAGGATGTGCGCAAGAGACGCCGATTACGGCGCGAAAGGGCGGTAGAACCGCCGTGTGCAATGCTTTGGGGGAAGTCGCTTGTCTGCGCGTGTGGAAACCTTGCGTATAGTCCTGCTGGCCGAAACGCCGGAGTGGGCCGTGGTATTGCGTGAGCATCTGGCCGCGTTGGGCAGCTCGTCGGCGTTGATTACCGCGCCATCCTGGACGGCCGCCAGTGGCCTGTTCGATGACCAGACCCCCGGCCTGCTCCTCACCACCGTGCACATGCAGCCTGAACCTGGCAGCTGCCCATTGCCCACCGTACTGTTGCTGGAGCAGGAGCCGCAGGAACCCCCGGTTGGCGTCAGCGACTGGCTGGTGCGTGGCGACTTGAATGCCGATATGTTGCGCCGCTGCCTGCGTTACGTGCGTGAGCACGGCGTACTGAAAGACACCCTGCAGCGTCTGGCCGAGCAAGACCCGCTGACCGGCATCGCCAACCGCCAGGGTTTCCAGACCCTGCTGACCGCCCGGCTCGCCGAATTCAAAGGCCGTGGTCTGGCTCTCGGGCACCTCGATCTGGATAACTTCCGCCATGCCAACGACGCCCTCGGCCACCAGGCGGGTGACCGTCTGATTCTGCAGGTGGTGGCGCGTTTGAAGGGGCAGTTGTCGGTCGACGACCACCTGGCCCGCCTGGGCAGCGATGAATTCGCCCTGCTCCTGGATATCCGCCGCGACCCCGAGCGCGCCGAGCGCATCGCCGAGCGCATTACCGAAGCACTGTCCGAGCCCTACTGGGTGGACGGCGAAAGTCTGTTGATTGGCTGCAGCCTGGGGCTGGCCCATGCCCGCGTCGATGCCGGTGCCGACCCCTTGATGTGGCACGCTCATATCGCCATGCAGCAGGCCAAGACTCGCCAGGGCTGCACCTTTCATGTGTTCGACGAGCGCATCAACCGTAACGCCCGCAGCCTCGCCGATCTGGAAAGCGAGCTGCGCCGTGCCTTGCGTCGGGATGAGCTGGAGCTGCATTACCAGCCGCGCCTGTGCCTGAAAACCGGGCATATCCTCGGGCTGGAAGCGCTGGTGCGCTGGCGGCATACCGAACGTGGCCTGCTGGCACCGAATGAATTTGTACCCCTGGCCGAGGAAAGCGGGCTGATCGTGCCGCTGGGCTACTGGGTGATTTCCCGCGCCCTGCGCGATATGCAGTGGCTGCGCGGTCGTGGCCTGCCGGCCCTGCATATGGCGGTGAACCTGTCGTTCCGCCAATTCCAGGACAGCCAGTTGCTGCCGACGCTCGGGCGGTTGATCGACGAGCGTGGTGTGGATGCCCAGTGGCTGGAGTTCGAACTGACCGAAACCGCCGTGATGCGCCGCAGCGAGCATGTGCAGCAGACCATGAAAGCCCTGGGCAAGCTGGGCGTGCGCTTTTCCCTGGACGACTTCGGTACCGGTTTTTCCTCGTTCGTGCACCTGAACAACCTGCCCATCACCATGCTGAAGATCGACAAGAGCTTTGTCGGCGGCATGGACAATCGCCCGGAAAATCGCCAGTTGGTGCGGGCGATGATCAACCTGGCACACAACCTGGAGCTGGCGGTGGTCGCCGAAGGGGTGGAAAACGCCGAGCAGCTGGCGCTGCTGCGCCAGTTCGGCTGCGACCAGGTGCAGGGTTACCTGGTCAGCAAGCCTCTGCCGCTGGCCGAGCTGGCGCGCTTTCTGGTGTTCGGCAGTCGTCAGGCGATGTTGTCGAGTCCGCTGCCGGTCTGAGTTTTAGCAAGCGCGCGGTCTTCCACTCAAAACCCAGGGTCAGCCCCAGGGCCGCGCAGGCCAAGCCTGCCGCCAGTCCCCACCACACGCCCTGGGCACCCCAGCCGAGATGAAAGGCCAACCCCCAGGCCGCTGGCGCCCCCACCAGCCAGTAGCAGACGATGCCCACGAAGAAGGTGGTTTTCCCATCCTTGAGGCCGCGAATGGCACCCATGGCTATCGTCTGGATGCCGTCGAACAGCTCGAACAGCGCCGCGATGGCCAGCAGGCTGACGGCCAGGGCGATGACATCGGCGAAGGCCGGGTCGTTGGCATCGAGGAACAGATCGACCACCGCTTCAGGCACCAGCCAGAACAGCAGGGCAAAGCCCAACATGCACAGACCGCCCACGGCGATACCTAACCGTCCGGCGCGTCGTGCGTCTTCCAGGCACCCCGCGCCAAAGTGCTGACCGATGCGGAAGGTCACCGCATAGGAAATGCCCACCGGCACCATAAAGGCGACGTACACCGATTGCAGGGCGATCTGGTGCGCCGCCAACTGCGTGCTGCCCAGAGCGCCCATACACAATGCGGCAAAGGCGAACAATCCGGACTCCACCGCATAGGTGCCGCCAATGGGCAGACCCAGGCGCAGCAGATCGACCATGGCGGCGCGCTCGGGGCGCAGCAGGCCCCGCAGTAGCGGGTAGCGGTGGTAGGCCGGGTGGCGCAGCACATGCAGCAACAGCAAGAGCGCCATCAGACTGCTGACAATCGCCGTTACCAGGCCGATACCCGCCAGGCCCAGATGGGGCAAGCCGAACAAGCCTTTGATCAGCGCGTAGTTGAGCGCCAGGTTGGCAACCGCGCCGCCGATGCTGATGGCCATCACCGGGCCGACACGGCCGATGGCGCTGGTAAAGCCACGCAGGGCCATAAAGGTCATATAGCCGGGCAGGGCAAATACCAGGGTGGAAAGGAACTGGCCGGCACCGTGCACGCTGTCCGGGCTTTGGCCGAACAGCAACAGAATCGGTTCGAGATTCCACAGCAACACACCTGCTGCCAGCGCCAGGCCGCCGCCTAGCCACAGGCCGTTCTGAGTGATCTGCAGCACGCCATGCGGGTCACCACCGCCATGCCGGATCGCCACCAGATTGCCGACCGCGGCGATAACCCCAACGCAGAAGATCGACACAAACGAATAGCTCGCCGCGCCCAGGCCCCCGCCGGCCAGAGCGGCCGGGCCGAGCAGGCCCATCATCACGGTGTCGGTGAACACCATCATCACGTGCGCCAGTTGCGCCGCAATCAAGGGGCCGGCCAGGCGCAGGATGGCTTTCAGTTCGGCGCGGGTTGCAGTTGGCATAATGAGTCTGGCTCAAGAAATAGAATTGCCAGGCACCACCGCCCGGGCTTTGAGTGTCGCCATTCTCTGGCCCTTACTGGCTAGGCACAAAAGGATAAAAACGATGTCAGGCATGATTTAAACTCATGCTTCTGTGATCAGGAGCCCCGTCCATGCCCCAGCGTCTTCCCGGTTTATACGCCTTGCGCGCCTTCGAGGCGGCGGCCCGCTATGCCTCCTTTACCCAGGCGGCGCAGGAATTGGCCATCACCCAGAGTGCGGTGAGCCGGCATATCCGCACCCTGGAGGAACACTTCGGCTGCCGCCTGTTCCAGCGCTCCGGCCGATCTCTGCAGCTCACCGAAGCGGCGCGCATGCTCTTGCCGGGCATCAGCGATGGCTTTGCCGCCCTGGAGCGTGCCTGCGGCACCTTGAGTTCAGATGACGGCACCCTGCGCCTGAAAGCACCATCCACCCTGACCATGCGCTGGCTATTGGCCCGGCTGTCGCGCTTTCGGCTGTTGGACGATGGCATGGAAGTGCAGCTCACCAGCGCCTGGATGGACGTGGATCGGGTCGACTTCCAACACGAGCCCTTCGATTGCGCCGTGCTGCTGGGCAAGGGCGGCTTTCCTGAGGACTGGGAGTGCGTCGAGCTGTTTGCCGAATGGCTGATTCCGGTCTGTGCGCCTGAGGCAGTGCAGCAGGGGCCCTGGAGCCTGGAGCAACTGCAACAGGCCGAACTGCTGCACCCCACTCCTGACCGCCGCGACTGGCGGCGCTGGTTGCAGGCCACCGGCCTGACCGAGGCCATCGC
Organism: Pseudomonas sp. TE3786; assembly: GCF_054057335.1. Lineage (NCBI taxonomy): Bacteria > Pseudomonadati > Pseudomonadota > Gammaproteobacteria > Pseudomonadales > Pseudomonadaceae > Pseudomonas > Pseudomonas sp. TE3786. The sequence goes on from NZ_JBSRZF010000010.1 coordinate 145,993, forward strand.
GCTTAAAGGTGGCCAGGTGTTCGACACCCTGGAGTTGGGCATGGTGGCGGCGGCGCGCGGTTACGGGGTATCGATTGGCGACCTGGTGATGATTGCCGAAGACGTTGCCCACGGCCGTCTGGGTCTGCCCTGGCCAAGTGCGGTGGCCAGCGGCGACAGCTATTACCTGGTCTGGCCAAAGGCGCGGCGGGGGCAGGCGCGCTATCTCAGGCTGCGAGATTACCTGCTGAGCGAGGTCGCCGCGATGACGTTGCCAGACGTCGTACATCTTCGGTAACGTCTTTGTGTTCTATTTCCGACAGAGTACTGGCTAAATGCCGCGTTTTAATTGACGCACGAATTTACTCAAGTATTCTGCGCGCCCCGCCGAACACCTATTCAGCAGGCTGCCCTTCACAAGCGGGCGGCCTTATTTCTGCTTGTATAAGGAAAGCGGCCCTACCCACAGCCGTATTACCCCCCACGGAGATGTAAATGTCCCAGCCACGTTCCCGCATCGCTTGGCAGTTAGCGTCCGCACTGGCCGTCATCCTGGTGTTGTTGATTGGTCTGAGCACTCTCTTCGCGTTGCGCTCGCTGAGCGACGCCACCTTGACCACCCGCGAAGAGCATCTGGGTAGCGAAGCGCGTCTGCTGGCGGACCAGTTGAGCACCTTCCATGACAGCCTGCGGGAAAGCACCCAGCGTCTGGCGGGGTTGTTCGAGCAGCGCTTTCGCGATGGCCTGAATGTGCACGCTGATGAACGTGTAGCGGTGGGGGCCCTGCAAACGCCGGCGTTGTATCTGGGGGATACGCGCCTGAACAATGAATTCAAGGAGGTCGATGAGTTCCGCCACCTGACCGCTGGTGTGGCTACCGTATTTGTCCGTGATGGTGATGAGTTCATTCGCGTTACCACCTCGCTGACCAAACAGGATGGCAGCCGCGCCATCGGCACTGTGCTGGACCATGCGCATCCGGCTTACCAGCGCTTGTTGGGTGGGCAGAACTACGTGGGCCGGGCCTTGCTGTTTGACCGTTTCTACATGACTCAGTACACGCCGGTGACCGATCCTTCTGGGCGCGTGATCGCCGTGCTGTTCGTCGGTTTCGATTACACCGACGCGCAGAACGCTCAGTTCGATAACCTCAAGCGCTTCCGCATTGGTTCCACTGGTTCGCTGGCCCTGCTTGATGAGCAAAAGCATTGGCTGGTGGCACCGGCGGGTGCCAAGCAGCCGGAGAAGGTCGTCGATGGTGTGACCGCGTTGGCCGCCAAACCAGGGCATGGTGAGTTCTGGGACGATGGCGAGCAGTCGTTTTATAGCGTGGCCATGCCTTTTGCAGGTGGCCCCTGGACTGTGCTGGCAAGCATGCCCAAGGCGGAAATCCAGGCGGTGACCTGGCATGTTGGCAGTCAGTTGGCCATCGGCAGTTTGATTACCCTGCTGCTCGCGGTTGGCGCGGTGATCTGGTTGCTGCGCCGCAAGTTGCGCCCATTGGGTGATCTGGTGGAGCAGGCGCAAGCACTCGGCAACGGCGACCTCAGCGTGCGCCTGAATATCACCAGCCACGACGAGATTGGCGAACTGGCCCGCAGCTTCAACCAGATGGGTGAGGCACTGTCGACCATGGTGTCGCGTATTCGTGGGGCCGCCGAGAACGTCAGCAGCCGTGCCCAGGCGCTGGCCGGGTTGTCGTCCGGTGCCTACGAGGGTATCGAGCAGCAGTCCGGGGAGATCAGCAGCATGGCTGGCGCGGTGGAAGAGTTCAGCGCCACCTCGCTGAATATCGCCGACAACATGCGCCACACGGAACGCTTGGCCAACGAAAACTCCCAGCAAACCCGCATTGGACGTACCTCCATGGAGGAGGCCTCGGCTGCGCTTGAGCAGATTTCCAGCTCGCTCAATGGCACGGCGGATGTGATCAATACCCTGGGGCAGCGCTCGCAGGAAATCGGCGGCATCGTCAGCGTGATCACCTCCATCGCCGACCAGACCAACTTGCTGGCGCTTAACGCGGCCATCGAAGCGGCGCGTGCCGGTGAGCAAGGCCGCGGTTTTGCCGTGGTGGCCGATGAGGTGCGCAGCCTGGCCGGCCGCACTCGCGATGCAACCAACGAAATCTCCGCCATGATCCAGAGCATTCAAGGCGAAACCAGCAGTGCCATTGCCACCATGGAGCAAGGCAAGCTGCAGATGCAGGATGGCCTGCAGCGCAACGCCAAGGTGGCCCAGGCATTGACCCAGATCGCTGAGCAAAGCCAGGCCGCTGGCGAGCAGTTCGCGGCTATCACCACTGCCACTGGTGAGCAGAGCAGCACCGCAACCATGCTCAGCAGCAATCTGCAGAGCATCGCCCTGGCCAACAGCGAGCAGCATGAAGTGATCACCAACCTGGCAGAAACCGCCAAGGAACTGGACAAGCTGGCGGCTGATCTGCGTGCCGAGGTAGGTCGCTTTCAATAGTGCCGTTGAGGGCTGGCGCAACGCCGGCCTTGGTCATCGGTGAGAAAGAAAATCCCCGGCGCTGACCGGGGATTTTTTTAGGCGGCGGTAATCACCAGGCAGCCCTGGATGATCCGCACCCTGATGGTGTCATTCACCTCGAACCCGGCCTGTTGCAGCCATTGCCCCTTCAATTGAATCCAGGGAATTTGCTTGGGTTGTGCATAGACGCTATCGCGCTTGCCTGGGCGGGCGTAGTCGGCGGCCACTTTCAGGTGGCGTTCGGTAAACGCTGGGGCTAACGAAGCTTCGTGAATGGTCATGGTCGATTCCTCTGTAACTGCTGGGGTGAATTGGGCCTTTTGGCCCTGCAGCTGCAGTGTGCGCGGCCAGGCACTGTATATCCATCCATGCTTGTCTGGCGTTGGCGCAGCAACGCCTGAAATGCGCATTGAGAAATCCCACAGCGTGCCCTTAGTCCTGAGGGGAGCCCCGATACTGCAGGGCTTCGGCCAGATGGATGCGCTGGATGGCGCTGCTGTATTCAAGATCGGCCAGGGTGCGGGCGACCTTCAGAATCCGGTGGGCGGCGCGCAATGACAGGGCCAGACGCTCACAGGCCGTTTCCAGCCAAGACTGATCCTCAGGTAGTAACCCGCAGTGCTCGCGCAAGCCGGGTAAATCGAGGAAGGCATTGGCCATGCCCTGGCGCTGCACCTGCAGGGACCTGGCCGCTGCTACTTGCGCCGCGGCGGTCGCGCTGTTGGTGCCGCTGGGTGGGGCATGCAGAACGGTGGTTTCCCGGGCGACGGTCACATGCAGGTCGATGCGGTCCAGCAACGGGCCGGACAACTTGCTCCGGTAGCGTTGCAGCTGCTCGGTGCTGCAGCGGCAACGGCCACTGGGATCGCCCAGGTAGCCACAGGGACAGGGGTTCATGGCCGCCACCAGTTGGAAACGGGCGGGAAAATGCACTTTGTCTTTCGCCCGAGCAATGACGATCTGGCCGCTTTCCAGCGGCTCACGCAGCACCTCCAGCACGCGGCGGTCGAATTCCGGCAATTCATCCAGGAACAACACGCCGTGGTGCGCCAGGGTGATCTCGCCAGGTTGCGGACGACTGCCGCTGAGACATCTTGCAATTAGTGAGAAAGAACTACGCTGTAGCCCGCATTCCTTCGTTTTTTGAAGGATCAATTGATGCGACGGAATCCTAGCAATAGCTGCGACTGACCGAAGTTCTTATGGAAATAGCTGAGACTGGCTTTTCGCATGTCCCTCAAATGGGTCGAATAGGCCACTTGAAGCCGCAGTCCGCTGGGTAGCATTCATGGCAGTTCAACGCCAAAAGGTGCTCTATGACTGTAGCCAACGTAGGTAGTCGGGCCTTTACTCAGACCCGCAAAATCAAACCCACTCGCCGGAGTCTCTCTGGGAACTTCTCGTTTCGAGGAAAGGGAGTAGTGTTCGAGTCCGCGCTCGAGCGCGACTTCATTCAAGGGTGGGATCTGTCGCCTGAGGTCCTGGATCTGGTTGCTCAACCAGTTCAAATTCCCTTCGTTGCCCACAATGGGCGCTCCTACACCTACACCCCTGATTTCCTGATTCAGTTTGACGAACGTTTCGGTCTGAAACCGATGCTCGTGGAAGTGAAGATGCGTGAGCAATGGAAGGAAAACTGGCGCGAGTGGTTCCCTAAGTGGAAAGCAGCCCGTCGATTTGCCCAGAGCCAGGGATGGAGTTTCCATGTCTTCGACGAAAATAGAATTCGCGGCAACCGCCTGAGAAATGTTCAGTTCCTGGATCGTTTTTTGGACATGGAGTTCGACCCGATTGCCAGCGATGCGGTTATCCACACCGTCTCACTCATGGGAGCAGCTCCGTTTCAGTACGTCCTCGCAAAACACTTCACTGGTGATGAAGAGATCGGGCGCTCGCACATCCTGCATCTGCTAGCTACTCGCAAACTCCGTTGCAATCTGGAGGACGCGCTCGATGAGAGCACCATCCTGGGGGGCTTCCATGAGCGCTATTAAGGGTGAAGGCCATATTCTGAATCGCCAAGAGCTTCAGATTGAAATTGGACGATTCGTCGAGTATCGAAAATCGATCTACAAGATTGCTGAGATGCTGGATTTCAGCTCCGTCATGGGCATTGAGGTAGAAAGCGGCCGAGGAGCGGTGCTTGCGATTGCTGAGCTCACCGTTGTCGGAAAACCGGGGTCTGAAGAAGCTTTCGCGCACTACGACATCGAAGATATTGCTGATGAGGGGTGGGCGCAGGCGCAGCGTCGGTATGCCGCGATTGCTCCTCTGCTTCAGAAGGACCTGTACGTTAAAGGAGCCGTGGAATCGCGGGCAGCTGAAACGGGCAATAGCGCCGCTACCTTATATCGATGGATATCCCGATACACCGAGAATGGTGGGTTTCTGGCATTGCTGCCTGGAAAACGGGGGTGGTCTAAAGGCAACGCGCGTATCACTGACGATGTTGAAGACATCATCCATAACTGCATCGTGTCGACTTGCCTATGAAGAATTTCGGCAGCAGCCAGCCAGGGTCGGCCGACTTCTCGAGATTCAGCAGCTGCATAACTCACTTCGAGTCACCCTGGCCCTAGACCCAAACGTTGCGCCAATTCAACAAGCTAGCTTGGGCGCTATTTATTCTGAGCTTGATATCAATACGAGACGTTTTGAACACGGCCGTACCCATTGGGCGATCAAGGACGTGGATCTGATCGATGTTCTTACTAGGCATAATCTGTCCGGTGGTACTCGGCTGCTGCAACAGACAAGGCCGCCGAAAGTATTTATTTCCTACTCGTGGGACTCTCCCGAGCATCGGCAATGGATAGCTGAGCTCGCCGGAATTCTGCGATCCAATGGGATAGATGCGATTCTTGACCAGTGGCATGTCCGAGGCGGTGAAGACCTCGCAAGTTTCATGGAGCGGTCTATTCGTGAGGCCGACCGAGTGCTGGTGATCTGTACGGAAGAATACTATCAGCGAGCTGTTGAGCGTCGGGGCGGCGTGGGATACGAGCACACGATGGTTACAGGGGAGTTGATGCGAAATGTGGGGACAACGAAATTCGTCCCGATAGCTCGTCAGTCAGGAAATCACGCTCAGATCCCGCCAGAATTAGGCATGCGTCTGTATTTCAATCTACAGCCCGGAGCGAACTACGCCAGTCAACTAGATGCCCTGATCAGAGATTTGCACGACGTCCAAATCCCGATCCCGCCGCTCGGACAAAACCCGTTCCTTCGCGCTTAACGAAGAAGCCTGTAAAGCAAGCTTTCCAACGCTTACAAGGACTGGCTTTGAGGCCGAATGGGGCATCAGGGGACCTGCATGCGGTCTCCGATTTTCAGAAGTTTGCCGGCGCCCAATTACGATCTTCTGAAAGCGTTCTCTATTTTTTTTCGGCACGCTCCCAGTGCTCGACTAGCTCGTCGACACGATCCCGGAGCTGAGGGGTTTTGCTGAGAACCAGGCATCGTGCAGATCCAACGTACTCTTCGATCAAATAAAGAGAGTCGCCAACATCTACTCCTAGTTCCTGCAGCGTTTCATCCGGGATGCGGATGGCGCCATCGCCGCTCCAGTCTTCAATTTTCACCCGCTTCGGGTTCATTGCTGCGCTCCTAATACTTGCTTCCAGATTTCGCTACGTAAGGCCAGCGACATACTGCGTTTTGGGGGGACTCAGCTCTACAAAGACCGCCTCTGGGCGGTTTTTCTATGCGCTCACGTAGCAAAGCTTGATGCATCCACGCTTCAAGAGCGCTACGCGTTTGCTCTGTGATTTCAAATTGAACTGGCCGCTGCGTTTTCTGCTGCATCACGATTGCACGTGATGACACATGCTCCCCATGTGCGACGTCGCGAACCCGAAGCTTTGTAAGGTCACATGCTCTCAACTTGCTATCGATTGCTAGATTCAGAAGGGCCAGGTCTCGGGTTTTCTCCGCGAGCGGAAGTCGTACGCGAATGGCCCAGATGTCTCGAACTCGAAGCGGCGCTTTTTGCCCAACAAGCTTTCCTTTGTTCCGCGGTGTATGACTGTTCATAGCGATTTCGTTCATGGCTTTGTCCTCCATGTTGAGGAGAAACCATGGTGGATCAGTCAGAACTGGTGGTCGCTATGCGAGCAGGAGCAGACCGTGGCAATAAAACGCTTACCCTGTTCCGTACAGGCCGAAGCCTTACAAAACTCAACCCTTACCAAAGGGGAGTACGATGCGTCGCCATAGGCTTGGACGAGGCGTTGCTGTTACCTTCCGAAAGACTTCAAGTACGGCATCGGCTCCACGTTCGAGATCCTTGAGACTCCGTCGATTCTTATCCATCTCACGTATTACCAGCAGCGCCAGTTTCTTCTCGGTATCAGATAGGTCGCCCATTTTGGTCCATCCTTTTCACTCACTAGGTGCAACAACGTTATCAGCCAATGGCGTATTCCGCCTGTAGGGGAATTCTGATTTTACCTCCGCAACTCCAATACGCCGCTGACGGCCAAAAGCGGGCGTTTGGAGTGGCTCTCTGGAGCTTGCATGATGATCGTTACGAATCTCGGTCTGCTCGCTTAAACCAGCGAATGGCAATCTGAATCGCTCTAGCATTTGCTGCGTCTTGGTCCTCGAAAGGGCCAGGTGCTTCGCCTGCGATAGTGTCAAAACTACCCTCAGTTGCCATTTCAACCAGTACGCGAATCCGCGAGATCTTGTTGATTGTTAGATCTGCCCAGGCGTAAACGACAAGGAACATTTGCCCATTTTCAGCGGTGAGAAAATGATGGTGCGGACGTCCTGACATAGAGGGCGTAGCTAGGAGGCTTTCCGGACCTTCCTCTGGCGAAAAATGGGTTCTGCCGTCGCCGAATCTGCGTCTGCTTAGTGATGAGTCTGATGGGGCTCTACTGAAAGGGAAAAGCATGCGTTGGAGCAGTTGTTTCATTCGATTGGGACGTTCCTGAGCGGTGACCTTGCGGAACACATTTAGCACCTCTTGAGCGCCTTTCTGCAGATCCTGAATGCTACGTTGATTCTTCTCCATCTCGCGAATGACGAGCAGCGCCAATTGCTTCTCTGTGTCCGATAGCTGGCCCATTCTCTTCACCTGTTTTGATCTGGATACATGGACGTTAGCAGGAGACTGCATCGCTGGTTGCTAGTACCGAAATCCTACCTAGGCCGCTTGAGATGCTGCTCGTTTACTTCGCAGCAGAGCAGCGGCTGCGAGCGATGTGTCCATGCACCTGAGTGGTACTCACAGACCTCCACATTCTCTGCGCTTTGGAGATCGACTCGTGATCAATGAGCTGAAACCCTGGGCTCGATAGATAGGTACTCATCTAGAAGCGCCACAGTCTGGAGCAAGCTGGTACGCAGCGCTGGGAGAGATAGCGCAACCACGACCTCTGGCCGTTGAGCGAGATGTAGGAACATCTGCAGAACTTTCTCTGAGTGAGAGGCGAGCATGATGAGGTGATATCCGCTTGGGCCATGCGTTCCAGCTAGCCAATTCTTCGTCGTCCGCTCATTTGCATCTGTCCATCTCTGTAGCGTCTTCAAAGCACAGTGTGTCTGCCCCAGCTCGCTACGCAGCGCGGCCGCGATGGCATTCGCGTAAAGCACATTCCCTACGCCCGCCGGAAACTCATTACCCATTTTAGTAATCATTTTTCCGAGACCTTCTTCTATGGTCATGAAGCCGCATTGTTGAGGCTTTTCAGTGCGTCGAAAATGCCGCTGACAGACGGAAAGCTCATATGCCTCGAAGAAAAAAAGCTATCGGCGCTGAGGAAGGTATCGCTTTTTCAAAGCGAGCGGCGGCCTACGTGCGTATGTCCACAGAGCATCAGCAATATTCGACTGAAAACCAGCTGGATACGCTCAAGCTCTACGCAGCTACCCACGGTCTCGAAATCTCCAAGGTGTATGTGGATTCCGGCAAAAGCGGACTTCGTCTCGAGGGAAGGGAGGGGCTGCAGCAACTCTTCAGGGACGTTGCATCGGGTCAACGTGATTACGGCGTCATCCTTGTCTATGACGTGAGCCGGTGGGGACGCTTCCAGGATCCAGACGAGAGCGCTAGCTACGAAGTTCGGTGTCGTCAGCACGGTGTGAAGGTTGAATATTGCGCGGAGCAGTTCACCAACGACGGATCACCCATATCTAGCATCATCAAAAGTATAAAAAGGATGATGGCAGGAGAGTACAGCCGTGAGTTGTCGGTAAAAGTTTTCCAAGGCCAATCGAAATTAGTTGAGCTCGGCTTTCGGCTGGGCAGTTCTGCTGGATACGGATTGCGCCGCCAGTTAATAGATATACGTGGAATTCCTAAAGCTATTCTAGAGCCAGGAGAACACAAAAGCATTCAGACTGATCGGGTCGTATTAGTACCAGGGCCTGAAACTGAGCAGAGAGTTGTAAGAGCCATCTATCAATACCTTGTTATTGATCATCTATCTCCCTTAGAAATTTCAAAAAGACTTAATGCTTTACGGGATACTGGTAGGGTTTGGAATACCACAAAAGTTCTTGAGGTTCTGACTAATGAAAAATATATCGGAAATAACGTATGGAATCGCAGGTCATGCAAGCTAAAAAGCCCGCCAGAAAATAACCCTAGAGAGCTTTGGGTTAGAGCTAATCGAGCTTTTTTACCAATAATTGATCAAAAAACATTTGATGCTGCTCAGGCGATATTAAATAAAGAAAAAGTAAGAGTCGCCGATGTGGAGCTACTCAAAGGATTAAGCCGACTTTTCCAGAAAGAAGGAAAGTTGAGCATGCACATCATAGATGCGGCGAAATCGATTCCGTCGGCTAGTTTCTATTCGCGGAGATTCGGGGGGATCCTTAAGGCTTATGAGTTGGTAGGGTATGAACCATATGTAGACTTCAGGTGGGTAGATGTTAGGAGAAAGATCAAAGAAGTAATCCCTGAAATAAGAAATGATGTGCTTAAAACATTTCAAAGCAGTAATTCGTCCGCTGCTGTTGACCCAGTAACAAAATTAGTCGTAGTTAATAATGAGATAACAATTTCTGTTGTTATGGCTTGGTACAGCAGCGCCGGACGTTATCCGTCGGGATGGCGGTTTAACTTAGAGTATTCACTTCGTCCGGATATTACCGTGGTTGCCAGGTTTGACTTTATTGAAATGTTTGTTAGGGACTATTTAGTGATTCCTATGAATGAAGTGCTGCCGTCGACGAAATACCTAAGCAAAAAGAAGCTGCGAAAGTATGAGGAGTATCGTTTCGATACATTAGACGCACTAGGTGTCTTGAGCAAACGCTCGACAATCATGTGAGGCGGATAAAATGAACGCTACAGCCCGAAAAGAGGATGATAAATTACAGTTGGTTAGCGAGAAGCTAATTCATAATATCTCGCTTGAGAAAATAAAGGTACTCAACCCTAGGAGCAGAAATCAGCAAATTTTTGCCCGGCTGGTTGAGAATATATCTAGCTTAGGCCTCAAAAGACCCATAACCGTGACCTCTAATGGTGAAGGGTTTGACTTGATCTGCGGCCAAGGTCGATTCGAGGCTTTCCGGGCCCTCGGTGAAACTCAGATACCTTGCGTAATAGTTTCGGCTCCAGAGGCTGACAGATATCTAATTAGTTTAATAGAGAATTTAGCTCGAAGACGGCATTCGAATAGGGATTTGTTGTCTGCAATTAGCGAGCTTTCTGCGCGCGGCTATAGTCCTAAAGAAATCTCTCAGAAAACCTCCCTGCATGTGCACTACATAGCTTGTATTCTCATCCTCTTAAATCAGGGGGAGGAACGGCTAATTTCAGCTGTAGAGAGGGGGTGGCTTCCAATAAAAATTGCAATTGAAATAGCTAAATCCGAAGATGGAGTAACTCAAGCAGTAATGCTCGAAGCCTTTGAGAGCGGTCTTCTTAAGGGGGATCAGTTACTAAAGGTAAGGCGATTGATTGAAAAGCGGAAGTCAATCGGTAAAAAATTTTTGAGCGCACATCCAAAAACCGACCGTATTACTACTCCTGGCCAACTGGTGAAAACCTATCAGCAGGAGGTTGATCGTCAAAAAATCCTTATTAAGAAATCCGAAATAAATGAGCAAAGGTTGATGTTCATTGTCACGTCCATAAGGAAGTTGGCAGCAGATGAGAAGTTTAAAGCACTTCTTCAAACAGAAAATTTAACCGATATGCCTGCGGTTCTATCTAAACGAGTGTTTGGAGGTGCTTGAAAATGGCTAATGTTAAACATGCATTTCAGAAAAATATAGTATCCATTCCGATTGCCAATATTCTTCCAACTCGCACCTACAACGGAGCTCCGCAAAAATCGTTCAAATTTAAAGCGATCATGGCATCAGTAAACGAGATTGGGGTAATCGAACCTTTAGCAATTCATCCGCATGCCACAAAAAGCCAGGGTGGGGACAAAAACTATATGTTGTTGGACGGTCATTTACGACTTGAAGCGTTGAAGCAGTTGGGTGCTACAGAGGCGCTGTGTCTGGTTTCTACGGATGATGAAGGCTACACATACAATAGGCAAATAAACCGCTTAACCGCCATACAAGAGCATAAAATGATTATGGAGGCCATCGCCAAAGGAGTTTCGCCAGACAGAATAGCGAAAAGCTTGAATGTACATGTCGGCAAGGTGAGACAAAGCCAAAACCTTCTGGTGGGGATAACTCCGGAGGTTGTTAGCATGTTGAAAACGAAAGTGGTTTCTAAAGAAGTTTTCTCTACATTGAGAAAAATGAAACCTATGCGACAAATAGAAACAGCAGAGATGATGGGGGCGGCCAGCTGTTTTTCTCTCCGGTACGCACAGATGCTGCTTGCAATGACCCCAGCAGATCAACTGAATGAAAAGAAAGAAAAACTTGTTTCGGACGTTTCAGCTCAGGACATTATGAGGATGGAAACGGAGATGGAAAGGCTATATGCCAATTATCGCTCCGTAGAAGACAGCTTAGGGGAAACCATGTTGCTCTTGGTGGTAGCGAAGGGCTACATATCCCGGCTACTCCGTAACGATGCGGTAGCGGCCTATATCCGGCTCTCACAACCCGAATTGGGCATCGAGCTCAACGGTGTTTTGGAGGCTATTACCGTTGACGCGCGGAGCATGGAGCGAGAGTAAATAGCACCTGCTGGTACTCAGGTTTCCAGCAGGAGTTCAAAATGTCGCAGCGTGGTCATTTCGGTTAAACGTCTGCTTCTGGCCGATAGCTGCCTGTTTCCATCGGCGGATTGCGGCCAGTACGCGGGAGGCTTCTAGCCGAGGCGAGTCTGCTAAGGTGCTTAGATCCAGCACAGCGTTCATTTCTTTCTGGCTCGCTGTAGCAAGGTTGAGCAGTAAAGCGATCATAGTGTGCCAGCCCCTACAATTGTTGGAAGACTGGGTGGTGATGAGTTCGCGGTGCTTTTTTACGGATGTGATTTAGCTGTCGCGCAAGAAATCGCAGAGCGGCTCCGTAAAAACACAGCTCAGGTGATCGCTGTAGATGGGCGTGCTATTAGCATCAGCGTAGGATTGGTCAGCGTGGACAAGGGAGCCAGCTTTGAAGAGGCCTACGTTCTTGCAGACCAAGCTCTGTACGCGGCTAAAGCAGATGGTCGGAATACCGTCGTTGTGCATCCTGCGGTGTGAGAACTCAATACGAGGATTTGATCGGTAGTACGTCGTGTCGACATCAAAGCGAGGCCGGCCCTGAGCGAGTGAGTTCCTCAATCAGAGCAGCAGCGACTCGCTCGAGGGGTAATGGGAGTAGCTAGGCCTTACTTGAGCCAGCTCTCTACAACATCCGATCCAAACTCAGCTTTCCAAGCCTTCAAGACCTTGTGGTTGCCACCTTTAGTTTCAACGACTTCGCCTGTATTTGGGTTTTTATAAATTTTAGTCTCACGAGCTTTGCGCTGCGTTGTTCCAGCACCGAGAGACTTAGACGAGGCTTCTGGGTCCATCAATGCAATGATCCCACGAAGTCCAATGTCATAGGTCTTCATCAGGTCACGCAGCTTGGTTTCGAACTCGATTTCTTTCTTCAAACGAGTGTCGTTCTTTAACGTCTCTAGCTGTTTAATCTGAGCTGCGAGTTGCGCCTCAAGCGCCTTGAATTCCGAAATCTTCGACATTGTTTTCACCGAGAATGGTTGAGATCGATTTTTAGCATCGCCTATAGCTTTAAAAAGCGCCACAGTAATCTTATTGCCGAAATTAGCATGCAGCTCCTTGTGAGGTTTAGGACATGCCGCCGGGACGAAAGCTAGTCGCTGGAGCGCTGGGTGCGGCTGGGGGGGTTGGAGCGGCGAATAGCTTTGGGGCGTACTCGTAAAGGGTTGAACTGCCTACTACTTTCCCATCGGGTGATATGCCCAGCACGGTGGCCATGCTTTCTGGCCCCACATGGCCTCCATCGCCGCGACCGTCTGGGTATTTGAACTGATTTAGAATTTTTAGGTACTCCATAAATTCGGAGTGACCAATTCCCTTGGGCGGAATATCTAATACTCCTACTTCAGTTGCATCGCCAAAGTACTTACGACCTCTTATCGCGAATTTTTTGTTATCGTTGATCAAGCCATAAACAATCCAGTGATGGTTGTAATTGCTAAGAATTCTTTGAGCTGCGTCGTAGTCTGTGAACATTGAACGCTCCGACATAATTTCTCCGACGTCTCGCTTAAATTCAATGAGTACCAGCTTGCTGTCTTTGCCAAAAATTCCGTCAGCGCTAGAGCGCTCATGTTTCCCAGAAACTGGAGCAGCAAAATCAATTATTTTCTTCTTGATAAGAAGTGCCACAAAGCCATATTCAACGGTTTTTTCCCACCACGTTTGACTCATATAAATCTCTCCCTATAGGCTTTAGGACTCAACAGCCTTATTCTCGATTGCTCTAACCACGTCGTATGGGATAAATCTACCCAGATCATCGGGGATTTTTTGCTCAATAGCGCTCCTAGCCATATCGTATTTTCGATGACTTTCCTGCTCCGCCTCAACCGCTGACTTGAATTCGGCAATAGAGGAATACAATACTTTCATTTGATCCGCTGCCTCTCGGTAAAGAGAGCTAAGCTCTAGCAGGCGATACAGTTGTCCTTCTTTAACTCTAAGGAGCGCTAGTGGCGAAGACTTCCAGCTTGCCGAATGATGATCTTCACGATGCCTATTGTAAGTTGTGAAGTCCTTATAAAGCTGGATTTGACTTTCAACAACCCTGGGGAATTCATCTGTCATGAATTTCTCAACAACTATCCGTTGACATTCTGTTTTTTCCGCTCCCATAAATTCGTCCAGTTTCTTTTGCATGGAGCGAATCGGCTGGGCTGGTAAAAATGTACCCCTGGAAAACTGCGCCAGTGGATGCTTGATTTCTTCGAGATAGTCCGAAAACTCAAGCTGGTTATATTTTATTGCTTCAGCCGCTATGACTAACTTCTCATATGCCTGCTGCGTGAGTTTGGTCTTCGCCGCCAGATCATTAGAAACCGCTGGAACCTTGGACTCGGCATCTCTGACTTCATCTGATACCACCGCGGCAGCCAAGTACGCCAGCGCATCTGATAGTTGATGATCAGGTGCATCTTGAGTTGCTACTTCTTGCGCAGCCGCGTAAACCCAGTCGTAAACTTTTTTCGAACCATGTTCCCGAATAAGGTACGAAAAAGTACAAGATAAACCAGTGTATGCAGACATGAACTATTCCTTCGTTCTATACGGGGGCATTATTAGGAGCAGCTATCGAGAAAAAACCGACTTCGAACGTTGACTTCAGTGTGAAATGATCGACTTGCGAAAAACACTGAATTAACAGGGGGCGTCAGTTCAACGCGCTTGCTTGAACTGGCGTCTTCTTAGCTATGCAGTAGTTTTGAGCAAGCGAATGGAGTGCTCATCAAGCTTCCGTACAAGTTCTGAAACGCTGAGATCTTTATCTAGAACAACTCGGCGGCGGTCTGTGCTCTGACGCTTCGCAAAACGTGCATCAAATCCCTTTAGACGCTCTCGCAGTTCCTCACCCTCTTCCTCAGAGTTTGCGTAACCTTTGTCAAAAATCAGTGCGACATCGCACTTTGATTTAGAGCTATCGGAGTAGCTAACACTGAAGTAAACCGGCCACCAGTTCTCCCCTTCGTACGTCTCCCAGCCCGGCGGACAGATATCCAACCAGGCACGAGAGTGAGCGATACTCTCGCGCTTCAGACGAGGCACTTTCGCAGCAAGTGTCTCCTTGATCGAGGCCATGCCTTTCGTTTCGCGCAGAAGAGAAATGGCTGCTTTGTTCTGCAGCATAAACATCATGTGCGTATCGCTGCGGCTCTGAATCCAGATCTTCTCGAGGCGGCCTGTAGAGGCCTCAAGCAACTGCTTGATAGCAACACCATGAGATTCATGTAGCTCAGCAGCGAGCGTTATGGCTCTCTGGCTCGCTGGACTCTCCCAGTCCGTCTGTCGATTGCAGTAACTGACAACCAACCGAGCCGCAGCATTACCGCGGCCAACGTGAAGCAACGCCCTATCAGCAGATGCCTTCAACCAGTCGTAGCCAAGATGCAGCCAATAGCTGTTTGAAGGACGATCAGACCAGTCATCACTCGCAAACTCTCGGTCCAAGGCAATAAACACACTGCTGTACTCTCGGAGATGAGTGTTACTGGCAATAGCACTCATCCAGCTTTCTCGGTAGCCGTCGAGTTGGTCACTGCTATGAGTAGCACCTGCCTTATTCTCTATCAGCAAAACGAACCTGTTGACTGGATCAATTACAAACAGGTCAACTCGCTCCGATGCCTTCATCCCCAGTTCTCGTGCGATGAAGACCGAGCCAAAACTTGAGGTCCGAATCCGGGAGGGCGTCCACTCGGCAAAGAACCGTGCTGTAGTGCCTCTACGATCCAGCCCGCAATCTTGCGAGGCTGCTTGCGCGGCGCCTAGCAGCAGGTCGCTGAGGATTTGATCGCCCTGACCATGCCCTTCGCGAGGGTCAAACATCCAGGCAAGAAGATCTGAGTGCTGGTTTTCACTCAGCGAAATGACATCAAGGATGTCGTCTCCCGTTTTAAGGACTTCACACAACTCCGACAGCTTTTTATCTCCCAAGAAAAACTCTACCGCATTGTGTACTTCTTCGGCTTCCATGCGTGCACGCTCGCTAGATGGGGTATGACAAATGCTATATGAAGAACCGCACTACTTTACAGCGCGCCTGCAAATGGCCGATTGCGGCCGGTCGTGAGAGGCAACTCGCGACCAGAAGCTGCCATTACCAGAGACGCGGCAGAAATTAGCGTTCGACAGCTTCCAATTGGAGTGAGGCGCAGTGGAAATTAAATACTTATAAATCGCCACTTGCCGCAATAAATTACCCAGAGGACAAAAAATGTCGGCAGAGCAGTGAGCAAAAAATGAATTATGCGACATTATGCAAAAATTCATAATATGGTGACCGGCCGGTCATTTTGCTAAGCCAGTGACTCTGTTCTGCTCGTCCCACAGTAGGAATCCTTTCGACGAAGCGATTCCCCGACACCTTGAGCAGATCGAGTCGGCTAGCTGGAGCGAGTTGTACAGAAAGGTGGATTGAGAAATGCAGACGCTAGAAATGACAAAGGCGACCTCCTTGAGGTCGCCTTAACCATGTTTCGTCACCGGTATTGATAGCCGGGAGAGGACGCCATGGGCAGGATCTTAGGATATCACAGCACGGGAAAAAGGACCGGTACCGGGCTTGCCGACGCCTTTCTTCGCTAGCCGCTTAAGAGTTTCGTGAAGGGCTGCTATCGACCCAGGAGCGGACCGTCACCACTCCTCGTGACTAACAGCCTTAGGCCTGCCGTCCGGCAACAAGTCTTCATCATGTCGGTACGTCACACCACGAATCGCGTGATGCACCAGGCTACCGCCCACGTACTCAACACATGGTTCGTCGGTTGACTCCGAGTCACTGGCATCATCGATTCCACTCAGCTCCCATATCGATGATCTGGCAGGACTTGCGACGTGCGAGAACAGCACGATGTTCCTTCCCGACATGTTCTGCACCGATTTGAAAATCACGCCATCAATGCGCGGCTTACAGCGATTGGCCAGGTAGCCAGCGATGACCTGAGTCGTCAAATACTGACGCTCAGAGCCTGGGAGTACCGGGACCGTGATCACGTTGTGTATGTAGCGAAGAAACTCTCGCCTTTGGGTCTTTGTAAAATACTTCGGGTCGAAGAAACTGGGCTCAGGACCTAAATCCGCATCTTCAAATCGCCCAAAATCCAATACCTTTACAGTTCGCCGCAGCTTGAACTCTCCGCTGACAACGCTACCTCCCACGGGAGGGCGTAGCTCGGCCACGCAGGTTTCACGCTCAAAAGCGCCGTAGAACGTCGGCACTCCAGCCGGATTCATCCGCCCTTCGCCCGCTAATTCTTTCGGAGGGGTGCTCAGCTTCTGTGCGGGATCACCAGCAATTTCCCTCACGATACCGGGCGACATGCAAGTACGCGCACGATAAATCGGCGGGGCATTTTCAGGCGTCAGCTCGCGCACAACGGCATGCTCATCCGATGAGGCGGAGTACCTGTCCAACCCATCAAACAGCCAATCCAGGAATGTTTTAGCGCCTTCGTTAAAGAAGCGGTTGCCATGCATCATCCCTTCCTGGAAATCACCCCATTGGTGTCCGATGTCATCTGGCGTGAAGGGTCGCATCGAGTAGTTAATGTCATCGCTGTACGAAGTCAGATGTCGACACACAGTCGTAACAATGGGTTCTACGTTGTCACAACGAAAGATCTCACTAACCCAGACGTCGATTCTTTCTCCTCTCTGATACTGGCCAGAGCCATCTTGGCCCCAGCGGAAACCGACCTCACCTTCATCGATGTAGGCGTGGAGAATTTGCTCCACTCTCGACACGATCTCAGTTAGCGCAATGCACTTTCGCTTGGAGCTGCAGAGGCTGCACGAGTCGGAGACGCCTTTACGCTTGATGTGATTGCCAAGGTAAGTGTCCAGCACGCACCCGAAGCAGATTTTCTGAGCATCCATGGGTATCTCGTCGTCCTCTCGTATAAAGGGGGGGCAAGGTGTAGGCGTGTGAAAAGCTGGCAATGGTCGCTGATGATCACTCGTAGGCCAACATCTAGTTCGCCGACCGCTGCGCGCACGGCTGGGTGCCACTCACATCCAAAGCTCATTGAGGCGGCTGTTCAGTAGGAGCGGATGCGCTTATCATCGCCAAGCCGCCCGGCATACTTGTGCGCGAGTAGAAACAGGCTTACCCCGCAAATTTTGATCAAGCCTCTCGCTCGTCGAATGGGCCTTAAACGCGCACGCTGCCTGTTTCGATGAGCATGAGGATTGAATCATGACTCTGTCAGACATTGTTTTTGCCGTACGCCAATTCGCACAAAATGAAACTGGCTACAGGCTTTCTACTGGCCACGCTTACGAGCTACTCGCGGCCGGTTTGAGCTTCAACTCCAAGGCCGAGCTGACTGCGCATGGCGCGCTGATAAGCCTCTTCGGCATCTCCACTCGATATGCAAACGACTATGGCGAGCTCATCCCGATTGAAGAGCTTGCTCGCCGCGTTGCACGTCGACATCAGAGCATTCGTGCACCCGGGGCGAGTGAGGAAATTGGCTTAGCGTTTGCGAAATTTTTCCATGCTCAATTGCTGCTTGGGTTTCGCGTTGAGGATTTGCTCACGCACCTTAACTCTCGTCATCGCGTGAGCCGGTTCCCAGGTTCTGAAACCGCGATTGCCGCTCTTCTACCGCTGGATGATCTTGATCTGGTGGATCCACCAAGACTCGATCTTATGTTCTCCATGCTTGAGTCGTGCGTGTCTGCATATCCTGAGCTGCATTATCCGCTGGCGAGAATGTACTCGGACCTTTCCAATCCCGATGATGGAGTGGATCCCTATTGGTACAAGCAAGCCTTAACCGGTCGGGTTCTGGAGGGCGTTCAAAAAGAGTGGGCAGATGTCTATGTTCGACATACGGCCTTTACGGAACGAGCGGTATTTCACCGAGGTGCCGCGGCTAAGCTTGGAGTGGTGGACGCGCTAATCGAAATTATGGAGGACGAAGGCTACGACCCTGAAATCGATGCTCAACTGCGCTCAGGAGGAGCCAATGTTGATGCTGGTCTAGTCGCCGACATAGCTCTGGAGTCCGGGGCTCATGAGGCAGCACTTTTTTGGTTGAGAAAAGCAGCTTTGGGCGGAGATTTCGCGTCAATGCGCGCAATGGTAGAAAGCCAACAAGAAGCCCCGACCATAGAAACCTGGACCTTGATTTACCTGAGTAGGCTTCTTGGCAACGACGTGACTGCCAGCACGTTGAAGGCTTATCACCAGGATGGTCCTCAGCATGGCCAGGCTTACGACGATGACTTTGGTGGCAATCTGTATGTCGATGGTGATGAGGCGCTAGAAATTGCCTTGCTCAGCCCTGAAGACCTGGATCGAGCTCAAGCCGAGGCGAAGCTTCTCTATGACGGAGCGGTACGCAAAGCCGTGTAGGCCTGGAGCCAGCATTAAGCTTGCTGATCCTGAGCCCATTTGAAAAAGCTGGAGAGCGTGCTGCGGCACGCGTCACGCCTATAGCTCGCTTGCTTCTCCACAAACTGCTGATACAGGGTGATATCTGATTCGCTGACGTGCTCAGGGAAATACTGAGCATCGTCGGGATAGCCATTCACCTCAAAAAAATTAACCAGGAAGGAGCGCAAACGCGCTTTTTAGCTGGAGCGTTGGATTCGGTTTCCAGCCATCTCGACATCGCATTGCGTAAATTGGGATAGCACAAGGGAAGGCCTGAAGAACATTCGTAGCCAAGAAACTCTCCCCATCCCTCCCATCCGACATCGGCGTAAGTAATGTTTGGCCAGGACGGCAGCTGAGGGTCTTCTTTGAAGCGTTTTCGGTATTCGGAATAGTTACGGAGATTTACCTAATCTTCGAGACGGTTGAGTCGGCTTTAATCTGCTTTTGATGCTGCTCGGACGATTTTCATCAGCCCAGGAAATCAGAAAGAGCTTCAGGATCTGCTAACTAGGTCAGCGCAGGCCTCGCGCTCTAACAACGTCTGCGGTGGACGTCGTAAGCCTGGTCGCCTCCAGCTATCTCTCGAGATAGGGTGCTGCCACGGATTTGAAACTAATGCAGCGTGGCTCGGGTTCGAGCTAGCGACCTAAATTCCGAAATGCCAAGATACTGGATATCTTTCGGAGAGCCCGTAATGTCGCCTGCTTCCATACTGAGCCCACCTGACGTTATACCTCCAGCTCCGCCCGTCTCAACTCGCACACAGACTTTGCCATTCGGCGAACTAAGCTGGGAGAATTTTGAGCGCCTATGCTATCGATGGAGCTCGCTCAACGGAGAAGTCGAACATTCAGCGCGCTACGGGCAGCAAGGCGAAGCTCAGGAAGGAATCGATATTTTCGCGCGGCTATCTGATGGCCGTTATCACTGCATCCAAGCTAAGCGTCATCATAGTTTTGGCGCAAATAAGATTCGAGAGGCTGTCGACCTTTTCATCGCAGGAAGTTGGGCTGCTCGCACCACGAGCTTCACAATCACCGTTCAAGCATCGCTGCGCTCGACGGCTGTCCAGGAGGAAATTGAGAGCCAAGCGACGCGCCTATATGCGCGCGGTATAGCGTTCGCTGCAATCGACGGAGATGAATTCACCGAGCGTTTACGTGCTCACCCAGAGCTTATTGATGATTTTTTTGGGCGGCCATGGGTCACTGCACTATTAGGGCAGGACGCTGCAAATGCACTCGGAACACGTCTGGATGGAAGCGCCTTTGCGCGTATCCGCGCTCAGTTGGCGCGAGTTTATGAAGCGCAGTTTCAGTTCTTCGACCCCGGCAGCTTCGGATCGGTTGGTGATGGAGATGGTCGGCCAGCCCTAACCCTGCTTGAGCGATTTTTTACACCCGATATGTTGGTGCGTGAGACAACTCGATCTCTTGAGCGTCACGAAGTCGCAGGAAACGATAGCGAAAGAAATTACATCGCCCTAGCGACTGCAACCCCCATCTCAGGCTCGGAAAATATTAGGTTCGGTGATACTTCCGAAAATAGCCGTACGCGTCGTCTGCCGCTTCTGGAGTGGCTTGGCGAAGGCCAAAGGCTGGTCGTTCTCGGTGAAGCTGGCTGCGGTAAAAGCACTCTTTTGCGAGTTATCGCGCTAGATCTTCTTCATGGTCAAACGCACTTTCCTGAGCTTTTGGCGCGCTGGGGGCATCACGTCCCCATTTATATCCCCTTGTCCCGTCCTGAATAAGGTTTACACCTTTAGCCATATCTTTCAGGAGAACCCCATGGCGCAAGGTGCGAGACGAAGTCAGCGTGATTACACG
>NZ_JBSRZF010000011.1:0-159346 GCF_054057335.1 Pseudomonas sp. TE3786
TCAGATCAACTTCAGTCTCTCGTCAGCGGGAGGCGAATTCTACAGCGTTTCAAACCGCTGTCAACACCCTCTTTACACCGCTTTCGATCAACTCATCCGATCGACTAACAGGGCCAAACCTCAACCCTGCCAGCCCGGCGCATTCTACGCAGATCACTCTGCTTTGCAACCCTTAATTTCTAGCTAACTTATTGATTAACTTGAAGTTTTAAGAGCCTTCCGCGCCGGAAGTGGTGCGCATTATAAGCACCCACAAACCCCCGTCAAGACTTTATTTGACCTTTTACTCAGCTTTTAGCGTAACCCGCGCAAATGCCTTTTTGCCGGCCTGGCAAACATGGGTCGCGCCGAGCTTGTATATAAAGGTGCGATCTACGACCTCACCATCTATACGTACGCTGCCAGCATTCAGCAGATCACGAGCACCTGCAGCGTTCTTCACCAGGCCCGCCTTATTAAGGAGGGAAGCGATCGGCAGATCTTCAGCAGAGAACACCTCCACCTCCGGCAGATCATCCGGCAGCTCGCCTTCTTTCATACGGTTACCCGCAGAACGATGTGCATTGGCTGCTGCTTCTTCGCCGTGGAAACGCGCCACGATCTCTTCAGCCAGCTTGATCTTGATATCGCGGGGGTTAGCACCACCGGCGACGTCAGCCTTGAACGCCTTGATCTCTTCCATTGAACGGAAGCTGAGCAATTCGAAGTAGCGCCACATCAGCGCATCCGGAATCGACACCAGCTTGTTGTACATGACGCCCGGCGCTTCTTGGATACCGACATAGTTACCCAACGACTTGGACATCTTCTTTACGCCATCCAACCCCTCGAGGAGCGGCATGGTCAGAATGGTCTGCGCCTCCTGCCCATAAGCGCGCTGCAGCTCGCGCCCCATCAGCAGGTTGAATTTTTGATCAGTGCCACCCAGCTCGACATCCGCCCTCAATGCGACCGAGTCATAGCCCTGGACCAGCGGATAAAGGAACTCGTGGATAGCGATTGGCTGGTTGGTCGCGTAACGCTTGCTGAAGTCATCACGCTCCAACATCCGCGCCACAGTGTACTGCGACGCCAGACGGATAAAGTCAGCCGGTGTCAGCTGGTCCATCCAGGTGGAGTTGAATGCCACCTCGGTTTTCGCCGGGTCGAGAATCTTGAAGACCTGAGCCTTATAGGTTTCCGCGTTATCGAGCACTTGCTCACGGGTTAGCGGCGGACGGGTAGCGCTCTTGCCGCTCGGATCACCGATCATGCCCGTGAAGTCGCCGATCAGGAACACCACCTGATGTCCCAGTTCCTGGAACTGACGCAGCTTATTAATAAGCACGGTATGACCAAGGTGCAGATCCGGGGCGGTCGGGTCGAAACCGGCCTTAATACGCAGCGGCTGACCACGCTTCAGTTTCTCGATCAGCTCAGCCTCGACCAACACTTCTTCTGCACCGCGCTTGATCAGCGCCAGCTGCTCTTCAACCGACTTCATACCCGCCCCGCTACCACCTGATTTTCGAAGGGAACCAACCATACAAGATCACCAACTAATTACAAGTTTGTGCCAGCCACTTACCCCGCTGTCATAAACGCAAAATCGCAGGCTTGCCTCAGGGTGATTTTGGTTATATTTTATACAGTTATTTCATATTCATCATTTTCTTCATCTCTTCTTTTCACCTTTTCAAAGTCAAAATTACCTTATGACCTCTATTTCCAAAGCACCTCCGCCTTACCCCAAAAGCCACCTACTAGCGGCTAGCGGGATCGCCGCCCTCCTCAGCCTGGCCCTTTTGGTTTTCCCCTCTCGCGAAGTAGAAGCAAAAAAGACCACCCTCAATCTGGACCTGAACGCCGCTGAACAGCTCGAAGCCACCCCGAGCGACCCGCAGCAGCCACACCTGCCAGGCGAATCGAGCGCATCACCGTTCGCTCAGATCGACGAACAGAATCCGGCCACCAAAGACGCTGAAAAACCAGCTGAAGCGGTGGCCGAAGCACCAGCCGCAGATCCCTACACCAAGCTGATCACCGTCGCCAACGGCGACACCCTGTCGACCGTGTTCCAGAAGGCCGGCCTGACGCCGACCCACTTGCACGAAGCCCTGAACAGCAGTAACGATGCCAAGCGCTTCGGCCAACTGAAAGTCGGCCAGGTGCTGGAGGTGAAGCTCACCCAGGACGGCGGCTTGCAGCATCTACAAAGCAAGCTGAGCGATCTTGAAACCATCATCCTGGCAAAGACCGATAAAGGCTTCGACTTCAAGCGCGACCTGACCAAGCCCACCGTTCGCACCGCCTACGCCCATGGCGTGATCAATAGCTCGCTGTTCCTCTCGGCCAAGCGCGCCGGGCTGTCGCATAACATGACCATGGACCTGGCCAACGTCTTCGGTTACGACATCGACTTCGCTCAGGACATCCGCGAAGGCGACGAATTTGAAGTGATCTACGAGCAGAAGGTGGTCAACGACAAGCCAGTCGGCGATGGCAATATTCTCGCCGCCCGCTTCGTCAACCGCGGCAAGCCATTCACTGCCGTGCGTTATACCAACAAGCAAGGCTCCACCAGCTACTACACCGCTGATGGCAACAGCATGCGCAAGGCCTTTATCCGTACGCCGGTAGACTTCGCCCGCATCAGCTCGCGCTTCTCCATGGGTCGCTTCCATCCGATTCTGAACAAGATCCGCGCCCATAAAGGTGTGGATTACGCCGCGCCACGTGGCACCCCGATCAAAGCTGCCGGTGACGGTCGCGTACAACTCGCCGGCCGCCGTGGCGGCTACGGCAACACCATCATCATTCAGCACAACAAGACTTACACCACGCTCTACGGCCATATGCAGGGTTTTGCCAAAGGCATCAAAACCGGCAGCATGGTCAAGCAGGGCCAGGTGATCGGTTATATCGGCACCACCGGGCTGTCGACCGGCCCGCACCTGCACTACGAATTCCAGGTCAATGGGGTGCACGTTGATCCGCTGAGCCAGAAGCTGGCGATGGCCGACCCGATCTCGGGTCCGGACAAAACCCGTTTTATGCAGATGAGCAAGCCGTTGATGGCGCAGATGGATCAGGAAAAGGCCACCATGCTGGCCTTGAACAAGCGCTAAGCACATGCCGCGCTATATAGGGGTGATGTCCGGCACCAGCCTCGATGGCCTGGACATCGCTCTGATCGAGCAGGAGCAACACACCACCCTGCTCGCCACCCACTACCTGCCCATGCCCGCCGATCTGCGCGCCGTACTGCTGTCCTTGTGCAGCCCCGGCCCGGATGAACTGGCCCGCAGCGCAATAGCCGAACAACATTGGGCTCGCCTGGCTGCCCAAGGCATTAATGCGCTTCTCCTTGAGCAGAACCTGCAGCCCGGCGATATCCGCGCCATCGGCAGCCATGGCCAGACCGTGCGCCATGAGCCCGCACGCAGCTTCACCATCCAGATCGGTAATCCGGCGCTGCTCACCGAGCTGACCGGCATCAGCGTAGTCGCCGACTTCCGCCGCCGCGATGTGGCCGCAGGCGGCCAAGGTGCGCCGTTGGTGCCAGCATTCCATGACGCTCTGTTCAGCGACGGCAAAAGCCGCCAGGCGATCTTGAATGTGGGCGGTTTCAGCAATCTCAGCCTGCTTGATCCGCAACAGCCGGTGCATGGCTTTGATTCAGGGCCCGGTAACGTGTTGCTCGATGCCTGGATCAATCGCCATCAAGGCCTTGGCTACGACCGAAATGGCGACTGGGCCGCTAGCGGCCAGGTCTCCACGGAGCTACTTAACGAGCTATTGAGCGATCCGTTTTTCACCACCCAGGGCCCGAAAAGCACCGGCCGCGAACTGTTTAACCTGCCATGGCTAGACCAGCACCTCAGTCAGTTGCCCGCCATCGCGCCGGCAGATGTCCAGGCAACGTTGCTGGAAATGACCGCACAGAGCATTGTCGGCGCGCTGCAAAGCGCTCAGCAAGGCACTCAGCAATTGCTGGTGTGTGGCGGCGGTGCCCATAACCTGGCACTGATGAAGCGCCTGGCCGAACTGCTACCCGATTGCCACGTGAGCAGCACCGGCGACCACGGCGTGCCGGCGGATTGGGTCGAAGCCATGGCTTTCGCCTGGTTGGCGCATTGCTGCCTGGAGGGCATCCCCAGCAATCGCCCGAGCGTCACCGGCGCCAAAGGCCTGCGCGTTCTTGGCGCCATCTACCCCGCCTGACGCCCACAAACGACAACGCCGCGCATAAGGCGCGGCGTTGGCAGTAAAACGGCAATCAGATCGAGAACGACGAACCGCAACCACAGGTGGTAGTGGCATTCGGGTTTTTGATCACGAAACGCGAGCCTTCCAGACCTTCCTGGTAATCCACTTCGGCACCCGCCAGGTACTGGAAGCTCATGGGGTCGACCACCAGGCTCACGCCTTCGCGCTCGACGATGGTGTCATCGTCGGCCACTTCTTCATCGAAAGTGAAACCGTACTGGAAGCCCGAACAGCCGCCACCGGTAACGAACACGCGCAATTTCAGACGTGGATTGCCTTCCTCATCGACCAGGTTCTTAACCTTGTTCGCCGCACCGTGCGTGAATTGCAGCGGAGTGGGGGTGAAGGATTCGACGCTCATGCTGTCTTTCTCCCGGCCAGTGGCCGACGTATTACTTGGGAATGGCGGCATTATCCGCTTCCCCTACCAAAATGGTCAACTATTGATCAGTGCGCGCAAGCGTCGCACCAATCAATCGCCGTTACTTACGGCAGCAATGCCGCGTGGGACAGGCCCAGGCGTTCATCGAGGCCAAACAGGATGTTCATGTTCTGCACCGCCTGGCCCGAAGCGCCCTTGACCAGGTTGTCGATCACCGACAACACCACCACCAGGTCGCCGCCTTGCGGACGGTGCACGGCGATACGGCAAACGTTGGCACCCCGCACGCTGCGGGTTTCCGGGTGGCTGCCGGCAGGCATCACATCCACGAACGGCTCGTTGGCATAACGTTTTTCAAACAATTCCTGCAGGTTTACCGACTTGTCCGTCACGGTGGCGTACAGCGTCGAGTGAATGCCACGAATCATCGGCGTCAGGTGGGGCACGAAGGTCAGGTCGACATCACCACCCGATGCGCGACGCAGACCCTGGCTGATTTCCGGCAGGTGACGGTGACCTTTCACCGAGTAGGCCATCATGCTTTCACCGGCTTCGCAGAACAGCGAACCGACTTTCGCCCCCCGCCCGGCACCGCTGACGCCCGACTTACAGTCAGCGATCAAACGGCTGGTGTCAGCCAGGCCAGCTTCCAGCAAGGGCAGAAAACCCAGCTGAGTCGCGGTCGGGTAGCAACCGGGAACGGCGATCAGTCGCGCTTGCTTGATCTGCTCGCGGTTCACTTCCGGCAAACCGTAAACCGCTTCACCCAGCAGCTCCGGCGCGCCGTGCGGCTGGCCGTACCATTTGGCCCACTCCTCGGCATCTTGCAGACGGAAGTCGGCGGAAAGGTCGATGACCTTGGTGCCGGCTTCCAGCAATTCACCGGCCAGCGCATGAGCCACACCGTGGGGCGTGGCGAAAAACACTACATCGCAGGCCGCCAGGGTTTGCGTGTCCGGTACGCTGAAGGACAGGTTGTCGTAGTGGCCGCGCAGGTTCGGGTACATCTCATCGACTCGAGTGCCAGCTTCCGAGCGCGAGGTAATCACCACCACCTCAGCTTGCGGATGCTGAGCCAACAGACGCAGCAACTCGACCCCGGTGTAGCCTGTGCCGCCGACGATACCGACCTTGACCATCACGAACCCTCTACTTAGACCACTGGAAAGGTGCCGATCATACGGCTGCATCGGCCACGGGCCAACCGTCGGCGTGACGTATGGCTGAGATAACCTGTTTAATACGGCCACTCCAGGGCAGCCAATGCCCGCGTAACCACCACCGCCATCTGGGAAAACCCAATGCTCTACCTCTGGGTCAAAGCCTTTCACATCATCGCCATGGTCTGCTGGTTCGCCGGTCTGTTCTACCTGCCCCGCCTGTTCGTCTACCACGCCATGAGCGACGACAGCACCAGCAAGGAACGCTTCTGCGTGATGGAGCGCAAGCTCTACCGCGGCATCATGACCCCGTCGATGATCGCCACCGTCGGCCTCGGCCTCTGGCTGCTGTTCCTCAACCCGAGCCTGCTCAGCCAGGGCTGGATGCACGCCAAGCTGACCCTGGTGGTCGCGCTGATCGGCTACCACCATATGTGCGGTGCCATGCGCAAACGCTTCGCTGCCGGAGAGCAGCAACGCAGTCACGTGTTCTACCGCTGGTTCAACGAAGCGCCGGTGCTGGCCTTGCTGGCTATCGTAATTCTGGTGGTGGTGCGCCCGTTCTAATCACCACAGTTGCCTCAACCTGATTGGAGATTTTTTATGTCTTTGCCTGCCCTGCTCGAACAACGTCTGCGTTTACCGGTAGTTGCTGCACCGATGTTTCTGGTCTCCAACCCGCAACTGGTTCTGGCCTGCTGCAACAACGGCATAGTCGGCAGTTTCCCGGCACTCAATCAACGCGAGAGCAGCGGCTTCAAGGCCTGGCTGGATGAGATCAACGCAGGCCTCAGCGCCGATTCCGCGCCCTATGCGGTCAATCTGATCGTGCATAACACCAACCCGCGCCTGCAGGCCGACCTGGCCATCTGCGTCGAGCAACGCGTGCCCATCGTCATCACCAGCCTCGGCGCGGTGAAAGAAGTGGTCGACGCCGTACACAGCTATGGCGGTCTGGTGTTCCATGACGTCACCACCCGCCGCCACGCCGAGAAAGCCGCGGAAGCCGGTGTTGATGGCCTGATCGCCGTCGCCGCCGGGGCCGGTGGCCACGCCGGCACCTGGAGTCCGTTTGCCCTGGTCGCGGAAATCCGCCAGTTCTTCGACAAAACCCTGCTGCTGGCCGGCTGCCTGAACCACGGCCATGAAATTCTTGCCGCGCAAATGCTTGGCGCCGACCTCGCTTACCTCGGCACCCGCATGATCGCGGTAAAAGAAAACGATGCACCGCAGGCCTACAAGGACATGATCCTCGCCGCCAAAGCCGCCGACATCGTTCATACCCCAGCGGTATCCGGAGTGCCGGCGAGCTTTATGCGGCAAAGCCTGGAACAGGGCGGCTTCGACCTGGCCAAGCTGCAGGACAAAGGCGCGGTCAACTACGGCGAGAAGCTCAAGCCCATCAATGATGAAGCCAAGGCGTGGAAAACCGTGTGGTCGGCCGGCCAGGGCGTTGGCGATATCACCGACCTGCCCAGCGTTGCCGAACTGGTTCAGCGCCTGGACAACGAATACCGCACCGCCCAGCAGCGCACCGTACACCTGGGGCAGCGCTGGCCGCGATGAACCGTCGTCACCTGCTTGGCCTGGGCGCACTGGGTCTGCTGGGTCTATGGGCGGCGCGCCCTGCCGATAATGGTCGCCCCTACGACGACTACTTTTCCGCCCTCAACCAGTTGTTGAAGCAGCAAGGCGGTGGCGTGCCGCAGCTGGTGGTGGATATGCAGCGCCTGGACGCCAACGCCGATCTGCTCGCCCAGCGCCTGGGCAGCAAACTGTCGCTGCGTCTGGTGGCCAAGTCCCTGGCCAGCGACGGTCTGCTCGATTACCTCGCCCAGCGCCTGGGCACTCGCCGTTTTATGGCTTTTCACCAACCGCAGCTGAACCAGCTGGCGCGCTTGTTTGCCGACGCTGATCTGCTGCTGGGCAAGCCGTTGCCGGTCAGCGCCGCATTGGCTTTCCACCAACAGCTGGGCAACGCCACCAGCTTCGACCCGATCAGCCAGGTCACCTGGCTGATCGACAGCCCGCAACGTCTGCGGGAATACGCCGAACTGGCGCAGGCCTTGAAACAGCCGTTACAGATCGCCTTGGAAATCGATCTCGGCCTGGCGCGAGGCGGCTTTGCCGATCCACAGGCACTCGGCCAGGCCTTGAGCCAATTGCGCGATAGCAAAGCACCGCTCAAGGTGCGCGGACTGATGGGCTACGACGCCCATGTCGCCCACTCGCCGCCCTGGATCAGCCGTGACCGTGCCTTCGCCGACAGCAACGCACGCTACCGGGCGTTTCTCGCCACGGCACAGAGCTTCACCGACCTGTGGGCGGCGCAACCTTTGCTAAATGGTGCCGGCAGCCTGACCTACGCCCTGCATGCCCGCGGCGATACGCCCTTGACCGAGGTGTCGGTCGGCTCGGCCCTGCTGATGCCCAGCGAGTTCGACAGCGACCTGCTCAGCGCCCACAGCCCGGCCCTGTGGATTGCCACGCCGGTACTGAAGGCGCAGAGCGGTGAGCTGCCGTATCTCAGCCGCCTGCAAAGCGCACTACAAACCTGGGATCGCAACCGTCAGCAGGCTTATTACCTGTACGGCGGGCGCTGGCCCGCCGATCCGGTCGCGCCGGTCGGCTTGAGTTACGACAAGCTGTATGGGCGCAGCGCCAATCAGGAGCGGGTCAACGGTTCGCAGCAAACCGCCCTGGCGGTGGATGACTGGGTGTTCCTCCGCCCGCAACTGAGCGAAGGCGTGCTGGATGACTTCGCCTCGCTACGCCTGCTGCGTAACAACCGTCTGGTGGGGCGCTGGCTGCCGGAAAACATGGGCTGAAGCGTGACCCGCATCACGCGTGCGCTTGTCTGAACCGCACCGGGGCCAGTACGCTGTGCCCACTTCATCTCTCGCGCTGACAGGGACGTACGCATGTCCGATACACGTTACAAAATCGTATTCACTGGCGAACTGATGCCAGCGGCTGCACTGGACGCGGTCAAAGACAATCTGGCCCGCCTGTTCAAAAGCGAGCGCAACAAGATCGATGCGCTGTTCACCGGCAACCCGGTGGCCCTCAAGCGCGACCTCAACGAAGACGAAGCGAACAAGTACATCGGTGCCCTGCAGAACGCTGGGGCCAAGGTTCATAAGGAACAGGACCTGGCCGCCAGCCTCAGCCTGGTGGAAACCGACGACCACCGCACTACCCCGCTGGAAGAAACCGCACGCATGAGCTGCCCCAAGTGCGGCCATGAGCAAGTCAAAGCCATCGACTGCAGCGCCTGCGGCATCGTTATCGAAAAATACCTGGCCCGTCAGGCCCTGCTAGCTGAAGAGGCTGCAGCAGCACCAGCACCAGCACCAGCTCCGACTCCTGAGCCCGCCGCCAGCGCGCCGCCAGCCTCGTCCCTGATGGCCACCCTGGCTGCCGCCGATGCGCGGGCCAACTCTCCCTATGCCACGCCGCTGGCCCAGGTCGCTGACGGCGGCGATGCCATCGGCGAGCTGAGCTATTTTGGCCTGCAAGGGCGCATCGGGCGGGTCCGCTACCTGGGCTGGTTGATGGGCGTGTGGTTGCTCAACGCCCTGATCGGCGGCGCACTGGGTGGCGTGGCGGCGGTGATGGCGCAGTCGGAACTTTTGCATAGCGCCGTCACTGTGATCAGTGTGGTGGCCTGGATCGCCCTGTTGGTGTTTTTTACCGCCAAACGTCTGCACGATATTGGCTGGTCGGCCTGGTTCGACCTGATCCTGCTGGTACCCGGGATCAACCTGCTGTTTATTCTGCTGCTGCTGATTCTGCCCGGCACTGCCGGTGCCAACCGCTACGGCGCGCAGCCACCGCGAAACGGCAAAGGTCTGATCGTACTGGCCTGCATCATGCCGCTGATTGTGGTGGGCACCCTCACGGCCGTAGCCATTCCGGCGTACCAACAATATCGCCTGCGGGCTCTGGAAGCCGCCCAGCACTCGCCCCAACCGGTGGCACCGGCCGAAGCCGTGGCACCTGCGGCAGCGGGCGCGCCGGCTGAGACCGTCGAGCCGAGCGAAGAATAATCAGCCACTGCTTTTCACCTCACTAGCCGCGCGGAGAACGCCATGCCCCGTTATGCATTGGTCACCGGGGCCTCCAGCGGCATCGGCCTGGCCCTGGCCGAAGCGCTTGCCCGGCGCGGCCGCAACCTGATTCTGGTGGCCCGTCAGCGCGACGTGCTGGAAAGCGTCGCCTGCGAGTTCACCCAACGCTTCGGCGTCGAGGTGCTGTTTCGCACCTGCAACCTCGCCCACCCCACCCAACTCACCGGCCTGATCCATGAACTGGAACAGGGCGAGCTGCATATCGACTTGCTGGTGAACAACGCCGGCCTCGGCACCTCGGGACCGTTCCTGGACAGCGACTGGGGCCGCGAGCAGCAGCAATTGGAAGTCAATCTGCTGGCCCTGACGCGCCTCTGCCATGCCGTGGGCAACAGCATGGTGCTGCAAGGTGGCGGGCAGATTCTTAACGTAGCGTCGGTCGCCGCCTTCCTGCCAGGCCCGTGGATAAGCACTTACTACGCGGGCAAAGCCTACGTGCTGAATTTTTCCGAAGGCCTGCGCGAAGAACTGAAAAGCCGTGGCATCAAGGTGTCGGTGCTCTGCCCGGGGCCGACACGTACCGCATTCTTCCGCGGTGCGGCAATGGAGATGGGCAAGTTGGAAAACAGCAAGCTGATGATGAAAGCCGAGGAAGTGGCGCTATACACCGTGCGCGCCCTGGAGAAAAACCGCGCCATCATCATCCCCGGCTGGCGCAATCGCCTGGCCGCCTGCAGCTCACGTTTCGCCCCGCGCTGGCTGGTGCGCAAGCTGTCCGGGGCGATCAACAAGCGCTTTGCCGCGCACTGAGTACTAGCCGGCCGACACCGTGCGGCCCGCCGCCCAGGCGCGCAAGCCCGCCAGGTCTTCGGCCATCACCACCGACAGCGGCGCTGTGCCGCTGATATTGCGCAGCAGCAAGCCCTGATCCACTGCCTGTTGCTGCGCCTGTCCGGCATACAGGGAACTGACTACCACCTGCTCGATCTCGGCACCGGTAAAGCCATCGCTTACCGTAGCCAGCTGCTTCAGGTCGAAGTTAGTAGGGTCCAGTTCACGGCGCAGCAGGTGGATGCGGAAGATATCGGCGCGGGTCTCGGCGTCGGGCAGATCGACAAAAAACAGCTCGTCGAAACGCCCCTTGCGCACCAGTTCCGGTGGCAGGCGGTCGATGGCATTGGCGGTGGCCACCATAAACACCGGGGCCTTGCGCTCGGCCATCCAGGTCAGCAGGGTGCCCAGCACCCGCTGGCTGACACCGCCATCGTGATCACCGCTGGCCAGGCCCTTCTCCACTTCGTCCATCCACAACACGCAAGGTGCCATCTGCTCGGCCAGGCGCAAGGCTTCGCGCAGGTTGCGCTCGGTTTCGCCAAAGAACTTGTTGTACAGGCAGGCAAAATCCAGGCGCAGCAACGGCAAGCCCCAGAGCCCGGCCACGGCCTTGGCCGCCAGGCTCTTGCCACCGCCCTGCACGCCCACCAGCAACATGCCCTTGGGCAGGTCAGCGGCCTTGCCGGCGAGGAAGATATCCTGACGCTCGGACAACCAGCGCTTGAGATTGAGCAAACCGCCCACCTCGGCAAAGCGCGCGGTGTCGTGCTCAAAGCTGAGCACGCCTTCGAGATCCAGCAGTTTGAATTTGGTTTTGTTCAGCTCCGGCAAATCTTCCTGAGTGATCGCGCCGTCGTTGCAGATAACGCCACGGGCCAGCACGCGGGCTTCGGCGTGGCTCATGCCGCGCAGGTTTTTCACCACCTGCTGCAAGGTGCGGTTGTCGGTGCGCACCCGCGCCCCTCGGTTGCGCTCGCTCCAGCGCGCCGCCTCTTCGCGGACGATGGCCAGCAGTTCATCTTCGGCAGGCAACGCCAGGGTGAAGCGCGCGGCATAACGCTGTACTTCCGGTGGCAACTTCAGGGCATGGGACACCAGCACCACCGTGGGCTTGTGCGCGCCCTCGGCCATGGCGATTTCCTTGAGCAGACGCACCAGCTTGGGGTTTTCGTCCATAAAGGGATGCAAGTCGCAGAGCACATAGAGATTGGGCAGCGGGTCGTGCTTGATCAGACGCAGCGCCGCCTCCGGCTCGAAGCTCGGCATTTCGCCTTGGGGCTCGCCACCAAAACCGAGTTTCTGCATGCCCTCGGTCACCGCCCAGGTGTACAGCCCCAGCCCGCGTTTCACCGCCAGGCTGGTGAGGGTTTCCATCACCCGCTGCTCATCCCAGGACTCGATCACCACCAGCTTCACTTTGGAATCGAGCACTAGGCCCAAGTCATGGATATCGTTCTTCACACCTGCTCCCTATTGGGTAAACTCCGGCTTCCTATCGTCAGCTGGAGACCTGTCCGTGGACTGTCTGTTCTGCAAGATCGTCGCCGGGGACATTCCCGCGCGCAAGCTTTATGAAGACGACCAGGTTGTCGCGTTTCACGATATTGGCCCACAGGCACCGGTGCATTTCCTGGTCATCCCGAAAAAACATATCGCCACGTTGCATGACCTAGGCGAAGACGACAAAGCCCTGGCCGGCCATATGCTGTTCACCGCCCAGCGCCTGGCCAAAGAGCAAGGCTGTGAACAAGGCTTTCGCGCGGTGATGAACTGCAATGAAGACGGCGGGCAAACCGTCTACCACATCCATATGCATGTGCTCGGCAAACGCCAGCTGGCCTGGCCGCCGGGTTGATGCGGCAATTTATTGCCCTGGGCCTGGCCGGCCTTTTGAGCCTGCAGGCCTGCGCCGCTGACGTCTTTCACGACACCCTCAACAGCAACGAACCCGGCCCCGAACTGGTAAAGGTGCCGGCCGGCCAGTTTCTGTTCGGCGACAGCAGCGGCCGTGGCAACTACAACGAGCGGCCCGCACAGATGATTAGCATCGCCAAGGCGTTCGCCATCGGCCGCTTTGAACTGACCTTCGCCGACTGGCAACGCTATGCCCGGGCCACGGGCAAACCGCTGCCGGATAACGAAGGCTGGGGGTTGTCCGAGCAGCGGCCGGTCATTCATGTGTCTTGGTTCGATGTGCAGAGTTATCTGCAGTGGCTGTCGAAAAGTACCGGCCAGCACTATCGCCTGCCCACTGAGGCGGAGTGGGAATATGCCGCCCGTGCGGGCAGCAGCAGTTTCTACTGGTGGGGCGAACAGCTCGACAGCCCGGAAGACCATCCGCGCGCGCATTGCCGGGGCTGCGGCTCGCCGCGCTCAGACCAGTACAAGACCAGTCAGGTCGGCCAGTTCGCGCCCAATGCCTTTGGCCTGTACGACACCGCCGGCAATGTCTGGGAATGGACCGCCTCGCGCTTTGTCACGCCCTTCGACGGCAGTGAACAGCAAACAGCCAGCCCTCTCGACCAGAGCCCGCGCGTGGTACGCGGTGGTGCCTGGAACAGTGGCCCGACCTACCTGCGCAGCAGCTTTCGTGACATGAAGCAGCCTGGCAAAGATGACTATGCTTTAGGTTTTCGCGTGCTCCGCGAGCTGCCCTGAACCGGCCAAGTGCCGCTTCTCGCCGATGATTGGAGTAAACTGCCCGCAGACTTTTCCGGAGGTAATCCTATGACTACCGAACGCCATTACTCCCCTGTCGACCGCCTGCTGCTGCAGGCCGACGCTGCCCTGCGTACCTTGCTACCCTTCAGCGGCCAGCCCTACCGCCCCTCCCCGGGCCTGACTCAACCCGATATCGAATTGAACGCCGACGACACCCGCCATGTGGCCGGGCTGATGCGCGTCAACCATACCGGCGAGGTCTGCGCCCAGGCGCTGTACCAGGGCCAGGCGCTGACCGCCAAGCTGCCCCATGTGCGCAAGGCCATGGAGCATGCCGCCGAAGAAGAGGTCGACCATCTGGCCTGGTGCGAACAACGCATCCGCGAGCTGGGCAGCCACCCGAGCATTCTCAATCCGGTGTTTTATGGGTTGTCGTTTGGGGTGGGCGCGGTGGCTGGACTGATCAGTGACAAGGTCAGCCTGGGCTTTGTCGCCGCCACCGAAGATCAGGTGTGCAAGCACCTCGACGACCACCTGACGCAGATCCCGGTCGAAGACGAAAAATCGCGGGCGATTCTCGAGCAGATGCTCAGCGATGAAGCGCAGCATTCAGCCAGTGCATTGGAAGCCGGTGGATATCGCTTCCCGCGGCCCGTGAAGTTCGGCATGAGCCTGCTGTCCAAGGTGATGACCAAAAGCACCTATCGCATCTGATTTTCCACCCAATAAAAAGGGTGCCTTAATGGCACCCTTTTTATTGCTGACAGATCTTCGTAGAAGCGGCTTCAGCCGCGATGCTCTTAACCGCTTTCGCGGCTGAAGCCGCTCCTACAAAAAGCGGTCAGGCCGGGACGTTTCTTGCGTAAAAGATCTCCAACATCTCGTGCTTAACCCGCTTGGTCACGGTGTCACGTTGTTCGGTAGACAAATTCTGCGTGGCATCGCCAAACAGGTAGTTATCCAGCTCGAACTCCTTGAGCAGCATCTTGGTGTGGAACAGGTTCTCCTGGTACACGTTCACGTCGGTCATCTGGTAGGCCGCTTGCGTGTCGTCGGAGAGGTAGTTCTGGATCGAGTTGATCTCGTGGTCGATGAAGTGCTTCTTGCCCTGCACGTCGCGAGTAAAGCCGCGCACGCGGTAGTCGACGGTGACGATGTCGGAGTCGAACTGGTGAATCAGGTAGTTGAGCGCCTTGAGCGGTGAAATCACGCCGCAGGTGGACACGTCGATATCCACGCGGAACGTGGCGATGCCGCTAACCGGGTGAATTTCCGGGTAGGTGTGCACAGTGATATGACTTTTATCCAGGTGCGCGAGGATGGTATCGGGGAGCGGGCCTGGGGACTCCTCGATCTGGCTTTCGGTCGGTGTGACCGGTTGCTCGGAGATCAGAATGGTCACGCTGGCACCTTGCGGATCGTAATCCTGGCGAGCGATGTTGAGGATATTGGCACCGATAATGTCGACGACATCCGTGAGAATCTGCGTCAGCCGCGCTGCGTCGTACTCGGTATTGATGTACTGGACGTAGGCCTGCTGGTCTTCCGGCGTTTCCGCGTAGCAGATGTCATAGATGTTGAAGCTCAAGGTCTTCGTCAGGTTGTTGAACCCGTGGAGCTTGAGTTTGCTTTTCACCGTAAGGAACTCTCTTTAGCGATGCGGCAAAGCCGCGTGATCGAGCATGCCCGTCAGTTGTGAACAACACAGCTGCGTAGGACGGTTAACACCTCTTCGCATTGGCGATTTTGGGTATGGGTTCGGGGCGCCGCGCCTGTAGCGACGCCCCGGAAAAAGGGGCGCCATTATGCAGAGGTCGGCTGGTGGCTGCCAGCGCCTTTGCGACCCGCGATGCAGGTCAATGTGCGCCACATTTATGATAGGTACGTGTCGGCTCGATTAACCGAGTTCGATGATTTCGTAGTCGTGGGTGATTTCCACGCCGCCACGGCCGAGCATGATCGAGGCCGAGCAGTATTTTTCCGCCGAGAGTTCCACCGCGCGTTTGACCTGCGCCTCTTTCAGGCCGCGGCCCTTGACCACGAAATGCACGTGGATCTTGGTGAACACCTTAGGCTCTTCACTGGCGCGTTCGGCTTCCAGAAACGCCTCGCAGCTCTCGACCGGCTGTCGGGACTTCTTCAGGATGCTGACCACATCGTAGTTGGTGCAACCACCCAGACCGATCAGCACCATCTCCATCGGTCGCACCCCGAGGTTGCGCCCGCCGCTCTCGGGCGGGCCATCCATGACCACCACATGGCCGCTGCCAGACTCACCGAGGAAAAGAGCTTCGCCAGCCCACTGAATCCGCGCTTTCATTGCCACGTCTCCGCTGTTAAAAGGGACGGGCAGCTTAGCACAGGCTTATAGACCAACTTACTCAAGCTCGACAGGTCGATAGACAGCCACCACTGTTAGCCACGTCGCAAAACCGATCAACGGCGAGCACTGTCTGTTAAGCTGACACCAATTAACTGGCACACTTGACCGAATAACTATTAAAAAAATTGCTGTTAGGCAATGGGTTGCACTTATTTTTTTCTTCGGGGCTAGGGCATGGTAGCTATAACTCTCACACCAAAAATAAAGAACATCGACAAACTGCTAGCGCATTGTCATCGTCGTCGTTACACCGCCAAGAGCACAATCATCTACGCAGGTGATCGCGGCGAGACGCTGTTCTTCATTGTCAAAGGTTCGGTCACCATCCTCATCGAGGATGACGACGGACGCGAAATGATCATCGCCTATCTGAACTCGGGCGACTTTTTCGGTGAAATGGGACTGTTCGAAAAGGACGGCATCGAGAAAGAACGCAGTGCCTGGGTACGGGCAAAAACCGAATGCGAAGTGGCAGAGCTTAGCTACGCCAAGTTTCGCGAACTCACCCAGCAAGATCCGGACATCCTCTACGCCCTGGGCAGCCAGATGGCCGAACGCCTGCGCAACACCACGCGCAAAGTCGGCGACCTGGCTTTCCTCGACGTCACTGGCCGCGTGGCACGCACCCTGTTGGACCTGTGCAAACAGCCCGACGCCATGACTCACCCCGACGGTATGCAGATCAAGATCACCCGTCAGGAAATCGGCCGCATCGTCGGTTGCTCGCGGGAGATGGTCGGACGTGTACTCAAGGCCCTGGAAGAACAAGGCCTGGTCAACGTCAAGGGCAAAACCATGGTGGTGTTCGGCACTCGCTAAGCCCACAAGGCTTGGATAAAAAACACGAACAATAAAAAGGCCAGCTTCCGAGCTGGCCTTTTTATTTGTGGCGGTTTTTCCAAGCGTGGAGCTTTTCGTAGGAGCGGCTTTAGCCGCGATGCTTTTGCTCTGAAGAGCATCGCGGCTAAAGCCGCTCCGACAGGGATCCCGACTAGTCGATGCTGACCGGCCCTCTGCGCTCCGGGAAAAACAAGCGCTGCAATTCCAAGCCTGGGTTGGCCGCACGCATAAATGCTTCGCCCACCAGGAAGCCGTACACATTGCTGATTTCCATCAGCTCCACATCGGCGCGGTTCATGATGCCGCTCTCGGTCACCACCATACGGTCGCGGGGAATGCGCGGCAGCAGGTCGAGGGTGGTTTCCAAGCTGACTTCGAAGGTATGCAGGTTGCGGTTGTTGATACCCACCAGCGGGGTATCCAGCACTTTCAGAGCTCGGTCGAGCTCTTCGCCGTCGTGTACTTCAACCAGCACATCGAGGTTTACCGACTTGGCTACCGCCGCCAGCTCCGCCATCTGAACGTCATCCAGGGCCGAGACGATCAGCAGAATGCAGTCGGCACCCAGCGCACGGGATTCGACGATCTGGTACGGGTCGATCATGAAGTCTTTGCGAATCACCGGCAGGCTGCAGGCGCTACGCGCCAACTTCAGGTAGTGATCGGCACCCTGGAAGAAGTCGATATCGGTGAGCACCGACAGGCAGGCCGCGCCGCCCGCTTCATAGCTCTGGGCAATTTCAATCGGGTCGAAGTTCTCGCGCAGCACGCCTTTGCTCGGCGAGGCTTTTTTCACCTCGGCGATCACCCCTGGC
Source organism: Pseudomonas sp. TE3786 (assembly GCF_054057335.1). Classification (NCBI taxonomy): domain Bacteria; kingdom Pseudomonadati; phylum Pseudomonadota; class Gammaproteobacteria; order Pseudomonadales; family Pseudomonadaceae; genus Pseudomonas; species Pseudomonas sp. TE3786. The sequence continues at coordinate 17,394 of NZ_JBSRZF010000011.1, forward strand.
TGCTTGCTTTTTGCAGCCGCCAGCAGGGCATTGGCAAAACCACGCGGCGCATCGGCGCTACGGGCTTCGCGCTCGACTTCCGCCAGACTCACCACAGCCTTGCGCGCAGCAACTTCTTCAGCCTTGCGGGCGAGAATCTTCTCCAGGACGGTAGGCACACTCACGCTTGATTCTCCTGGCGGAACACCGCCGTAAAGGACGCCAACTCTTCCATTTTTTCCCGGGCCAGACCGGTGTGGAGGGCGTCATGGGCTAGCTGCACACCTTCATGCAGGCTAGTCGCTAAATCGGCGGCATACAGGGCGGCGCCCGCATTCAGCACGATCAGATCACCGGCTTTTTTCCCGGCTTCGGTCTTGCGCCGGCCGAGGGCATCGCGGATCAGCTCCAGCGAGGCTGCAGGACTGGCCACTTCCAGGCCCATCAGGGTCTGGCTGGTGATGCCGAAATCTTCCGGGCGCACATCATATTCGGTGACTTCGCCGTTTTTCAGTTCGGCCACATGGGTGGGCGCGGCCAGGCTGAACTCATCCAGACCATCGCGCGAATGCACCACCAGAATATGTTCGCTGCCCAGGCGCTTGAGCACCTCGGCCAAGGGACGGCACAGCTCCTGGCTGAACACGCCGACCACCTGGTGCTTGACGCCGGCCGGGTTGGTCAGCGGGCCGAGCATATTGAACAGGGTGCGCAGGCCCATTTCCCGGCGCGGGCCGGCCGCGTATTTCATGGCCTTGTGGTGTACCTGAGCGAACATAAAGCCGACACCCACGCTGTCGATGCAGCGTGCGACCTGGACCGGGGTCAGCTCCAGAAAGATTCCGGCGGCTTCCAGCAAGTCGGCGCTGCCGCTCTTGCCCGATACCGCGCGGTTGCCGTGCTTGGCCACCTTGCCGCCCGCCGCTGCCACCACAAAGGCGGCGGCAGTGGAGACATTGAAGATATTCGCGCCATCGCCGCCGGTGCCCACCACGTCGACCACATGCTTGAGGGTGGGCAGTTCAACCTGCGCCGCCAGCTCACGCATCACCGACACCGCGCCGACAATCTCATCGATGGTCTCGCTCTTCATGCGCATGCCCATCAGGAAGGCACCGATCTGCGCGTCGGTGCACTGCCCGGTCATGATCTCGCGCATGACGTCCTGCATTTCCTCGGTGCTCAGGTCGAGCTGGGCGACCACACGGTTGAGCGCTTCTTTGATATTCATGCGCGCGCGCCCCCGTTTTGCTTGAGGAAGTTGGCAAACAGCTCATGGCCCTGTTCCGACAGAATTGATTCCGGGTGGAACTGCACGCCTTCGATATTCAGAGTCTTGTGGCGCAGGCCCATGATCTCGTCGACCGAGCCATCGGCGTGCTGGGTCCAGGCGGTCACTTCCAGACAGTCGGGCAGGGTTTCAAGCTTGACGATCAGCGAGTGGTAACGGGTGACGGTCAGCGGGTTGTTCAGGCCTTCGAACACGCCGGTGTTGTTGTGGTACACCGCGCTGGTCTTGCCGTGCATCACCTGACGGGCACGCACCACATCGCCGCCAAACGCCTGGCCGATGCTCTGGTGGCCCAGGCACACGCCGAGGATTGGCAGCTTGCCGGCAAAGTCTTCGATGGCTTCGATGGAGATACCGGCTTCGCTTGGCGTGCACGGGCCGGGCGAAACCACGATGCGCTCCGGCTTCAAGGCTTCGATCTCGGCAACGCTCAGCTCGTCGTTACGGATCACGTTGACGTCCGCACCCAGCTCACCCAGGTATTGCACGACGTTGTAGGTAAAGGAGTCGTAGTTGTCGATCATCAGCAGCATGGCAAAGGCTCCTTAAGCGTCCGGGGTGGTGGTCTGTTCGGCGAGGGCAACCGCGCGGAACATGGCGCGGCGTTTGTTCAGCGTCTCTTCCCATTCCAGCGCCGGCACCGAGTCGGCGACGATGCCGCCACCGGCCTGCACATGCAGTTCGCCGTTCTTGATCACCGCCGTGCGAATCGCAATGGCCGTATCCATATTGCCGTTCCACGCCAGATAACCCACGGCACCGCCGTAGACACCACGCTTGACCGGTTCCAGCTCGTCGATGATTTCCATCGCGCGAATCTTCGGCGCACCGGACAAGGTGCCGGCCGGCAGAATCGCCCGCAGTGCATCCATCGCCGTCAGCCCGCTTTTCAGCTGGCCGGTGACGTTGGAAACGATGTGCATCACGTTGGAATAACGCTCGATGACCATTTTTTCGGTGAGCTTCACCGTGCCGATTTCGGACACCCGGCCGGTATCGTTGCGGCCCAGGTCGATCAGCATCAGGTGCTCGGCGATTTCCTTGGCATCGGCCAGCAGGTCGGCCTCCAGCGCACGGTCAGCTTCTTCGGTAGCGCCACGCGGGCGGGTGCCGGCAATCGGGCGCACGGTGATCAGGTTGTCTTCCACCCGCACCAGCACTTCTGGCGAGCTGCCCACGACGTGGAAGTCACCGAAGTTGAAGAAGTACATATAAGGCGTCGGGTTGAAGCAGCGCAGCGCCCGGTACAGATCGATGGGCGCGGCTTTGAAGTCGATGGACATACGCTGCGACGGCACCACCTGCATGCAGTCGCCAGCCAGGATGTATTCCTTGATGGTGTCCACCGAACGCTCGTAATCCTCGCGGGTGAAGCTGGAGCGGAAGTTCGGCTCGACGCCGGACTCCTTGGTGAAGTCCAGGCCTCGGCGCGGGGTGATCGGCTGGCGGAGCTTTTCCAGCAGCTCTTCCAGACGCGCCAGGCCATCTTCGTAGGCATTCGGCTGCGCCGGGTCGGCCAGCACGATCGCGTGCATCTTGCCGGCCAGGTTGTCGAACACCACCACGGCATCGGAAACCATCAGCAGAATGTCCGGCACGCCAATCGGGTCCGGGTTCGGACAAGTGCCCAGGCGTTTCTCTACATAACGTACGCAGTCGTAACCGAAGTAACCCACCAGGCCGCCATTGAAGCGCGGCAAGCCGGCAATGGTCGGCACCTTGTAGCGGGCTTTGAAGCTTTCCACGAAGGCCAGCGGGTCTTCACTGTCCAGGCTTTCGATCTCGACGCCGTCATGGGTCACGCTGACGTGATGGTCATGTACCCGCACCACGGTGCGGCACGGCAGGCCGATGATCGAATAACGCCCCCACTTCTCGCCGCCCTGGACGGACTCGAGCAGATAGGAGTTAGGTTGATCGGCCAGCTTCAGGTAGATCGACAGCGGCGTGTCGAAGTCGGCCAGGGTTTCGCAGGCAAGCGGGATGCGGTTATAGCCTTCAGCGGCTAGACGCAGGAATTCTTCGCGGTTCATGTAAACAGCCTCATGGCTTGAGGGTAAAAACCTGACTGCGGTTGCAAGACCTCGGGGCTATCGGCAGTTCTTCAACTGCGTGCCCTCGCTTGGTTTCTGGCAACCGTATTGCTCAGGTTTAGGGTCGTAATGGCAAACATACCGGCGAACCGGCCAGGCTCGAATCAGGCGCGCCAACGCCAACGGGCCAGGGCCTTGAGGATTTTCATCCCGGATTTGACGAACCAGTGTTTGCGGGTGACCACCACGATGGCATCTCTTGGGCGGGGGGATTTGACAGCGTCGGGCAACATTATCTCAGCGGCAGGCTCGGCGCAATCGGGCAGCAGTTCGCGCAGATCGTCGATCACCAGGGCGGGATCTTCTTCGGCAATCGGGCGGCCATGGTTGTAGCCGTAACTTAGCGCAATGCATTGCACGCCGGCGGCTTTGGCGGCCAGCACGTCACTGCGTGAGTCGCCAACAAAAATCGCCTCGGCTGCAGACACTTCAGCCATCTGCATCACCACGTTCAACGCTGCAGGATCGGGCTTCTGCTGTGGCAGGGTGTCGCCACCGATGATCCAGCGAAAGTACCGGCCTATGCGCATCTCATCGAGCAACGGACCTACGAAGCGCTCGGGCTTGTTGGTGATCAGGGCCATCTCGATGCCCTGGCTTTTCAGCCACTTCAGGGTTACGCGCACGCCGGGATAAAGGGTGCTCAGCGCGTGATTGTCGGCGTACAGCTCCATAAAGATCGCCAACGCTTGCTCGGTGTCTTCCTCGCTGACGGTGGCGTGGTCCATGTCGCCGGCCAGGGCACGGCGCACCAGCACGCGCACGCCGTTACCGACCCAGGTACGTACCTGTTCGATACCGGCGGCCGGGCGCTTGAGCTGTTTGAGCATCTGGTCGACAGCGGCGGCCAGATCCGGCACCGAGTCGATCAGGGTGCCATCCAGGTCGAACATCACCAGGCGCGGCATGCGCCCGGCGAGCACCTGCGCGAAGCCGCTCATGGGCGAGCGAGCGCGAGTTCGGCGCGCATCTGGGCGATGACGGCCGCGTAGTCCGGAGTGTTGAAGATGGCCGAGCCGGCCACGAAGGTGTCAGCGCCGGCGGCGGCGATTTCACGGATGTTCTGTACGTTCACGCCACCGTCGATTTCCAGGCGGATATCACGGCCAGAGGCATCGATCAGCGCACGGGCTTCGCGCAGTTTGTCGAGGGTGCCGGGAATGAACTTCTGTCCGCCAAAGCCCGGGTTGACGCTCATGAGCAAAATCATGTCGATCTTGTCCATCACGTACTTGAGGCTTTCCAGCGAGGTGGCTGGGTTGAACACCAGACCGGCCTTGCAGCCGCCGGCTTTGATCAACTGCAGGGAGCGGTCGATATGCTGGCTGGCTTCGGGGTGGAAGGTGATGTAGGTAGCACCGGCGTCGATAAAGTCGCCGATGATGCGATCCACCGGGGAGACCATCAGGTGCACATCGATAGGCGCCGTGACGCCGTACTTGCGCAGCGCCGAGCAAACCATCGGGCCGATGGTGAGGTTGGGCACATAGTGGTTGTCCATCACATCGAAGTGGACGATGTCGGCGCCAGCGGCAAGCACGTTATCCACTTCTTCACCCAGGCGGGCGAAGTCGGCAGAGAGGATGGATGGAGCAATAGCGAAAGGTTGCATGGCGCACCTCGAAGCAAATTCGTGGCGCGCATTGTAGCCGAGGATTTCCGCAAAACGCCTGTTATGTATCAGGACGTAGCGTGCGGCTTTGGTAGGGGACAAAAAGAGCATCGCGGCTGAAGCCGCCCCTACAGAGAACCACGCAGCCCTTGTAGGAGCGGCTTTAGCCGCGATGCGTCTGACCTTCAGCTCTCGCTCGAAGAAGTACGCAGCTTCTCGCTGCGCCCACGCAGCCATTCCAGGGTCAGTAGCAACACCACGGAGAAGCCGATCAACAGAGTCGCCGCGGCGGCGATGGTCGGGCTGAGGTTCTCGCGGATGCCGCTGAACATCTGCCGCGGCAAGGTGGCCTGGCCTGGGCCGGCGAGGAACAGGGTCACCACCACTTCATCGAACGAGGTGGCAAAGGCAAACAAGGCACCGGAAATCACCCCCGGGGCAATCAACGGCAAGGTCACCCGGCGGAACGCGGTGATCGGCGAAGCCCCCAGGCTGGCCGCCGCGCGCACCAGGTTGTAGTTAAAGCCCTGCAGAGTCGCCGACACGGTGATGATCACAAACGGCACACCCAGCACGGCATGCACCACGATCAGCGAGAAGTAGCTATTGCCCAGCCCCAGCGGCGCGAAGAACAGGTAGCTGGCCACACCGACGATCACCACCGGCACCACCATCGGCGAAATCACCAGGCTCATCACCAGCGCCTTGCCGCGGAACTCCCCACGGGTCAAACCAATGGCCGCCAGGGTGCCAAATACCATGGCCAGCACAGTGGCGGCCGGGGCGACGATCAGGCTGTTTTTCAGCGAGCGCATCCAGTCGGCCGAGGCGAAGAAGTCCCGGTACCAGTGCAGCGAGAAACCTTGCAGCGGGTAGACCAGAAAGCTGCCGGAGTTAAACGACAGCGGCACAATCACCAACACCGGCAAGATCAGAAATAGCAGCACCAGCGCGCACAAGGTGCGCAGGGCGTAGTACCACACGCGCTCAATCGGAGACATGTAAGGGCTTTGCATCAGAGGTTCTCCTTATCAGCTCAAGCGCAGGCGGCTAGCGCCCACCAGCCAGCTGTAAACCACGTAAAGGGCCAGGGTGGCGAACAGCAGCAGGCCGCCCAAGGCAGTGGCCATGCCCCAGTTGATGCTGGTGTTGGTGTAGAAGGCAACGAAGTAGCTGACCATCTGGTCGCTCGGGCTGCCGAGCAGCGCCGGGGTGATGTAGTAGCCAATGGCGAGGATAAATACCAACAGGCAACCGGCGCCGACACCGGCCAGGGTCTGCGGGAAATACACGCGCCAGAAGCTCGCGAACGGATGACAGCCCAAGGAAATCGCTGCGCGCATATAGGTGGGCGAGATGCCCTTCATCACGCTGTAGATCGGCAGAATCATAAACGGCAGCATGATATGCACCATGGCGATGTACACCCCGGAGCGGTTGAACACCAGCTCCAGCGGTTTATCGATAATGCCCATGGCCAGCAGCGCGCTATTGATCAGGCCGCCCGATTGCAGCAACACGATCCAGGCCGCCACGCGCACCAGAATCGAGGTCCAGAACGGCAGCAGCACCAGAATCATCAGCAGGTTGCTCTGCCGTGACGGCAGGTTGGCCAGCAGGTAGGCCAGCGGATAGGCCAGCACCAGGCAGATGGCGGTGATCACCAGGCCCATCCAGAAGGTGCGGGCAAAGATATCCAGGTAGATGGCTTGATCGGGGGTGGCCGGTGCCACCTCGCCGACATCGTCGATACGGTGATCGACGGCGGCCAACAGGTAGTACGGCGTCACGCTGCTGGTGTTGCGGCGGATCACTTGCCAGTAGGCGGGGTCGCCCCAGCGCTCATCCAGTCCTTCCAAGGCTTCTTTATAAGAGGTTGGGGTTTCAGCGAACGGCAGCGCTTTGGCGGTTTTCATCAGCAGGCTGCGGTAGCCGGCCGATTCCATATTCAGACGCTTGGACAGATCGCCCAAGACTTGATTCTTGCGGGCTTCGCCCAGGTCTTCGCTGATGGACTGGTACACCGGCTCAGCGGGCAAACCTTTGCCATCCCATGCAGCCACGGCGACTACCGTGCGCGGCAACCCATTGACCACTTCCGGGTTGGCGACGCTTTTGTACAGCAGCGCCACGATCGGCACCAGAAACACCAGCAGCAGAAACAGCACCAGCGGCGCGATCAGCGCTTGTGCCTTGAGGCGGTTGACCCGCTCGGCGCGCGCGAGGCGTTGTTTCAAGGTGGCTTCGGGAATGGCGACGGCCATGGAAAACTCCAATAAATGAAACTACTGCGCTCGGCCAGGCGGCGTTAAAAACAGACTCGCAATGCTCATTGGCTACAGCCAACTGCGCTTACTCGCCTGCTTTTGCCTTGCCTATCCTTCGCTCGCAACGTTTCACAAGCATTTGATTAAGCGTCACCCTCGCGAACGAGGGTGACGATCTAGCTCAGGGACAGCGGTATTACTTGGCAGCCCACGAGTTGAAGCGCTGCTCCAGCTGCTCACCGTTGTCCGCCCAGAAGGTCACGTCGATCTGTACTTGATCGGCGATGTTTTCCGGGGTGGTCGGCATGTCTTTGAGGATGCCTTTGTCCAGCAGGGCCACGGCTTTGGAGTTGGCCGGACCGTAGGCGATGTTTTCCGAGTAGATCTTCTGCTGCTCAGGCTGCACCGAGTAGGCGATGAACTTCTTGGCCTCTTCGGCGTTTTTCGCGCCCTTCGGAATGGCCCAGGCGTCGAAGTCGTAGATGCCGCCGGTCCACACCACTTTCAGGTTGCTTTCTTTCTGCACGGCAGCGATACGGCCGTTGTAGGCCGAGCTCATTACTACGTCGCCGGAGGCGAGGTATTGCGGCGGCTGGGCACCGGCTTCCCACCACTGGATATTCGGCTTCAGCTCATCCAGCTTTTTGAACGCGCGGTTCTGGCCGTCTTTGCTGGCCAGCACTTTGTACACGTCTTTCGGCGCAACGCCGTCGGCCATCAAGGCGAACTCCAGGGTGTACTTGGCACCTTTACGCAGGCCACGTTTGCCCGGGAATTTGCTGGTGTCCCAGAAATCGGCCCAGCTGGTCGGTGCGGTTTTCAGCTTGTCGGCGTTGTAGGCCAACACCGTGGACCATACGAAGAAACCCACGCCGCAGCTCTGGATGGCGCCCGGCACGTAGTCGGCCTTGTTGCCGAACAGCGCCGGGTCGAGGGTTTCGAACATGTCTTCGTCGCAGCCGCGCGACAGTTCTGGCGACTCTACTTCCACCAGATCCCAGGACACGCTGTTGGTGTCGACCATGGCTTTGACCTTGGCCATTTCACCGTTGTACTCACCGGCGACGATCTTGCCTTTACCGGCTGCTTCCCATGGCTCATAGAACGCCTTTACCTGGGCTGCCTTGTTCGCTCCCCCGAACGAAATAACGGTCAGATCGGCCGCCATGGACTGAGCGGCAACCGCCAGCCCAAGTGCCACGGTGACGAGTTTCAGTGCTTGTTTCATTGTTGTTCTCCACAGTGCTGAGTTGAATGACGCGTTTACTGCGAACTTCAAAACGGTCAGGCACTTTCCAAAAGTGGATCGAGTGCTCTGACGTGCTCCACTTGCCAGCCGAGCGGCACCACATCGCCCACCGCCAACCCCGGATCGAGATCGGCGATGGGTTGTTTGACGTAGAAGTCGGCCTTGCCACACACCTCCAGACGCACACGAACGTGGTCGCCCAGGTAGATAAATTCGGCCACGCGGCCGGAGAAACGGTTGCTGCAGACATCACTGGCACTGTTCAGCAGCACCCGCTCCGGGCGCACCGACAGGGTTACCGGCTCGCCCGGCTGGCCGACGTTGACCGCCAGCGCATTGACCTTCTCGCCACGCGCCAGCTCGACCACACAACGCTCGCCGTCACGGCTGAGCAGGCGGCCATTGAGGCGGTTGTTCTCACCGATAAAGTTGGCGACGAAGGTGTTTTTGGGTTCTTCGTAGAGGGTGCGCGGCGGGGCGATCTGCTGGATTTCGCCTAGATGGAATACCGCCACACGGTCGGACATGGTCAGTGCTTCGCCCTGGTCGTGGGTCACGTACACCACGGTCACGCCCAGGCGTTGATGCAGGTGCTTGATCTCCATCTGCATATGTTCACGCAGCTGTTTGTCCAGCGCCCCCAGCGGTTCGTCCATCAGCACCAGCTGTGGCTCGAACACCAGGGCGCGGGCCAGCGCCACACGCTGTTGCTGGCCGCCCGAGAGCTGACCAGGGTAGCGATTGCGGAAGCTGTCGAGCTGCACCATCGACAATGCGCGCTTCACGCGCTCACTGACATCGGTCTTGTTCATGCCGCGCACGGTGAGGGGGAAGGCCAGGTTTTCGGCCACCGTCATATGGGGGAACAGCGCGTAGTTCTGGAACACCATGCCGATATCGCGCTTGTGCGGCGGCACGTTATTGATGGAGCGGCCGGCCAACTGAATTTCGCCAGCAGTGGGCGTTTCAAAGCCGGCGAGCATCATCAGGCTGGTGGTCTTGCCCGAGCCGGACGGCCCCAGCAGGGTGAGGAATTCGCCCTTGCGGATATCCAGGTTGAGGTCTTTGACGATGAGGTTCTCGCCGTCGTAGCTCTTCTGAACGCCACGAAAGCTGACCAGTACATCGTTCACTTGCGACTCGACCATGACCCCACCTTTTTGATTTTGTATGTCGTGTCCTAAGGCTAGAGAACCCTGGAAGCAGCGCAAATCGGGGGCTATGAGAGATTGCTATAAGCAAGGCGGAAGACTGAGGGTAGGGATCGCCCTACCCCGTTGGCGCGATTGGGTATTGCCATGGGGAGGCAGAGCGGTGGGAGGGGGGGGGAAAGGGGTCGCAAATAGATATGCGGGATATTCTGTAGGAGCGGCCTCAGCCGCGAACGCTGCGCACGCAGATCAAGAGCATCGCGGCTGAAGCCGCTCCTACGAGGGACCGGGAAGGTCCTAAACCAGCTTGTGCTCCATGGCGTACTTGACCAGGTCAGCCACCGAGCTGGCATTGAGCTTTTGCATCAACCGCGCCTTGTGAGTACTGATGGTTTTGTTGCTCAGCGCCAGCTGCTGGGCGATGTCGTTGACGTTGGCCCCCTGCACCAGCCGTTCGAACACCGAGAACTCCCGTTCCGACAGCCGCGTGTGCAATGGCCGCGAATCGGTCAGGCCGACTTCGAACACCATGCGGTCGGCCAGGTCCGGGTCGATGTAACGCCCACCCGCCGCCACCCGCCGAATGGCGGTAAGCAGCAACGCCGGGTCGCTGTCTTTGGTGGCATAGCCGGCAGCGCCAACCTTGAGGGCACGGGCGGCCATTTGCGCTTCGTCGTGCATCGACAACACCAGAATCGCCGGCGCGTTGTTTAGCGCGCGAATCCGTGGAATCGCCTCCAGGCCGTTGACCCCAGGCATGGAGATATCCAGCAGCACCACCTCGCATTCGGTTTGGCGCAAGGTTTCCAGCAGTTGCTCGCCATTGCTCGCTTCGCCAACCACGCAGAGGTCCTTGGCCAGACCGATCAACTGCTTGATGCCTTCACGGACGATGGTGTGGTCTTCGGCGACCAGTACACGGATCACGGCAAACGCTCCTATTCAACTCAATGGAATGTGCACAGTCAGGCTGGTGCCTTCGCCCACCTGACTGTCCAGGCGCAACGTGCCACCGAGCATCAGCACACGCTCGCGCATGCCCACCAGGCCGAACGAGGCGCTGCGCCCGGGGGCGGCGACAAACCCGACGCCGTCATCGACGACAGTCAGACACAGGTCGTTGCCCTCCAGCGCCAGGCGCAGCTCGACAGTATGCGCCTGGGCATGGCGCATCACGTTGGTCAGCGCTTCTTGCAGAATGCGGAACAGGCCGATGGCCTTGGCGTCGGCCAGCGTCGGCAGGTTGTCCGGCACCTGCACGATGCAGGGGATTTGTGTACGGGCTTCAAAGCGCTGCGCCTGCCATTCGATGGCCGACGCGATGCCGGCATCCAGAATCGGCGGACGCAACGCGGTGGCTACATCGCGCACCAGCTGGAACAGGTTGGCGATCAGGCGCTTCATGCTGTTCAGGCGGTCCTGCAAACCGGGGTCGAGCTCGGCATAGGCCAGCTCGCACATCGAAGTTTCCAGTTTCAGCACCGTGAGCACCTGGCCCAGTTCGTCGTGCACTTCGCGAGCAATACGGGCCTTTTCTTCTTCACGCACGCTTTCCAGGTGCGCCGACAGCTCACGCAGCTGGGCGCGGGAATCGGCGAGCTCCAGTTCGATGCGCTTGTTATCGGTGATATCCCACGCGATGCCATCCCAGACCACCGAGTTATCGTCCAGACGGCGGGCCATAGCCTTGATATCGGCCCAGCGCTGCTCGCCACCCTCGGTGAGAATGCGGCCCTGCCAGTGCCAGTCGCGGTCATTGGCAAAAGCCAGGTCCTGGCTGCCGTGGTAGCTGGCCCTGTCGTCGCTGTAGACCAGGCTGCGCAGTCCGCGATCCTTCGCCTGCAACACAGCGGCGGGATAACCGACCATGCCTTCGCTGCCGTCGCTGATAAAGGCGAACTCCACATCGGCACCGACATGCGGGCGCTCCAGGCGGAAGACCATGCCCGGCACATTGGCGGCAATCCCCTGCAGCCGCGCCTGGCTTTCCTGCAAGGCGGCCAGGGCACGACGACGCTCGGTGACGTCGGTGATATAGACCACCAGGTACTCGGCCTGGCGAAAGCGCAGAAAGCTCAGCGACACATCCGCCGGCAAGGTACTGGCGTCGGCACGCAGCAGATTGCTTTCGAAACTCAGCGGCTCGCCATCACTGCCGCGCGCGCGCTTCCACAGCGCCAGCCAGCGGTCCATGTGCAGGCTCGGATCGAAGGCCGCCAGCGGCCGCTCCACCACGCCGCCAGGTGGATAACCGAGCATCTGTTCCGCCGCCCGGTTGGCGTAGCGCACATGGCTGTCCCAGTTGACCCAGAGAATGCCAACGGTGCTCTGGTCGATGGAAAATTGGGTCAGGCGCAACGCCTCCTCGGCGGCCTCGCGCAGCTCCAACGCGTGCCGTGCATCCAGCAAGCCGCGCTCCAGGTTGCGCACCTGGCGGCGCAGCCAGAACAGGCAGGCCACCGCCGCCGCCAGCAACACGCCAAACAGGCTGGTGAGGTTCTGCCAGAAACCGGGGGACTCACTCAAGCGCGGGTATTTGATCTGCACCCAACGGTTATGCAACTGATCGAGCTGCTTGGGCGTCAGCCCGGCCAGGGCCTTGTCGACCAGGCCGGACAGCTCTGGCCAGTCGCGCCGCGAGGCCACCCGCAGCAATTGTGGAAAGCCGATATCACCGACCACCGCCAACTCGGCGAACTCCGCTTCAGCGGACAGGCGACTGAGCTGCGCCTCGTCGATGACCACATATTTCACCTGCTGCGCCAGCAGGTTCTGCAAGGCCTGGCGCTCGTTGGCGAGGTTCTGCAGATTGAGGTTGGAGTAGGAGCTGCGCAGGTAATCGGCCACCGCACTGGGCATACGCACGGCCACCGGGTCGTTGCTGCCCAGTTGCTCGAAGTCCACGGCGGCACCGCCAAGCCGTGCGCCCACCACCAATTGCGGCACACGCATATAAGGATCGGAGAACAGCCATTGGCGCAGGCCCGCCGGGGTTTGCATCTGCCCTGGGGCAAGGTCGAACAGCCGTGCCTGGGCGGCGGCTTCGAGGGCGGCCTGGTCGGGATAGGTCTGCCAGATCAGCTCCACATCGAGGGCGCTGGCCAGCGCTTTCATCAGGTCGATATGGGCACCGGAGAGTTTCTGCAGCCGCCGATCCATCTGCGCATAGGGCGCTTGCAGCACCACGCCGACCCGCAGCTGTTTGTGCGCGACCAGCCAACTGCTTTGCTCGGCGCTCAGCACCAGCGACGCTGTCGGCGTTTCGCTGAACGCCACACCTGGCAGCACGGCAACCAGCAGCAACAGGGTGCCCAGCACATAACGGATCATCCTGCGGCGAACCTCGGCGAAGGAGTGGAAAGCGGCATACCTTACTCCACGCCTGACAAATAGCCGACAGCCGATTAGGCTGCACCCATTGCCATCGCCCAGGACCTGCCCGATGTCCCCGTCGCTTCGCCCGTACCTTGCTGCGCTGACCTTGCTGCTGTGCGGCCATCTGCAGGCTGCCGATGAGCCGGCACCGACCAAGGAGGGCGAAGCACCGGCCGCCGCGGTCGAACGAGCGCCGCTGAGTGAGCGCAGCGTCGATGACGCCACGGCGTTGGCCAAACGGGTACCGGAAAAGGAGCAGCAGAAACTGCAGGCCGGCGATGAAGAATTCCTCGCCCTGTGGAAGCTGGCCAATGTCGGCGATGCCATCGGAGTGATCATCTTGATCCCCGGCGACGGCGAGACCGCAGACTGGCCGCAAGCCATGGCGCCGCTGCGGGAAAAGCTGCCGGATGCCGGCTGGCATACCTTGAGCTTGAGCCTGCCAGACCCGCAAGGTGATGAGCCGCCGCTGCGTCCCATTGAGGAAGCGGCCCCGCCCGGCGGCGAGGAAAAGAACGCTGACGCGCCTGCCCAGACCAGCGAGCCGGCACCCGCCACCACGCCCGAAAACGCCGCCGTACCGGCCGACAACACGCCGCCGCCGAGCGGCATCAGCGAAGAGCAACGGGCCACCCACGCCACCCGCGTCAGCGCGCGCATCGAAGCCGCCATCGCCTTTACCCAAGAGAAAAAAGCCAAGGCCATTGTGCTGCTCGGGCATGGCAGCGGCGGTTACTGGGCCGCGCGTTATCTGGCGGACAACAAGCCCAAGCAGGTCAGCAATCTGATTCTGGTGGCGGCGGAAAAGCCGGTGGGGTTCAGCCCGGCGCTGGAGGATTTGGTGCCTGAGCTGAAGCTGGCGACTGGCGATTTCTACTACAACGATCAGCCGCTCGACCGCGATGCCGCCAAGCTACGCAAAGAAGCCAGCAAGCGGCAAAAGCATCCGGCCTATATTCAGGTGGCCATGGCTGGCATGCCCGGCGACCGGGCCACGGAGCAGGAGCAGTTGTATCGGCGGGTCAAAGGCTGGTTGAGCCAGCACCTGCAATCCGGGGCAGCCAGGCCTGACGCCCCCGCGCCGGCTGAAGCCCCCGAACCGTCTCCGCCGCCAGAGCCGACTTCGCCAGGGATCTAGCGACAGCATTGGCCCGGAGGAGCGGCTTCAGCCGCGATGCTTTTAGATCAGGAACATCGCGGCTTAAGCCGTTCCTACAAGACACTACCGGTCAGCGAAACCCGCGTTGCTCGCGCACCACCGCATAAGCGCTGTGCAACTCGCGGGTTTTCTCGGTGGCTTCGCGCACCTTGGCCGGGCTGGCACCGGCCCCCAGCAGTTTGTCCGGGTGGTGACGGCTGAGCAGACGTCGGTAGGCATTCTTGATGGTTTGCACATCGCTGCCATGGGCCACATTCAGCAGCCTTAGCGCCTGCTCATAGGTAACGTTGCTGGCCACACTGGTGCTTTTGCGCGGTTCGAACTCGGCACCTAACGCAGCCACCCGCTCGCGCCCCAGGCCCAGCCATTTGCCCCACAACACAATCAGCTCGCGCTCGGTGCCGGTGGCCCGGCCATCGGCCCAGGCCATGCGCCAGCAGGTACGCAGTACTTCTTCCGCAGTCGCCGCCTGATGGCGTAAACGCCGCAGCGGCACGCGCAAACCGTCCTGGCCATTCTTGCCGCGGGTAAAGGCCCCGATGGCGCGGCGTTGATCGCTGTCGCTCAACTGCAGGCGCTGCATCTCCGCGCGGGCCTGCTGGATATGCACTTCCAGCACCTGACCATCGCTCTTGGCCAAACGGCCAAGAAGGATAAACAGTAGATCCTGATCCGCCACCCCAGTCGGCCGCGCGCCCTTGAGCCGGCCGCGCAAGTCGGCCCAGCTTTCCAGCGCCATCCGCCGGTCCACCACCTGGCCGAGCAGAATGCCCAGCAAAGCGCCCGGAATACTGGCCAGCGCCAAACCGGCGGTGGCCCCGACTACCGTGGCAGGCCAGAGCATCAGCCCGCCTCCGCCAGCAGTTGCTCAACTTCGAGCAACCGCTCATGGGTGCCGACATCCACCCAATGACCCGGGTGATACTCGCCACTCACCTGCCCCGCCGCCATGGCATCACGCAGCAGCGGTGCCAGTTTGAATGCGCCCGGCTGGCAACCCTCGAACAACGCCGGTGCCAGCACGGCGATACCGCTGTAGGTAAGAGTGGCCACACCGGGTTGGCCGTCGCTGAGCAGCCCTTCACGCAGGATAAAATCGCCGGCCGGATGATGGCTCGGGTTGTCGATCATCACCAGATGGGCCAGGCCCTTCAGCTGCTTGGGGATGGCGTGGAAATCGTAGTCGGTCCAGACGTCGCCATTGACCACCAGAAAGGGCTCGCTGCCGAGCAAGGGCAGCGCCCGGAAAATACCGCCGCCGGTTTCCAGCGGCTCGCCTTCCGGTGAATAGACGATGCGCAGCGCAAACTGCGCACCATCGCCCAGGTGCGCTTCGATCTGCTCACCGAGCCAGGCTTGGTTGATCACCACCTCAGTAAAGCCGGCAGCCGCCAGCGCCCTCAGGTGGTACTCGATCAGCGGCACGCCGGCCACCGGGATCAATGGTTTGGGGGTGTGCAGGGTCAGCGGACGCATGCGCTCGCCCTTGCCGGCGGCCAGAATCATCGCCTTCATGGGCGCGCCACCTTGGCCTGGCGCAGGCCGGCCAACAGCTCAGCAAGTTCGGCCAGCTCCGGACGACGTTCCAGCACCGCTTCTATATAGGCAAAGAAGCGCGGCACATCGCCGAGGTATTTCGGCTTGCCGTCGCGGTGGCAGATGCGCGCAAAAATACCGATCACTTTCAGGTGGCGCTGCACGCCCATCAGGTCGCTGGCGCGCAGAAAGTCGTCGAGCTCGGCCTGCACCGGAATGCCCAGGGCACCGGCCTGCTGCCAGTACTGCGTCAACCAGGCGCGCACACGCGGTTCCGGCCAACTGAGGAAGGCGTCTTTGAACAGACTGGTAACGTCGTAGGTAACCGGGCCATACACCGCATCCTGGAAATCCAGCACGCCGGGGTTCGGCTCGCTAAGCATCAGATTGCGCGGCATGTAGTCGCGATGCACCAACACCTTAGGCTGGGCCAGAGCGCTGTCGATCAGCACCTTGCAGATACGTTGCCAGGCGGCCTGCTGCGCTTCGCTGAACTCCAGCTTGAGTTCGTGGCGCACATACCAGTCAGGGAACAGCTGCAATTCGCGGTTGAGCAGGGCGTGGTCGTAACTGGGCAGTGGGGTGTGCTGCGGCAACTGTTGAAAAGCCAACAAGGCCTGCAATGCATCGGCGAACAGGGCGTCTGCATTTTCCTCGTTTATCACCTCAAGGTAGGTCTGCCGCCCGAGGTCGGGAAGCAATAAAAAACCGCGTTCGAGATCTTCGGCCAAAATTTCCGGCACATTTATTTTTGCTTCAGCGAGCAAACCGGCGACTTTTACGAAGGGCCGGCAGTCTTCCTGAGGCGGCGGAGCGTCCATTACGATCAGCGTTCGGCCCTCGCCGTGCCAGCGGAAATAGCGCCGAAAACTGGCGTCGCTGCTAGCGGCAGTAAGGGTTGCGGGGGGAACAACACCCCAGCCGCGCTGGGCAAAAAGGCCGGGTAGTTGCTCATCGAGCCACACGGACAGCTGTTGCAGGCGTACATCTTCATCAAGCATTACAAGGGTCTCCGACGGCCCTAGCCGTTGTGCGGGTCATGCTTTATTATCCAGCATCTTTTTCAGCCCATCGAGAGGCGTGCGGTCCTAGCGGGCCGATGGCGCGCAGGAAGCCCGGACTACAAGATGGCAGTAAAATACCCCGCGTTTCGTAAAAAATTCCCTCTGCTGGTTACCGGCAGCCTATTGGCCTTGCAACCTGTTGCTACCCAATACGTGGTCGCCGCCGAGCAGTTTGACTGCCAGGTGTCGCCTTCGGGTGGCTGGGCGTGCGCCCCGAAAGCGGCCAACGCCGTGTTGCCTCCACGCCCGGTGCATAGCGCCGGCGCGGTGAGCTCCGTGGTGGGCACTTCTGCCGAGAAGACCAGCACGGTCGCCTCGGGTGAAACCGTTGCCGACGAGGCCAAGCCGCAGCTGGTGACCGACAGCAAGGGCAAGGCCCTTAAATCTCGCAGTGCTGACTACAGTCACCTCGACTGGGTTCCGCGCGACCAGCTCACCGCCGAGCAACTGGCCGAAACCGGCCCGTATTGCTCCGGCGCGTATATCGAGCCAGAGCGTCCCGGCATGAACGACAAGACGGCGAAGAAAGATGCGCCGACCTACCTGTCCGCCAAGGCCTCGCGCTATGAGCAGGAACAGCAGGTAGCCACCCTCGCCGGTGATGTGATCATGCGCCAGGGCAGCATGCAGGTGCAGGCCGATGAGGCCAGCCTGCTGCAAGCTGAAAACCGTGGCGAGCTGAATGGCAATGTGCGCCTGCGTGACAACGGCGCTCTGGTAGTGGGTGACCACGCCAAAATTCAGCTGGACACCGGTGAAGCGCAGATCGACAACGCCGAGTACGTGCTGCACAAGGCCAGCGTTCGCGGTAGCGCGCTGTATGCCAAACGTCAGGAAGACTCGATCATCCGCCTCAAGGATGGTACCTACACCCGATGCGAACCAGGCAGCAACGCCTGGAACCTGAAGGGCAACAACATCACCTTGAACCAGGCCACCGGTTTCGGTACGGCCACCAACGTGACGTTGCGGGTAAAAGACATTCCGGTGTTCTACACCCCGTACATCTATTTCCCTATCGACGATCGTCGCCAGTCCGGCTTCCTGCCGCCTAGCATCGGTTCGTCGAGCGATACCGGCCTGATGCTGGTAACGCCGTACTACTTCAACCTGGCACCGAACTACGACGCCACCTTGTATCCACGCATCATGACCGAGCGCGGCGTGATGATGGAAGGCGAGTTCCGCTACCTGACCAAAAGCAGCGAAGGCAAAGTCAGCGCCGCTTACCTGGATGACGGTGACGACGAGCGCAAGGACGAGCCGAAGTACGAAGACCAGCGTTACCTGTACAGCTTGCAGAACCAGACAGGTCTGGATTCCCGTCTGCTGGGCACGATCGACTACACCAAGATCAGCGACCCGTACTACTTCCAGGATCTGGAAACCGACCTCGACGTCAGCAACCAGACCTTCGTGAACCAGCAAGGCGCACTGACCTATCGTGGCGACAGCTACAATGCCAAGCTCAACCTGCATCAGTATCAGCTGGCCACCGTTACCGACGTGACGCCCTATGATCGTCTGCCGCAGGTGACCTTCGATGGCGTGCTGCCATTCCAGCCTGCCGGCTTGAACTTCAGCTACGACACCGAGTTCGTGCGCTTCGACCGTAACCTGGACGAGTACACCTACGGCGACCAGGAAAGCCCGGACATGGCCCTGGAAGGCCTGACCCGTGCCACTGGCGACCGTACCCATCTGGAGCCGGGCGTCAGCCTGCCGCTGAACTGGAGCTGGGGCTACGTCAAACCAACGGCCAAGTACCTGTACACCGACTACGACCTGGATATCGACCAGCAGGGTAAATCCCAACTGGCCGCCGACGGCACGCCGTTCAAAGGCAGCCAGGACCGTGGCGTGCCGCTGTATAGCCTCGATAGCGGCCTGTACTTCGACCGCAACACCACGCTGTTTGGCAATGCCTACCGCCAGACTCTGGAACCACGCCTGTACTACCTGAACGTGCCGTATCGCGACCAGTCGGATATCCCGATCTTCGACACCAGCGAATCGCCGTTCAGCTATGCCTCGCTGTTCCGTGAAAACCGTTTCTCCAGCAGCGACCGCATTGGCGATGCCAACCAGCTGTCGCTGGGCACCAGCAGCAGCTTCATCGAGCCAAACGGTTTCGAACGTGCACGGATCGCCCTTGGCCAGACCTTCTACTTAGAAGATCGCAAGGTGCAATTGCCCGGTATCGAAGGCAAGGACGAAGCCTCGGTTTCACCATACGCCCTCACCGGTCAGTACCGCCTGAACCGCGACTGGCGTGTCAGCTCCGACTTCAACTGGGACCCGGACGCCGGCGAAACCCGCTCGGGCAACGTCATGGCGCATTACCAGCCGGAAGCGAACCCAGGCAAGATCATCAACGCCGGTTACCGCTACCGTAACGACGTCAAACGCTTCAACCCGCGCACTGGCGAGTTCGAAGTGGCTGGCGACGAGTACAAGATCGATCAGTCCGACTTCTCGGTTATCTGGCCGGTGGTTCCGCAGTGGAGCGCTATCGCTCGCTGGCAGTTCGATTACAACCAGAGCCGCACGCTGGAAGCCTTTGGTGGTTTCGAATACGACAACTGCTGCTGGAAACTGCGCCTGATCAACCGTTACTGGGTCGAGTACGACGAATTCGACCTGCAGCGTGACGAGAAAGGCGACCGCGGGATCTTCCTGCAGATCGTGCTGAAAGGCCTCGGTGGCGTAGTCGGCAACAAAGTTGAGAGTTTCCTCGACCAAGGCATTCAAGGTTATCGTGAACGTGAAGACCAAGCTTACTGATTGTCTGCGCCCGCTGTTGCTGGGCGCAGTGCTTCTGGGTACCGCGGCACAGGCCGAAGTGCAGTCCATTGACCGGGTCGTGGCCATCGTCGACAACGACGTCATCATGCAAAGCCAATTGGACGACCGCCTGCGCGAGGTGCAACAAACCATCGCCAAGCGCGGCGCGGCCCTGCCACCGGAGCACGTGCTGAGCCAGCAAGTGCTGGAACGCCTGATCATCGAAAACCTGCAATTGCAGATTGGCGATCGCTCCGGCATCCGCATTACTGACGAAGAACTGAACCAGGCCATCGGCACCATCGCCCAGCGCAACAACATGAGCGTCGAGCAGTTCCGCGCCGCCCTGGCGCAGGACGGTCTGTCGTTCGACGACGCCCGCGACCAGGTACGTCGCGAGATGATCATCAGCCGTGTGCGTCAACGCCGTGTGGCCGAGCGCATTCAGGTTACCGACCAGGAAGTGCAGAACTTCCTGGCCTCGGACCTTGGCAAGATGCAGCTGTCCGAGGAGTACCACCTGGCCAACATCCTGATCCCGGTTCCGGAAAGCTCCTCGCCGGAGACCATCCAGGCTGCGGACAAGCAAGCCTCCTCGATCTATCAGCAACTCAAGCAGGGCGCGGACTTTGCGCAGCTGGCGATCGCCAGCTCCGGTAGTGAAACCGCCCTGGAAGGCGGCGACATGGGCTGGCGTAAAGCCGGTCAACTGCCAGCTCCGTTCGACGGCATGATCGGTGCACTGGCGGTTGGCGATGTCACCGAACCAATTCGTACCCCAGGCGGCTTTATCATCATCAAGCTGTTGGAAAAGCGCGGTGGCGGTAGCCAGGTCAAGGACGAGGTGCATGTGCGCCACATCCTGATCAAACCCAGCGAAATCCGCAGTGACGCAGAAACCCAGCGTCTGGTGCAGCGTCTGTATGAGCGCATCATGGCCGGTGAAGATTTCGGCGAACTGGCGAAAAGCTTCTCCGAAGACCCGGGTTCGGCACTCAACGGCGGCGACCTCAACTGGATCGACCCAAGCACCCTGGTGCCTGAGTTCCAGCAAGTGATGGCCAACACCGCCAGCGGCGAAGTCTCCAAACCGTTCAAGAGCCCTTACGGCTGGCACGTCTTGCAAGTCCTTGGCCGTCGCGCCACTGACAGCAGCGAAGAGTTTCGCAAGCAGCAGGCCCTCAACGCCCTGCGCAACCGTAAGTACGATGAAGAGCTGCAAGCCTGGTTGCGCCAGATCCGCGACGAGGCGTACGTAGAAGTCAAACTGTGACCCTACCGCGCTTTGCTCTGACACCCGGCGAGCCGGCGGGTATAGGTCCCGACCTGTGCCTGCTGCTCGCCCAGCACTCCCAGCCGTACCCCCTGATTGCCATCGCCAGCTGTGACCTGCTCAATGAGCGGGCCGCGCAGCTGGGTGTGGCTGTTCGTGCGGTCGCGGTCAGCCCTGATGCCTGGCCGGACACGCCAGCGCCCGCCGGCACCCTGTATGTCTGGGATACGCCGCTGCGTAATCCGGTGATCGCCGGCCAGCTCGACTCGGCCAACGCGGCTTACGTGCTGGAAACCCTGACCCGCGCCGGGCAAGGCTGCCTGAACGGCGATTTCGCCGGGATGATCACTGCGCCCGTGCACAAGGGCGTGATCAACGAAGCGGGCATCGCCTTCTCCGGTCACACCGAATTTCTTGCCGAGCTCACCCACACCCAGCAAGTGGTGATGATGCTCGCCACCCGCGGCCTGCGCGTCGCCCTGGTGACCACCCACCTGCCGCTCAAGGATGTGGCCGCAGCCATTACCGCCGAGCGTCTGGAGCGTGTCACGCGCATTCTGCACGCCGACCTGGTGAACAAGTTCGGCATCGCCGCGCCGCGCATTCTGGTCTGCGGCCTCAACCCCCACGCCGGTGAAGGCGGTCATCTGGGGCGCGAGGAAATCGAAGTGATCGAACCGACGCTGGCGCGCCTGCGCAGCGACGGTCTGAACCTGATCGGGCCCCTGCCGGCCGACACCCTGTTTACCCCAAAACACCTGGAACACTGTGACGCAGTCCTGGCGATGTACCACGACCAGGGTTTGCCGGTGCTGAAGTACAAAGGCTTTGGCGCCGCGGTGAACGTCACCCTGGGCCTGCCGATCATCCGTACTTCGGTGGACCACGGCACCGCCCTCGACCTCGCCGGTACCGGCAAGATCGACAGTGGCAGCCTGCAGGTGGCCCTGGAAACCGCCTACCAGATGGCCGAGAGTCGCTAGCGGCAAACGGCTGGCAGCCTTTCTTTTATTCCGACCTGCGCCTTAACTGGCAGCAATGACCCTTTTTCAGCAGCCAGCGCTCTGGCTGCCAGCGCATTCGACAGAGCCCCTATGACTGAGCAATACCAACACCGCGCCCGTAAGCGCTTCGGCCAGAACTTTCTGCATGACGCCGGGGTTATCCACCGCATCCTGCGCGCCATTTATGCCAAGCCAGGCGAGCGCCTGCTGGAAATCGGCCCGGGTCAGGGCGCGCTCACCGAGGGCTTGCTGTCCAGTGGCGGCACCCTGGATGTGGTAGAGCTGGACCTCGACCTGATCCCGATCCTCAAGGGCAAGTTCGACAGCAATCCGAACTTCACCCTGCACCAGGGCGATGCGTTGAAATTCGACTTCACCAGCCTCAACCCCGCGCCCAACAGCCTGCGGGTGGTCGGCAACCTGCCGTACAACATCTCCACGCCGCTGATTTTTCACCTGCTGGAAAACGCCGGGCTGATCCGCGACATGCACTTTATGCTGCAAAAGGAAGTGGTCGAGCGCCTGGCTGCCACGCCAGGGGGCGGCGACTGGGGCCGTCTGTCGATCATGGTGCAGTACCACTGCGCCGTGGAGCACCTGTTCAATGTTGGCTCCGGGGCGTTCAACCCGGCACCGAAGGTCGACTCGGCCATCGTCCGCCTGGTCCCCCACGCCACCCTGCCGCACCCGGCCAAAGATCACCGCCTGCTCGAGCGCGTGGTGCGTGAGGCATTCAACCAGCGCCGTAAAACCCTGCGCAACACCCTCAAGGCGCTGCTCACTGGCGAGGCGATTGAAGCCGCCGGGGTCGACGGCAGCCTGCGTCCGGAACAGCTCGATCTGGCGGCCTTTGTGCGCCTGGCCGACAAACTGCATGAGCAGACAACTGCGGCACCAGCACACTAAACTCGACATCCTGCTGTTCGCTTAACTGAGCCATTCGCATGTCCGATCCCCGCTATCAGATCGACGTCAGCGTCGTCACCCGCTTCCTCCCCGAGCAGTCGCAGCCGGAGCAGAACCGCTTTGCGTTCGCCTACACGGTGACCATCCGCAACAACGGTGAGCTGCCAGCCAAGCTGCTGTCGCGGCACTGGCTGATCACCGACGGCGATGGCCGCGTGCAGGAGGTGCGTGGCCCCGGCGTGATCGGCCAACAACCGACCATCGACGCCGGGGCCAGCCACACCTACAGCAGCGGCACCCTGATGGCTACGCGGGTGGGCAATATGCAGGGCAGCTACCAGATGCTGGCCGACGACGGCAAACGCTTCGATGCCGTCATCGCGCCGTTCCGCCTGGCCGTGCCCGGGGCCCTGCACTGATGACGGTGTACGCTGTCGGCGACCTGCAAGGCTGCCTTGATCCACTGAAGTGCCTGCTCGAACGTGTAGCCTTCGACCCTGAGCGGGACCGCCTGTGGCTCGTTGGCGACCTGGTCAACCGCGGTCCCCAGTCGCTGGAAACCCTGCGCTACCTGTACGCCATGCGGGACGCCCTGGTCTGTGTGCTGGGTAACCACGACCTGCATCTGCTGGCTGCCGCGCACAATATCGAACGCCTGAAAAAGGGCGACACCCTGGGCGAGATTCTCGACGCCCCGGACCGCGCCGAGCTGCTCGACTGGCTGCGCCAGCAAAAGCTGCTGCACTACGACGTCGACCGCGATATCGCCATGGTGCATGCCGGCATCCCGCCACAGTGGTCTTTGAAAAAAGCGCTGCGCTGCGCTGCCGAAGTGGAAGAGGCGCTGCGCGACGACGCGCGCCTGCCGCTGTTTCTCGATGGCATGTACGGCAACGAGCCGAACCGCTGGGACAGCGACCTCAAGGGCGTCACCCGTCTGCGGGTGATCACCAACTACTTCACCCGCATGCGCTTCTGCAAAGCCGACGGCACCCTCGACCTGAAAACCAAGGAGGGCATGGACAGTGCCCCGCCGGGCTACGCCCCGTGGTTCAGCTATAAACAGCGCAAGACCGCCGGACAGAAGTTGATCTTTGGCCACTGGGCCGCCCTTGAAGGCCACTGCGACGAACCAGGCGTCATTGCGTTGGACACGGGTTGCGTATGGGGCGGTGCCATGACTTTACTCAACGTCGACAGCGGCGAACGCCATCGCTGCGACTGCAAGGAACCCACAGCATGAGCGAATTCAAACGCATTCCCCCGGAACAAGCCCAAGCCCTGCGCACCCAAGGTGCGGTGGTAGTGGATATCCGCGACCCGCAAAGCTTCGCCATGGGCCATATCAGCGGCTCCCGGCACCTGGACAACCATTCGCTGCACGACTTCATCACCAAGGCCGATCTCGACGCACCGCTGATCGTCTCCTGCTACCACGGCAACTCCAGCCAGAGTGCAGCGGCCTATCTGGTCAGCCAGGGTTTCTCCGAGGTTTACAGCCTCGACGGCGGCTTCGAGCTGTGGCGCGCCACCTTCCCCGGCGAGACGGCCGAAGGCACTGCCGAATAATTTTTTCCAAGCGTCTATCCCGCGCCCTGCCTGGGCTCTCGCCCTCCTGTAACAAAGACCGGCACATGCTTATCGTTTGTCGGTCCTTGACCTCCTCAATAACGAACTATCCTTAGCCTCAGGCCATCCATACAGGGGAGAGCCGGCACACCGGCTTCCGGGGCTATCGGCAGCGACCTTTAGGTGTTCTGGGGGATTCTCATTTGCCGACTTATCGGCAGATTGCCAGCACCCGCACGACCGATCCCGCCCGGCTCGACCATCAAGCGAGGTGACGTCATGAGTATTTTCAGCCACTTCCAACAGCGCTTCGAAGCGACTCGCCAGGAGGAATATTCCCTTCAGGAATATCTCGACCTGTGCAAGCAGGACAAGAGCGCTTACGCCACGGCAGCCGAGCGTCTGTTGATGGCCATCGGCGAGCCCGAGTTGGTGGATACCTCGCACAACTCCAGGCTGTCGCGGATCTTCTCGAACAAAGTGATCCGTCGCTATCCGGCCTTCCAAGACTTCCATGGCATGGAAGAGTGCATCGACCAGATCGTCTCCTACTTCCGCCACGCCGCTCAGGGCCTGGAGGAGAAGAAGCAGATCCTTTACCTCCTCGGCCCGGTGGGCGGTGGTAAATCGTCGTTGGCGGAAAAGCTCAAACAGTTGATGGAGAAGGTACCCTTCTATGCCATCAAGGGTTCACCGGTATTCGAGTCGCCCCTGGGGCTGTTCAACCCGGCCGAAGACGGCACCATCCTCGAAGAAGACTTCGGCATCCCCAAACGCTACCTGAGCACCATCATGTCGCCCTGGGCAACCAAGCGCCTGGCCGAGTTCGGTGGCGATATCAGCCAGTTCAAGGTGGTCAAGCTCTACCCCTCGATCCTCAACCAGATCGCCGTGGCCAAAACCGAGCCTGGCGATGACAACAACCAGGACATTTCTGCCCTGGTCGGCAAGGTGGATATCCGCAAGCTGGAAGAATTTCCGCAGAACGACGCCGACGCCTACAGCTACTCCGGCGCGCTGTGCCGCGCCAACCAGGGGATGATGGAGTTCGTGGAGATGTTCAAAGCGCCGATCAAGGTGCTGCACCCACTGCTGACCGCCACCCAGGAAGGCAACTACAACAGTACCGAAGGCCTCGGTGCGATTCCGTTTATGGGCGTGCTGCTGGCCCACTCCAACGAATCGGAGTGGCACAGCTTCCGCAACAACAAGAACAACGAGGCGTTCATCGACCGCATCTATATCGTCAAGGTGCCGTACTGCCTGCGCGTCAGCGACGAAATCAAGATCTACGACAAGCTGCTGTTCAACAGCTCACTGGCCAAAGCCCACTGCGCGCCGGACACCCTCAAAATGCTCGCGCAGTTCTCGGTGCTGTCGCGCCTGAAAGAGCCGGACAATTCCAATGTCTACTCGAAAATGCGCGTGTATGACGGCGAAAACCTCAAAGACACCGACCCGAAAGCCAAGTCGATCCAGGAATACCGTGACAGCGCCGGGGTGGACGAAGGCATGAACGGTCTGTCGACCCGCTTCGCCTTCAAGATCCTCTCCAAGGTATTCAACTTCGACCCCCACGAGATCGCCGCCAACCCGGTGCACCTGCTGTATGTGCTCGAACAGCAGATTGAGCAGGAACAATTCCCCGCCGAAGTGCGCGAACGCTATCTGCGTTACATCAAGGAATACCTGGCACCGCGCTATATCGAGTTTATCGGCAAGGAAATCCAGACCGCCTACCTCGAGTCCTACAGCGAATACGGCCAGAACATCTTCGACCGCTATGTGCTGTACGCCGACTTCTGGATTCAGGACCAGGAATACCGCGACCCGGAAACCGGCGAAATCCTCAACCGCGTGGCGCTCAACGAAGAACTGGAGAAAATCGAGAAACCGGCCGGCATCAGCAATCCCAAGGATTTCCGCAACGAAATCGTCAACTTCGTGCTGCGTGCCCGGGCCAACAACAACGGCAAGAACCCCACCTGGCTCAGTTACGAGAAGCTGCGGGTGGTGATCGAGAAGAAAATGTTCTCCAACACCGAAGACCTGCTGCCGGTCATCAGCTTCAACGCCAAGGCCAGCAAGGAGGACCAACAGAAGCACAACGATTTTGTCTCGCGGATGGTCGAGCGCGGCTACACCGACAAGCAGGTGCGCCTGCTGTCCGAATGGTACCTGCGGGTCAGAAAGTCGCAGTAACCTGCTACGTCGGCCTGTGCCGACGTCGTTGCCGCAAGGCCTGCATGCCCGTGCAGGCCGCATGAACCGCTCCGGGTCTGCTCGTTACGGTGCTCGTCGTGACGAGCGCAGCAGGTCCGGAGGTTCTGAGGAGCGTCCATGAGCTATGTGATCGACCGCCGTCTCAACGGCAAGAACAAAAGCACAGTGAACCGTCAGCGGTTCCTGCGCCGTTACCGTGACCACATCAAGAAAGCCGTGGAAGAGGCCGTCAGCCGCCGCTCTATTACCGATATGGAGCACGGTGAGCAGATCAGCATTCCCGGCCGCGATATCGACGAGCCCTTGCTCCACCATGGTCGTGGCGGCAAACAGACCCAAGTGCACCCGGGCAACAAGGAATTCACTGCTGGCGAACGTATCGCCCGCCCGCAAGGCGGCGGCGGTGGCAAAGGCGCGGGCAAGGCCAGCAACTCTGGCGAAGGCATGGACGAGTTCTCCTTCCAGATTACCCAGGAAGAATTTCTCGATTTCATGTTCGAAGATCTCGAACTGCCGAACCTGGTGAAACGCCAACTCACCGGCACCGACACCTTCAAAACCGTACGCGCGGGGGTCAGCAATGACGGCAACCCTTCACGCATCAATATTGTTCGCACGCTGCGCGCCTCCCATGCGCGGCGCATTGCCCTGTCCGGTAGCAGCCGCAACAAACTGCACTCGGCGATTGCCGAGCTGGAGCGACTGAAAGCCGAAGAACCCGACAACTTTGCCGACATTCAGGCCACAGAAGCCGAAATTATCCTGCTGCGGGCGCGGATCAAGAGGGTGCCTTTTCTGGACACCTTTGACCTCAAGTACAACCTGCTGGTCAAGCAACCCAACCCCAGCTCCAAGGCGGTGATGTTCTGCCTGATGGATGTGTCCGGCTCCATGACCCAGGCCACCAAGGACATCGCCAAGCGCTTCTTTATCCTGCTGTACCTGTTCCTCAAGCGGAACTACGAAAAGATTGAGGTGGTGTTTATCCGCCACCACACCAGCGCCCGCGAAGTGGACGAGGAAGAGTTCTTCTACTCCCGGGAAACCGGCGGCACCATCGTTTCCAGCGCGCTGAAGCTGATGCAGGAAGTGATGGAAGCGCGCTATCCCACCAGTGAGTGGAATATCTATGCCGCGCAGGCTTCCGACGGCGACAACTGGAACGACGACTCACCGATCTGCCGCGACATCCTGATGAAGCAGATCATGCCGTTGGTGCAGTACTTCACTTATGTGGAAATCACCCCGCGCGAACATCAGGCGCTGTGGTTCGAATACGAACAGGTGGGCGAGGCATTTGCCGACACGTTCGCTCAGCAGCAACTGGTGTCCGCCGGCGATATCTACCCGGTGTTCCGCGAACTGTTTCAGCGCCGACTCGTTACCTGAGGTGTTGCCATGAGCGCTCGAGAGAAGAAAAGAGGTCAGCCCATTTCCACCGGTTCGGAATGGACCTTCGAACTTATCCGCGCCTACGACCGGGAAATCAGTCGGATTGCCGAAGGCTATGCGCTGGATACCTACCCAAACCAGATCGAAGTGATCACCGCCGAGCAGATGATGGATGCCTATGCGTCGGTGGGCATGCCCTTGGGCTATCACCATTGGTCCTACGGCAAACACTTCCTCAGCACCGAGAAATCCTATAGCCGCGGGCAGATGGGCCTGGCCTACGAGATCGTGATCAACTCCGACCCGTGCATCGCCTACCTGATGGAAGAAAACACCATCTGCATGCAGGCGCTGGTGGTGGCCCATGCCTGCTACGGGCACAACAGCTTCTTCAAGGGCAACTACCTGTTCCGCACCTGGACCGATGCCAGCTCGATCATCGACTACCTGGTGTTCGCCAAGCAGTACATCATGCAATGCGAGGAGCGCTACGGTATCGACGCGGTGGAGGACCTGCTCGACTCCTGCCATGCACTGATGAACTACGGCGTCGACCGCTACAAACGCCCCTACCCGATCTCTGCCGAAGAAGAACGTCAGCGCCAGAAAGAGCGCGAAGAGCACCTGCAACGGCAGATCAACGACCTGTGGCGCACCATCCCCAAAGGTGCCGACAAGGGCAATGACAAAGACGCCGGCCGCTTTCCGGCCGAGCCGCAGGAAAACATTCTGTATTTCCTGGAAAAACATGCGCCGCTGCTGGAGTCCTGGCAGCGCGAAGTGGTGCGGATCGTGCGCAAGATCGCCCAGTATTTTTACCCGCAGCGCCAGACCCAGGTGATGAACGAAGGCTGGGCGACCTTCTGGCACTACACCCTGATGAACGACCTGTACGACGAGGGCCTGGTCACCGACGGTTTCATGATGGAGTTCCTGCAGTCGCACACCAGCGTGATCTACCAGCCACCGTTCGACAGCCCCTACTACAGCGGCATCAACCCCTACACCCTGGGGTTTGCCATGTACCGCGACATCCGCCGTATGTGCGAAGAACCCACCGAAGAAGACAAACGCTGGTTCCCGGATATCGCCGGCAGCGATTGGCTGTCCACGGTGAAATTCGCCATGAAGAGCTTCAAGGATGAGAGTTTTATCCTGCAGTACCTGTCGCCCAAGGTGATCCGCGACCTGAAGCTGTTCAGCATCATGGACGACGACCAGAAGGACGAACTGGTGGTGCCAGCCATCCACGATGAGCCGGGTTACCAGATCATCCGCGAGACCCTGGCAGCGCAGTACAACCTGGGCAACCGCGAACCGAATATCCAGATCTTCAGCATCAACCGCCGCGGCGATCGCTCACTGACCCTGCGCCATCAACAACACGACCGCAAACCCCTGGGCGACTCCACCGAAGAGGTGCTGAAACACCTGCACCGCCTGTGGGGCTTTGATATCCATCTGGAAACCGTACGCGGTGATCAGGTGGTGCAAACCCAGCATGTACCGCCGCGGGGCGAAAGCGAGAACAGCGACTACCCACGGCTGGACCTGGTGATCCCACCCATTTGACAGGTTGACCGACGGCGAGCTTGCGTTGAGCATATTGCATCCTTCGCGGAGCTTGCCGTTTATGCCTGTACACCCCGCTTTTCTACGCCTACTTCTGCTCAGCCTGCTGCTGGCAGGCTGTTCCACTCCGGCACCGCAGGTCCTGGTGGTGCAAACCGCCACACCGTCGCTTGGCAGCCACCACAGCTTCGAAATGCTGCCGCCGAGCACCAGCACCGAAGGCCAACTGCCGCCCACCAGCGATTACGCACACGTTGAAGCGAGCCTGCGCCAGGGCCTGCTCAACCATGGCTACCGCGAAAGCAAAAAAGCCGAGGTACGGGTCGCCTATGCGTTGACCCTGAACGAAACGCCACTGGAGTTTCGCGTCGACAACCCGCCCAACAACCCTCTGGGCAGCTACCTGGCAGTCCATCGCTTTCAAGACGAAAGCGCCACGCTGCGCCTGCGGGTCAGCGACCGTGCCGACAAAACACTCTGGCAAGGTCTGATCACCACCAGCCTGAGCCCGTCCTGGCAGCGCGACGAGCTACTGCGTGCGGCAGTAGTCAGCCTGCTGCAGCAGATTCCCGTCAGCCGCTAAGCCGGCCCGGCGGGCGCGCAGCAGGTATGCTCTGGCGCTAACGGAGGGTTTTTCATGCAGATTTATAAGGTCGGCGGGGCTGTACGAGATCGCCTGCTCGGGCGCCCGGTCACCGATATCGACTGGCTGGTGGTGGGCGCCACTGCCGAAGAGATGCTCGCCCAGGGCTTTCGCCCGGTGGGTGACGACTTCCCGGTGTTTCTCCACCCAAAAACCCAAGAGGAATACGCCCTCGCCCGCACCGAACGGAAAAGCGGGCGCGGCTACGGCGGCTTCACCTTCTACGCCAGCCCCGAGGTCACCCTCGAAGAAGACCTGACCCGCCGCGACCTGACCATCAATGCCATGGCCGAAGATGACCAGGGCACAGTGTTCGACCCCTATGGCGGCCAGCAAGATCTCGAAGCGCGCCTGCTGCGCCATGTTTCCCCGGCCTTTGCCGAAGACCCGTTGCGGGTGCTAAGGGTGGCGCGCTTCGCCGCTCGTTATGCGCAACTGGGCTTTCAGGTGGCCGAAGAGACCTTGGCCTTGATGCGCGAGCTAAGCGAATCGGGGGAGCTGTCGGCGCTCACACCCGAGCGCAGCTGGAAGGAAATTTCCCGCGCGCTGATGGAAGGGCGCCCGGATGTATTTATCGAGGTACTGCACAGCTGTGGTGCCCTGCAAGCCATGCTCCCCGAAGTGGACGCGCTCTTCGGCGTACCGCAACCCGCAGCCCATCACCCCGAAATCGACACCGGTGCCCATGTACTCAGCGTGCTACGCCAATGCGCCGAGCATAAACAGCCGCTGACCGTGCGCTGGGCCTGTCTGCTGCACGACCTCGGTAAAGGCCTGACGCCATCAGAAGAATGGCCACGGCATATCGCCCATGAGCATCGCGGTATCAAGCTGATCAAGGCGGTGAACGAACGCTGTAAAGCGCCACGGGATTGCCAGGAGCTGGCGTTACTGGTGGGCGAATACCACACCCACGGTCATCGCGCCCTGGAGCTGAAGGCCTCGACCTTGCTGGAGTTGCTGCAGAGCTTCGACGTGTATCGCCGGCCGCAGCGCTTTGAAGAGTTTATTGCCGCGTGCGAGATGGACGCCCGTGGGCGCTTGGGCCTGGAGCAGCGCGATTATCCACAGGCCGCGTACTTGCGCGGTGCGGCCGATGCAGCGCGGGCAGTGAAGGTGCAGCCGTTGGTGGAGCAGGGATTCAAAGGCGCCGAGCTAGGTGAGGCGCTCAAGCGTGAGCGGTTGAAAGCCTTGCAGGCCTACAAAGCATCCTGAAGCATGCACTGCCTCGTAGGAGCGGCTTCAGCCGCGATGCTGTCGAGCTTGCCGTTCGCAGGGATCGCGGCTGAAGCCGCTCCTACGAAAGGCCAATTGGCGTTAGCTGCTGGCCGCGCCACTCAAAGGCGACGGGTGCCAACACCTGTTCAATCTGCGCCTCACGCCACAGCTCGCCATAGGGCTTCAGCACACCCGGATGCAGGTGTTCCGGCACCAGCCACGCCAGCGGCCAGAGCACAAAGGCGTTCTTGAGAATCTCCGCGCGCGGCAGAATCAGCCCGTCGAAATCGCCCACCAGATCGCCGTAGGTCAACACGTCGATATCCAGCGGTAGGCCCTTGCGGTTTGGCGCATAGCGGCCATTGTCGGCTTCGATATGCTTGAGCCGGCGGTCCAGTTCGTGCAGCGAAAGATCTGTCTGCGCCAGCACCACCAGATTGAAGAACGGCCCGCTCTTGATTCCTACCGGCTGGCTTTCGAACACCGGCGAGCACTGCATACCCTGGAGAAACTGCGCCAAGGCCTCTAGGCCAGCCGTCAGATGCGTTTCGCGCTCGACGTTGCTACCGAGGCCCAGCAGGATCGGGGTCAGAGACATCCGCGCTGAATCTCCACGCCCACCCCACCGATGGCGGCAGGCACCGCACCGGGTTTGGTGAGTTTCAGGCGCAAGCCGGGAATCTGGAACTCGCTCATCAGCGTCTCGGCCAGACGCTCGGCGAAAGTTTCCACCAGAAGAAACTGCGCCTCTTGGGCAAAAGCCTGGATACGGGTGGAAACGGCGGCATAGTCCAGCGCCTTGGTCAGATCGTCGCCGGCAGCGGCCGGGCGATTGTCCCAGGCAAAGCTCAGGTCCAGGCGCAGACACTGGCGAATGTCACGTTCCCAGTCATAGGCACCGATTACGGTGTCAACTTCCAGACCCTCGATAAACACTCTGTCCAAGCACTCTGCTCCATCGCACGACAAAGGGCGCTACGCCCCGTTAGAATCGGGGCTCACTCGCCCCGGAATGGATACCATGTTTTGGTTGCTGGCGATCCTCGCCTACCTGCTCGGCTCGCTGTCCTTTGCCATCCTGCTCAGTCGCCTGGTCGGTGGCCCCGACCCACGTGCCGCGGGCTCCGGCAATCCCGGCGCCACCAATATGCTGCGGGTGGCGGGTAAAAAGCTGGCCATCCTGACCCTGCTTGGCGACCTGCTCAAAGGCCTGCTGCCGGTGCTGATCGCCCTTGTTCTGGGCTTCAACATCCAGCAGCAAGCCTGGATCGGCCTGGCTGCGGTGGTCGGACACCTCTATCCGCTGTACTTCAACTTTCGCGGCGGCAAGGGCGTGGCGACTGCCGCCGGCATGCTGCTGGGCCTTTATCCGCCGGCCGCCCTGCTCGCCGTTGCCGGCTGGGGTCTGACCTTTTGGCTGACCCGCACCAGCTCCCTCGCTGCCTTGATTGCCACCCCGCTGACCCTGCCATTACTGGCCTGGCAACAACCGGGTGCTCTGCTGCCAATGAGCGTGCTCACCGGCCTGATCGTCTGGCGTCACCGCAGCAATCTACGCGACCTGCTGGCTGGGCGCGAACGGCATTTCTAAGCCTTAGATCGCCGGCAACTGTTCCATCGGCCAACGCGCCTGCACCGAGATTTCCGGGCCTTCGTGCTGGCCGGCCATCAGGCGCTGGCAACCGGCGTAGGCGATCATCGCGCCATTGTCGGTGCAGAACGCCGGGCGGGCATAAAACACGTTGCCGTTGAACTCACCAAGCATCTTTTCCAGCGAACGACGCAGCGCCTGGTTGGCACTCACGCCGCCGGCAATCACCAGCCGGTTGAGATGGGTCTGCTTGAGCGCGCGGCGGCACTTGATGGTCAGAGTCTCGACCACAGCGGTCTGGAAGGCCAGCGCGATGTCACAACGGGTTTGCTCGCCGTCGTCGCCAGCCTCGCGGCATTGCAGCCAGGTGTTTAGCGCAAAGGTTTTCAGACCGCTGAAACTGAAGTCCAGGCCTGGGCGGTCGGTCATCGGCCGCGGGAAGACAAACCGGCCAGGCACGCCGCTCAGCGCCAGACGGGCGATTTCCGGGCCACCCGGGTAGCCGAGGCCGATCAGTTTGGCGGTTTTATCGAAAGCTTCACCGGCGGCGTCATCCAGCGACTCGCCGAGCAACTGGTACTGACCAATGCCATCGACGCGAACCAACTGGGTGTGACCACCGGAAACAAGAAGAGCGACAAACGGAAATTCCGGCGGGGTTTCTTCCAGCATAGGTGCCAGCAGATGGCCTTCCATGTGGTGCACGCCAAGGGCCGGAATTTCCCAGGCAAAGGCCAGCGCCTGAGCGCACGCAGCGCCGACCAGCAAGGCCCCGACCAGGCCGGGGCCGGCGGTGTAGGCGATGGCGTTGATGTCCTGAGTGGCACAGCCGGATTGCTCCAGCACTTCACGAATCAACGGCAGCATGCGCTTCACGTGATCCCGCGAGGCGAGCTCCGGAACCACGCCGCCGTAGGCTTTGTGCAGGTCGATCTGACTGAACAAGGCATCGCCCAGCAAGCCGCGCTCGCTGTCATACAAGGCTACGCCGGTTTCATCGCAAGAGGTTTCTAGTCCCAGCACGAGCATGGGTTTTCCCTTCAGACTGGGCAATTTCGAAGGCGCGCATGATAATCGCCGTCCGTAACGCCGCCTAGCGGTTTTCGATCAGAGGCTTTGCATTCCTGGCGATGAGGCGTTAACATCCGCAACCCTTAAAAACCGACGTCCTCCAGCTCAGTTTGCAACGAGTACGTCTACCCCGGTAATGAATGAAGGTAGCTCTGGATGCCAGCCGTCAAAGTAAAAGAGAACGAACCCTTCGACGTAGCTCTGCGTCGCTTCAAACGCTCCTGTGAAAAAGCCGGTGTTCTGGCTGAAGTTCGCAGCCGCGAATTCTACGAGAAACCAACTTCCGAGCGTAAACGCAAAGCTGCAGCCGCAGTTAAGCGCCACGCTAAGAAAGTGCAGCGCGAACAGCGCCGCGCCGTTCGTCTGTACTAATACACAGACTGACGCCGCCTGTTTTGCCACGCCCGGCCGCAAGCCGGGTTGCCGGCAGAATCGATAGCACAACGCTTCAAACGCATTAGCGAAGTTATCCCCGTTGCCCAGGCAACTGCGATAAGCCTCGCTTTTTCGCGTTTGCGTGGAAAAAATCCGCGCATGCCCAGCTTGAAAAAGGCTTGTAGAGCCTACCGCCAACTCTTGGCATGATTAGCCACCTCGCCGCTGCATGCGTCGAGAACAAGCGCTTTGCATCTATATCCGAACATCTGAAATCGAGGCAGCAATGCCGGCGATTCGACCGACTTCGAGAGCGCCATGGCCGGGCTGATTCCCCAAAGCTTCATTGACGACCTGCTCAACCGCACCGACATCGTCGACGTGGTCAGCTCGCGCGTGCAATTGAAGAAAACCGGGAAAAACTTCAGCGCCTGCTGCCCATTCCATAAAGAGAAGACCCCCTCCTTCAGCGTCAGCCCAGACAAGCAGTTCTACTACTGCTTTGGCTGCGGCGCTGGCGGCAACGCCCTGGGCTTCATCATGGACCACGACAACCTGGACTTCGTCCAGGCCGTGGAGGACCTCGCGAAAAGTGCCGGAATGGAGGTGGTGCGCGAAGAAAACGGCCGCGGCGGCCCGCACAAACCGCGGCAGCCTACCGATTCACCGCTCTACCCACTGCTCACTGCCGCAGCCGAGTACTACCGCCAGGCGCTGAAAAGCCACCCGACGCGCAAAGCCGCCGTCGACTACCTGAAAGGCCGAGGCCTGTCCGGCGAAATCGCCCGGGACTTCGGCCTGGGCTTTGCGCCGCCCGGCTGGGACAATCTACTCAAGCACCTGGCCACCGATACGCTGCAGCAAAAGGCCATGATCGAAGCCGGCCTGCTGATTGAGAACGCCGACAGCGGCAAACGCTACGACCGCTTTCGCGACCGGGTGATTTTCCCCATCCGCGACAGCCGCGGCCGGGTCATCGCTTTCGGCGGCCGCGTTCTGGGCGACGACAAACCCAAGTACCTGAACTCACCCGAAACGCCGGTCTTCCATAAAGGCCAGGAACTCTATGGCCTCTACGAGGCGCGCAAGAGCAATCGCGACCTCGATGAAGTAATGGTGGTTGAAGGCTATATGGACGTCATCGCGCTCGCCCAGCAAGGCCTGCGCAACGCCGTCGCCACCCTCGGCACCGCCACAAGCGAAGAACACCTAAAACGCCTGTTCCGCATCGTGCCCAGCGTGCTGTTCTGTTTCGATGGCGACCAGGCCGGCCGCAGCGCCGCATGGCGCGCGCTCGAGTCGACGCTACCGAGCCTGCAGGACGGCCGCCGCGCGCGGTTTCTGTTTCTGCCCGAAGGTGAAGACCCGGACAGCCTGGTCCGCGCAGAAGGCACCGACGCCTTCCGCGCAAGGATCAATCAACAGGCACAGCCGCTTGCCGACTATTTCTTCCAGCAGCTGACCCAGGAGGCAGACCCACGCTCCCTGGAAGGTAAAGCACACCTGGCGACGCTGGCGGCCCCGCTGATCGACAAGATCCCAGGTGCCAATCTGAAAATTCTGATGCGTCAGCGGCTCACCGAAATCACCGGCCTTAGCAGCGAATCGTTCAGCCAGCCCACCCACAGCCATCACAACCCAGTCAGCGCACCGCCTGCAGCCATGCACAGCATGGACGAACCGCCGCATTTCGACCCCAGCGCTTATTACGACGCGCAGCCAGACCATGGCCACGAAGACTATGCCCCCCAGCCCGAGCAAACCTGGCAGCCGAAAACCGGCTTCAAGGGCAAAGGCAATGGAAGCGGAAAAAAATGGGAAAAGAATTGGAGCAAGAAAGGTGATCGTGATCGCGATGACTTCCCTCGCGGACCGCGCGTCGCCGCGCCAGTGGAATCACCCACACTGACGGCCCTGCGCACCCTGCTGCACCATCCGCAACTGGCCGAAAAGGTCGAAGATGCCAGCCATTTTGCCGCAGAAAACGACACCTATGCCCAGCTACTGGTGTCTCTGCTGGGTGCCATGCAGAAGAATCCGAAATTGCGCTCACTGCAACTGATCGCGCGCTGGCACGGCACTGAACAGGGCCGCCTGCTCAAGGCGCTTGCAGAAAAGGAATGGCTGATTGACGCCGACAACCTTGAACAACAGTTTTTCGACACTATAACTAGTCTGGCAGCACGCCAACGTGAGCGCAGCCTGGAACATTTGCTGCGCAAGGCACGTCAAAGTGAGCTCAGCGCAGAAGAGAAAGAGCAGCTGCGCGACCTGCTCAGTCGTACCGCAACTCCCGTCACCCCGACCTCAACTGGCGCGTGAGGTCTCAGCTCTGGTATAATCCTCGGCTTGTTTTTTGCCCGCCAAGACCTTCAGTGGATAGGGTGTTATGTCCGGAAAAGCGCAACAACAGTCCCGCCTTAAAGAGTTGATCAGCCGTGGTCGTGAGCAGGGTTACCTGACTTACGCAGAGGTCAACGACCACCTACCGGAGGATATTTCAGATCCGGAACAGGTGGAAGACATCATCCGCATGATTAACGACATGGGGATCAACGTATTCGAGAGTGCTCCGGATGCGGACGCTCTGCTATTGGCTGAAGCCGATACCGACGAAGCGGCCGCCGAAGAAGCAGCCGCTGCTTTGGCTGCGGTAGAAACCGATATTGGCCGCACCACCGACCCGGTGCGCATGTATATGCGCGAAATGGGTACGGTCGAACTGCTGACCCGCGAAGGCGAGATCGAAATCGCCAAACGCATCGAGGAAGGCATTCGTGAAGTCATGGGCGCTATCGCCCATTTCCCAGGCACGGTCGACAGCATTCTCTCCGAGTACACCCGCGTTACCACCGAGGGCGGCCGTCTGGCCGAAGTCCTCAGCGGCTACATCGACCCGGATGACGGCATTGCCGCGCCGGCCGAAGTACCCGTCCCGGTTATCAAGGACGGAGCCGCGGCTGCCGAACCTGAAACCGAAGACGAAGAAGCCGAAGGTGACAGCGACGACGAAGAAGAAGGTGATGGCGGTCCAGATCCGGAAATCGCTCGCGTGCGCTTTGGTGCCGTGGCCGACCAACTGGAAAAAGCCAAGAAAGTGCTGAAAAAGCACGGTCGCGACAGCAAGCAAGGCCTGGCCGAACTCGCTGAACTGGCCGACTTGTTCATGCCGATCAAGCTGGTTCCCAAGCAGTTCGACGCCCTGGTTACCCGCGTTCGTGATGCCCTGGATCGTCTGCGTCAACAAGAACGCGCCATCATGCAGCTGTGTGTGCGTGATGCCCGTATGCCGCGCGCCGACTTCCTGCGTCAGTTCCCGAGCCACGAAATCGATGAAAGCTGGGCCGACCAACTGGCCAAAGGCAAAAGCAAATACGCTGAAGCCATTGGTCGCTTGCAGGCCGACATCCAGCGTTGCCAGCAGAAGCTGGTCGCCCTGGAAGCTGAGACCGGTCTGAAACTGGCCGAGATCAAGGACATCAACCGTCGCATGTCGATCGGCGAGGCCAAGGCCCGCCGCGCGAAGAAAGAGATGGTTGAAGCGAACTTGCGTCTGGTGATCTCCATCGCCAAGAAGTACACCAACCGTGGTCTGCAATTCCTCGATCTGATCCAGGAAGGCAACATCGGTCTGATGAAAGCGGTGGACAAGTTCGAATACCGTCGCGGCTACAAGTTCTCGACTTATGCCACCTGGTGGATCCGTCAGGCGATCACTCGCTCGATCGCCGACCAGGCCCGCACCATCCGTATTCCGGTGCACATGATCGAGACCATCAACAAGCTCAACCGCATCTCCCGTCAGATGCTTCAGGAAATGGGCCGCGAGCCTACTCCGGAAGAACTGGGTGAGCGCATGGAAATGCCTGAGGACAAAATCCGTAAGGTATTGAAGATCGCCAAAGAGCCGATCTCCATGGAAACACCGATTGGCGATGATGAAGACTCCCATCTGGGCGACTTCATCGAAGACTCCACTATGCAGTCGCCTATCGATGTCGCCACGGTTGAAAGCCTCAAGGAAGCGACCCGCGAAGTACTCGCCGGCCTCACTGCCCGTGAAGCCAAAGTACTGCGCATGCGCTTCGGCATCGACATGAATACCGACCACACCCTTGAGGAAGTTGGTAAGCAGTTCGATGTAACCCGCGAGCGGATCCGGCAGATCGAAGCCAAGGCGCTGCGCAAGCTGCGCCATCCGACCCGCAGCGAGCACTTGCGCTCGTTCCTCGACGAGTGATTTTTTGCTCAACGAGTAGTGCTTAACAAAAGCACAAACAAAACCCCCGGCCTCGACCGGGGGTTTTGCTTTCTGGATGCTGGCAACGCGCCATAAGGCTACACTCGGCACATCCCTACAACGCTGTCTCGAGGCCGCGTCATGCCGCGACTGCTTGCCACTCTTCTGCTGTGTTTGGCCTACTGGGCAGCCCCCGTCCACGCCTTGACGCTGACTGAGGAAGAACAAGCCTGGCTCACCGCCCACCCCACCCTGCGCATGGGTGTCGACGCCACCTGGCCACCTTTCGAATACCGCGATGAACAAGGCCGCTACATGGGCCTGGCCGCCGACTATGTCGCCCTGGTGGAAAAGCGCCTGGGGGTGAAGATGGAAGTCTTCGAGCCCAGCAGTTGGAGCGAGGTGTTGCAGCAGGCCAGATCCGGCAGCATCAACCTGCTACCCGGGGCGATGTCCACCCCGGAGCGCCAGAGTTACCTCAGCTTCACCCGTCCTTACCTGGACTTCCCCATCGTCATCCTGGCGCGCAACGGTGGCCCGCAACCCCGGGAGTTGAAAGATCTCTACGGCCTGAAAGTGGCGGTGGTGGAAAACTACGCCCCCCATGAAATCCTGCGCAGCCAACACCCCGACCTCAATCTGCTGCCTGTGCCAACCGTCGCCGCAGCGCTACAGGCAGTGGGCACCGGCCAGGCCGATGCACTGGTCGGCGACCTCGCGTCCAGCGTCTGGGGCCTGCGCCAACTCAAGCTCGAAGGCATCACTATCACCGGCGATACACCGTACCGCTATCAACTGTCGATGGCGGTACCCAAAGACCAGGCCGTGCTGGTAGGCATCCTCGACAAACTATTCGCCGACATCACCAGCGAAGAAATCGAAGCCATGCAGGAACGCTGGATCGGCGGCGTACTGGACCAACGCGGCGTGTGGCGCAAAACCCTGATGGTGGCAGTGCCAAGCTTGCTGGTTCTGCTGCTGGTATTGATCGCCGTGGTCGCCGTCAACCGCCGCCTGAGTAGCGAGATCAACCGCCGTAGCAACCTCGAACAAGCCCTGCGCAGCAGCGAGCAGCACTTTCGCAGCCTGGTGGAGTGTCTGTCCGCCGTGACCTGGGAAGCCAACCGCGACGACTTCAGCTACTCCTACGTGTCACCCCACGCGGAAAAACTCTTTGGCTACCCCCTGAGCGCCTGGCATGACCCTGACTTCTGGGCCAAGGCCCTGCACCCGGACGACCGCGAGCGCACCCTAACCTACTGCCGCCAGGAGACCGACGCCGGCCGCGACCACACTGTCGACTACCGCATGTACGCCGCCGACGGCCGCCTTATCTGGGTACACGATATCGTCACCCTGATCGAACACCGCGGCACCACGGTGCTGCGCGGGGTGATGATCGAAGTCACCGAAACCAAACAGACCGAGCAGGCACTGCGCCTGTCCGAACAAAAGTTCGCTTCGGTATTCCAGCAATGCCCGGACATCCTCCTGATTGCCCGCCGGGAAGATGGCTGCCTACTGGAAGTGAACCCGTCCTTCGAAGAGCACACCGGCCTCCGCGCCGCCGACGCGCTCGGCAAAAACGGCACCGAATTGAACCTCTGGGGCGTGCCCGGTTCCGGCCCGCAAGTGCTTCAGCGTTTACAGCGCGAAAGCCTGCACAATCTAGAGATGCTGTTCCGCCGACAGAACGGCGAACTCTTCACCGGCTTGATTTCCGCCCAGCAATTCCAACTGGCGGACACCCCGGCGCTAGTCGTCGTCGTGCGCGATATCAGCCAGGTGAAAAAAACCCAGGAACAGCTGCAGTTTTCCGAAGAGAAATTCGCCAAAGCCTTTCACGCCTCGCCCGACGGCTTGTTGCTCACCCGCATGCAGGACGGCCGGATCCTGGAAGTGAACGAAGGCTTCACCGGCCTGACCGGCTACAGCACTGACGACGTCGCCAACCAGTCCACCATCGGCCTTGGCCTGTGGCATAACCCGGCGGATCGCAGCGCCGTCATGCAACGCCTGAAAGACACCGGCACGGTACGCGACTACACCGCCGTCATTCGCGCCAAAAGCGGCGAACTGAGGCTATGTGAAATAGCCATGCAGGGCATGCAAATCAACGCTGAACGCTGCGTACTGACCATCGCCCGCGACGTCACCGAACGGACCCGCACCCAGGAAAAACTCCAGCTCGCCGCCACCGTCTTCGAAAGCACCGCCGAAGGCGTGCTGATCACCGACACCGAACAACGCATCACCGCCGTCAACCGCGCCTTCACCGAGATCACCGGCTACAGCGAGGCCGAAGCCTTGGGCCGCTCGCCGCACCTACTCGCCTCCGGCCAACACGACAGCGCCTTCTACGCCGCCATGTGGCACCAGCTCGATGCCACCAGCCACTGGCAAGGCGAGATCTGCAATAAACGCAAAAATGGCGAGCTGTACCCGCAATGGCTGACCATCAGCGCCGTGCGCAACAGCGACGGCCGAATCACCCATTTTGTCGGCGTGTTCGCCGACATCACCTCGCTCAAACGGGCCCAGGACAAACTCGACCACCAGGCCCACCACGACTCCCTGACCGGCCTGCCCAACCGCCTGCTGTTCGAAAACCGCCTGCACGCCATGCTCGCCGACGGGCAATCCAATAGCAGCCTCGGTGCCGTGCTGTTCCTCGACCTCGATCGCTTCAAACACATCAACGATAGCCTCGGCCACCCGGTCGGCGACCTGTTGCTGCAAGCCACCGCCCAGCGCCTGCGCAGCCAACTGCGCGACATCGACACCGTCGCACGTCTGGGCGGTGACGAATTCATCATCCTGCTGCCCGGCCTGCACCAGGCCGAAGATGCCGAACGGGTGGCCAACAAACTGCTCATTTGCCTGAGCGCACCATTCCAGGCTGACGGCCAAGAGTTTTTTATCACCGCCAGCATCGGTGCCAGCCTGTTCCCCCAGGACGGCATCGACGTCGCCACCCTGATCAAAAATGCCGACGCCGCCATGTACCGCTCCAAAGCCAAAGGCCGCAACCGCGCCGAGCTGTACACCAGCGACCTGACCCAACAAGCCACCGACCGCATCGCCCTGGAAAACGAACTGCGCCGAGCCATCGAGCGTAACGAGCTGAGCCTGCACTACCAGCCCAAGCAGTGCCTGCAAAGCCACCAGATCGTCGGCGCCGAAGCGTTACTGCGCTGGCACAGCCCCATGTTCGGCAACGTTCCACCAGAACGTTTTATCGCCCTGGCAGAAGACAACGGCCTGATCCTGCCGATCGGCGACTGGGTGCTGGCCCAAGCCTGCAAACAAATGGGCGAATGGCAACAACAGCACCAACCGTTCGGCCCGCTATCGGTCAACCTCGCCGGTGCCCAACTGCGCCAGCCACGCCTGGTCAAACGCATCGCCAACCTGCTGGCCGAACACAACCTGCAGCCAAATATGCTGCAGCTGGAAATCACCGAAAACTTCATCATGAACCAGACGGAAGAAGCCCTGACCATCCTCCACGACCTGAAAAAACTCGGCGTGCTGCTGGCCATCGACGACTTCGGCACTGGCTACTCCTCCCTGAGCTACCTCAAACGCCTGCCGCTCGACACCCTGAAAATCGACCAATCCTTCGTCCGCGGTCTGCCCGAAGACCCCCACGACGCCGCCATCACCCGCGCCATCATTGCCCTGGGGCGCAGCATGCAGCTCACCGTGATCGCGGAAGGTGTCGAAACGCCCGAACAACAGCGCTTCCTGGTCGAGGAAGGCTGCGAACAGATCCAAGGTTTTATCCTTAGCCGTGCGGTTCCCCCTGAGAACTTCGCAGGGACTTTCCTAACCCCCCGCCACGCGATTGGCACTCCGCAAACCGCGCCGGTATAATCCGCGCACTTTCTGAGGGCCTATAGCTCAGTTGGTTAGAGCAGAGGACTCATAATCCTTTGGTCCACGGTTCAAGTCCGTGTGGGCCCACCAATAAAATCAAAGAGTTAGGCCAGCCATTGCGGTTGGCCTTTTTTGTTTTTGGCATCTTTGTAAGCAGTTTGTAAGCACTCGACGCAAAAAGGGGTCTGAACTGCTAAAGATTGAAGCCCGTAGCCGCCAGTAGTTACAGGCAGGTACCGGCCAGAAGCGGCCTGTCGTACGAGAACGCTCTTGATCCGCGCTTCATGGTCGGTTCAAAGCAGCTACTAGACAGTTTCAGCCTTTACCCGTAGTTTCCGCGATTGCGCTTGGCTTCGCCGCGCTGCCAAAGTTGTACTAGCCGTTGGGCTCAACG
Source organism: Pseudomonas sp. TE3786 (assembly GCF_054057335.1). Lineage (NCBI taxonomy): Bacteria > Pseudomonadati > Pseudomonadota > Gammaproteobacteria > Pseudomonadales > Pseudomonadaceae > Pseudomonas > Pseudomonas sp. TE3786. Next base: position 60,304 of record NZ_JBSRZF010000011.1, read on the forward strand.
GTCAGCTTCCTGATTGCGGTGCAAAACCGCCACTCTTATGAGAAACAGGTTTATACCTCCTCGTTACAACGCGCTTTTACAGGGTCCCACCCACGGGTTTGTATTGCTGTTAGACGCCGTTCTATATGAGCCGACTAAGGTCAGTTCAATCGTCGCTGGAAATCCACAGTTGCTCTATGAGACCAACTGGATCGAAGAAAACGTGCTGCATTGGCTCTCAGTCGAGAACCGGCATGAAGACGTCCGTATGCTGAGGAGCCTGGGCTCTCCAATTCCACCCTTTGCGTTGATCCACGCCGTTGAACACAGGCATTTGGAAACAATCATTGCGCTGCTAGAGCTTGGGGCTGAAGTAGAGCCGAGTTTCATCACTCGCGCCCTTAACTACAACTATTTTTCACGCTGCAAGAAAAAGAAGTTGTTGATCAGGCGTTACTTCAAACAGTTTGGGTATGAGGTATAGGTGAGAAAAGGGAATGGATTTATTTCCATACTCTAAACGTCCTCTTCTGGCCGAAAACTGACCCAGTCCGATCCTTGAAAAACATTACCTGGGCAGGGTTTGTGCTGATGTGGAGGTGGAGGTGGGGCAGTCCTGCGTCGGCAAGTGGGTCAAATCGGCATCAGCCTCAACAAGCACAACTCAAACGGCTCACCAAAGACCCGAATGATTGCGCCTCAAGAGCCCGTCTGAGCGATACCGAAGCGCGTTATCCACCCACGACCATCGGCGATACCTTCGGCAATCCGCTGCGAGGAAGATCCTCCAACCCATCGATACCGAACGCCAAGTAACGGCTACGCCACTTGAACACTACCGGTGCCGAGATGTTCAGCCGGAAGCTGACTTCCTTGGGGGAGAGTCCGCTTTCCAGTAACAGCAGAATCGAAGCCCGAGTGACGCTTCTATACGGCAGAAGTCCGGAACGGGCGATTTTCTTCAGTCGCTCGCGGTCTTCGTCCAATAGTAAAAAATTGATTGCCTTCCTGGCCATGAAGCCTCCTGGGTTAAATCATTCAAGTCTGTTTATTTGCTGGCTGAAGCCATCAGCACGCCAAAGCAAAAGAAGGTGATACCCGACAGTTTACCGACAATCCTGGCGCCCTTGTTCGTGGAGAGCCAGCCTCTTGCGCCGTTGGCCATGAGGGCATATCCGGTATGAACCAGTACGACGAGCAAGCTATAGGACGACACCAGCAAGAAGAACTGGCTGTAGTAGTTACCCTCGGGTTTGATGAACTGAGGGAATACTGCGAGAAAGAAGAAACCGGCCTTAGGGTTCAGCAACTGGATCGACAACGCCTCGACGAACCGACGCCACGGACGCGACGAAGTGACTTTGAGTTCGGGGATAAAACTCTTTGTACGCCACATCCTGATCCCCAAGTACAACAAGTACAGTGCGCCGATGTATTTGAGAATGGTGAACGCAGTGGCCGAGGCGGCCAGGATCAAGCCTACGCTACTGGCGGAAATACCCGCGACGACAAAAGCGCCCAACGCGATACCGAAGATGCCGGGCAGCGAACCGGTCCAGCCGTGACGCAGCGAGTTGGAAATCGTCAGCACCACCCCAGGACCGGGGCTGAGCACGGTCAGGGTTGCCAGAATTAGAAACAGTCCGTAACTAGCCATTAATCACTCCACTAGGCAGGGCATTCAGAAGACTCTGTGTAGCCCAAACGATGTACTTGCTTAACAAACCCGTGAACAACAACCCGGCGCCGGTGACATAGAGGCAGGGCTGAATGTGCTTGTAGTAATTCCACACGCGCTCACTGCTCAGGGCCTGAATGCACGTCGCGCCATCCAGTGGCATCACGGGCAGCATGTTGACCACACAGAGAAATAGATTGAGAGACGCGCAGGTCTCCAGAAACGCGACATTCCAGACTGTTGCTACCGGCAACTCCCGGCCAGAAGCAGTCATAGCGTGTCTGAAAAAAACAGGGGGTGGTTCACCCCTTCAAGTCCCCCGCAAGCTTTTGCAGCTCCCGGTATCTCTGGATGACGTCCCCATAGATGTGCTCGTGTTCGGTAGCTCTGAATTTCTCGTGATTCTCCAGCGCCCACCGAGAAAAATCTGCGACGTAAGCTGAGATGAACGCCAACTCCTTTGGGTGCTCTACGAGCTTTCTTAGGAGGAGATGCGCTAGCCCGTTATAAACATCAATGTCATCCCTAGCTCCCTCTTCCTGCAAGTACCTGCACGCACCCAGTATGTAAAAGCGTAAGGCCAGAGGACCCACATGACTCCAGTCATGAAGAACGGACAGCGAGCAGTGCGTGTAATAGCGCTTGCGGGCAAATTCGATGTCTTTACCGAGGTAGTGTTCTCTGACCCATTTTTCTTCACAGTCGCCGTCGTAGTAGAAATCGTCAGCGGTGGGAAGGGATTCGAAATTGGGTTCGTCTAACACTGCATCAGTCCTTGATAAGTAGATGGCACAAACGCGGGATGAGCAGAACGCACTCACCAGATAATCCAGGCGTTTTACGCGCCTTCGATTGAAACAGTCAAACGACTGCTATTGGCCGATTTCTGCCGGTCACTGCCCCCGGCAAGAATGTACAGTTCTCTGCCAATCATGGTTACGAAGCGCGCAGGTCAAAACCGATGCAATCGGTGGTCGGATGCAATGCACATGACTGGCCAGGTCAAATACAGACGGGTGGTCACGTATGGGGGGCAATCCCGCACATGCCGGAGACACCCGCTATATTTGGCAGATGCAATATGGCGCTTGTATCGAACAGGGAATTGCGACACGCCAAGGGTATGACAGGGCGAAACTGCGACACTCGGGCCATATCGCATAGTCATGCTGCGACACACCACGCGTGTGACAGCGAGGCAGGCGATACGACTGGGGTATGAAATTTACGCTCAGGAGGCAGAGTCATTACCGTCACTGACAGTGCCCACAGTGACTCCGCAAAGCGCCATCACGGGTATTCTGAGCGTCAGTTGTGGCAGCGCCAGTGCCTCAACTGGCACTGGTTTTCTCGGTTATATTCACCACGTTAAATTTTATAAATCAAATACTTAAAAAAATTACACATAGCTAACTTTCCTTTTGCGGGCCAGCACTTTTGAGTTGGCAACGCCTTACCCCCGCCCGCGATGCCATCGTTTGGCATCGCCTGATTGCTCCTTCAGCGCCCCCGGCGCTGGCTACTTCACTTTGATGACAAATGCTGCGCGCGCTTTTGCTCGGACTTTGACAACAAATATGCGGGGGCATACTTGAAGCAGCCGTCAGGCGATCCTTCAAGTACGTCCCCGCCCCCCCATACTTGAAGCCTTCAAGTATGGGGCAGTTGGGCGTTTTGGGCGTTTTTAGGTCAGAGTAACGAATGTGAAGCGAGGCCGAAAACGGCCAAAATGATCAACTGCCTTTGTTGTCAAAAAGCAGCTGTTTTCGTTCGCCAAAGGTGAACGGCTTGGCTGGTCATTCGATGCGGAGCATGGCTAGTGGTGAAGGAATAAAGCAGCGCCCAATAGTTACGCGCTGCATATTCAACTGGCTATTAATCAGCAGGCCCGCTACCTCGCCAATCTGAGCAAATCAAACACCACCCGCGCAAACTTACTGGCCTTACCTGGATCAGATAGTAGCTGCATCATCTGGTTCTGGTGGGCATCGCCACTGTCCATGATCGCGTCATCGACCGCGTTGGCGAAGCTACCCAGCAGTGCTTGCTCGGCGGTGTTATTGGCCAGTTGCTGCATGACCAATTGATTTTCACTGACCTTGTCGCGGATGGTGTAGGCGTAATTCACCATGTCTTTGTCTGTCAGTTGGTCGGTCACAAATAGCTCGTTGAGCCGCGCCAATATCTGCGAGAGCAACTCTTCTTTTTTGTCCTTCGCCACGGCGGAGCCAAGCCCCTCTCCCGGCACAAGCTTATAGTCGGGCGAGTCTTCTTTTAGCTTGAGGTCTTGCTGGCGTATTTTCGAAACGCGGTAATGGCTGAGCACGATACTGTCTAGGTCAATATCATCTTCATCCACCGCAGTTTCACGCAGCATTGGACTTAGATTGCGCGCGTACAGGCTGAGCTTTTCCAGCTGCTTGTCGTCGTAATCGACGATCTGCGACATGAACTCATAGAAACGCACGAAGGTACCCAGATCCTTTTTGAAGATATCCAGGGCATCCTTGGCTTGCTTGCATTCCTTCAGATCGTTTTCAGCGTTGGCGATCAACACCGCGTCCTGGGTCTTTTTAATCCGTTCAAATATTTCTTTTGAGTGCGCGTAGGCATCAACCGCCAGCTTGTAACGCTTGGTCCAACGCTCCACCGCCGGTTTGCAAATATTGGCAATCGCTGCATTGCTTTTGTTCTTAACGAAGAAGGCCGAGCAGAACTGCTCAACCTCGCTCGTCTTATAGATGCCAGCCGCGTTGAGTTTCTCAAACAGATCGAAGATCAAGTCAGGGTTGGAAACATCCGCCAGCTCTGCCGTCTGAAAATACGGCTGGAACGAGTCAAGGATGTCCTGCGGCTCGTTGAAAAAATCCAGGATAAAGGTGCCGACGTCCGCCTTGCCTGGGTACGTGCGGTTCAAGCGTGACAGGGTCTGCACGCACTCGACACCGCCGAGCTTTTTGTCCACGTACATGGCGCACAGCTTGGGCTGGTCGAAGCCGGTCTGAAACTTATTAGCCACGATCATCACTTGATAATCGTCGCTATCAAAGGCTTTGCGCATGTCGCGGCCTTTGAGGTTGGGGTTCATGTTGCTCTCGGTGTATTTAATGCCCAGCAGCGCGACTGAGTTCGGGTCTTTCTCGGTGAATTCCACCTCGCTGGAGAACGCCACCATGGCATGGATCTTCTGGTAACCCTTGTCGACGATGTATTTGTCGAAACACAGCTTGTAGCGCACCGCTTCTTTGCGTGAGCTTGTGACTACCATGGCCTTGGCTTGCCCGCCCAGCAGACCCATGACGTTGCTGCGAAAGTGCTCAACGATTACCTGCACCTTCTGCGCGATGTTGTACTCGTGCAGACGCACCCACTGGTTGAGCTTGACCTTGGCCTTTTTGCTCTCGACTTCCTGGTCGGCCTTATCGATTTTTTGCGCCAGGTTGTAGGCCACTTTGTAGTTGGTGTAGTTCTTCAGCACATCGAGAATAAAGCCCTCTTCGATGGCCTGACGCATGCTGTACACATGGTAGGCCTCGGGCTTATTGGTTTTCGAGGGTTGTTCACTTGGCTTGGGCAAGCGGCCAAACAGCTCCAGCGTCTTGGTTTTTGGCGTGGCGGTAAAGGCAAAGTAGCTTAGGTTTTTTGAGGCTTTGCGTGAGGCCACAGCGGCATCGAGAATGTCCTCAGAGCTGAGTTCGTCCTCACCATCGGCCTTGGCCTCGATCATCAGCACTTCTTTTAGCTGCCGCGCGGTCGAGCCGCTTTGCGAGGAGTGCGCTTCGTCGGCAATGATCGCGTAGCTGCGGGTTTTCAGGCTGAGGCTGTTCTCGATGGCGCGCAGCACATAGGGGAAGGTCTGGATGGTGACGATAATAATCGGCTGGGAGTTTTCCAGCGCCACCGCGAGTTTCTCGGATTTAGAGCCGTCACCCTCCTTGTTATTGATCCGCCCCACCGCGCCATCGACGTGTTCAAACTGATTGATGGTGTCTTGCAGCTGGTCATCCAGCACGGTGCGGTCCGTGACAACGATCACCGAGTTGAACTGTTTGCCACCCTGCGCGCTGTAGATCGACGACAGCTGGTGGGCGACCCAGGCAATCGAGTTGGACTTACCCGACCCTGCGCTGTGCTGGATCAGGTACTTATGCCCTGGGCCTTCAGTGCGGGCCGCGTTAACCAGCTTATTCACCACATCCCACTGGTGATAACGCGGGAAAATCAGGCTTTCTTTTTTGTACTTACGGCCTTCCCAATCTTCCTTCTCTTCGATTTGCAGGTGCACAAAGTGGCCGAGAATCGACAGCAAGTTGTTCGGCAGCAACACCTCGTTCCACAGGTAATCGGTGGCGTACTGGTTAAGGTCGGTCGGCACATCGTTACCGGCACCGCCGGCCGTGGTGCCTTTGTTAAACGGCAAGAAGTAAGTCGCCGCGCCCTCCAGCCGCGTGGCCATATAGACCTCGTACTGGCTGACGGCAAAATGCACCAGCGCCCCGCGCTTAAAGGTCAGCAGCGGTTCGGACTTTTTGGTCACTGGGTCGATGGCAAAGCGCGTGGTTTTGTATTGCTTAATGGCGTTGTGCACGGCCTGCTTGAATTCGGACTTCAGCTCCAGCGTGGCCACTGGCAAACCGTTTACAAACAACACCAGGTCAATCCGCCAGGCTTGGGCCTTGCTGCCGGTCTGTTCCAGATGCTCTTGAGTCGCCCAGGGTGAGTACACCAACTCCGGCACCACCCGGCAGCGGTTCTTGGCGTAGCGCGCCAAGGTATCCGGGTTCAGATCATGTTCGGGCTTGAACTGGCACAGGCTAAAACGGGTGCCACGGTGGCGCAGTTCATGGCGGAGCACCCCCAAGGTGCCGAAGGTGCGCATGTCTTTACTGGCGGCATTCGGGTCGGTTTTATTCAGCTGGCTGGCGACCCGCTCCAGAAAGTGCTGCTCGGGGTTGCTGGGGTACAGCGCACAAAATTTCTGCCATTGCTCATCCTGGGTTTCTTGCACAAAACCCAGCAAGTCTTCCGGGTACAGGGCCAGTTCACGGTTGTAGTGCTCTGCCTTGCCCAGCAGCCAGCCGTTAGCCAGCAAGTGTTTAAGCATGTCGTTTTGAAAGGTCAGCTCGTTGGCCTTACCGCCAGCCAATGCATTCATGGGGCTACTTCCTTGTGGGTTGGACTGGCTTGCGGCGCGGCCCAGTCTCTTACGTCGATCTTGCCGGTAACGGCGGCGGAGATTAGGGCGGTGCGGCGCTCTTGCATTAACTCAATAGCATTGCTTGCCTTAAGCGTTAAATCATCGAAGAGATCATTGTTAGACTCGACAAACTTAACAATTGACGCCTGCTCTTGCATCGGCGGAACGGTGATGATGAAGTTCGTAAATACAGGCATTCTCAATGAATCGACAGTCGATTTTGCACCGCCGTCCAGCGCCACCTTGTGAAACATATTAGAAAGATAATGAAAGAAAAATTTCCCGTTAACAAAATTGAATTTATTCATCATATAAACGCGCTGATGAAAATCGAACTTACCGTTAATATAATGAAAGACTTTACCGACCCCAACGCCATCACCCGCTGTTAGAACAGCTTCGCAATCAGCGGTAAAGCTGCTTAATCGCTCTACAGTTTGTGATCGAACAAAAAATGGGTACTCACCCTCACTCACTGCATCCTCGGTGTTTTTATCGCCAGTCTGTAGAGTGCACAAATACTTGAGCTTTTTTATTTCCCATCCTTCCGGCACTTCCCCCAGCCACTCAACACCCGAGTCGCGCATCTTGGCGCCGGGCCCGCCGTTTAATGAAGAGAGGCCTTTGGTGACGGCATGGCTAATCACGGCCTGACGTTTTTCTTTTAGCAGCTGGATCAGCTGTTGTTGCTTTTCGATCAGGGTGTCGATTTTGGCGGTTTCGTGATCGAGGAAATTGGCAATTGTTTTTCGCTCATCAAGCGTAGGAAGCCAAATATTGATGCCTCGCAAAATAGCCTGAGTAACGCTAAAAACCTTTACACCTTTAACCGCGTTCCTAATTTGAGTTCTGAACTCACGTGAATCAAAGAGATATGCATAGAAACGGCTACACTGCCTATCTATTGGGCGGGCAATAATGGTGTGATATCCAGCAAAGACAACTTTATCGGTAGTTAGCTGGGTGAAGTTCCCCGACCCATCAATATCTTCTGATGTGTCTGCAAAAACCAAATCCCCCATTAACAACAGAGCGCCTGACGATGAAATTAAATAATTTTCACTAACGCACTTAAGTGGGTGAATAGAAGGGTCCAGCTCAAAACCATATTTTGAATGAACCTCACCATAGTTCACGCAAGGCACCCCTTCGTCTAGCAGGTTTTCTTTGGTAATAGTTAATCCCTTACCAAAAGAAAACATATAACGTAGCTTGCTAACATCCCAGTGCACTGGGATTTCACGCAGCCACTCAACCACAGAATCCTTATATTCAGAATACGGCTTATACCGCCCCGCCATTACGAATGCACCTCTTGCAGCAAGGCCATAATCTCGGCTGATACGGCATCCAGATCGGCATCAATCTCAAGCAAATTCCGTGGCGGTTGGTACTGGTAGAAATGCCGGTTAAAGGGGATTTCATAACCGACGATGCCGACTTGCTGGTCCTTCGCATCCTTCTTGCCGGCATCTATCCAGGCATCGGGTACGTGGGGCTGCACTTCTTTAAGGAAGTAGGCTTCGTTAATGGCGTTAACCGATTGCGAGGGGTCGAGGGCGACGTTTTCGTTGTCGCGCAGCTCGCTGTCCGTTTGGTATTCCAACACTTCGCCATCAACGGCAAATAAGCCATACAGCGGGTTGGCTGGGGTTTTGTGGATTTTCTTGATGACCTTGGCGGCGGCTGGGTTCTTCCAGCTCATGACATCGGTGAGCTGTTTCTTGTCTTTGGCGTCCAGGGCAATGTCTTGTTGCTTGCAGGCGGCTTTGAGGGCGTCGTCAAAGATATTGAAGTCGTCATGCTGGTCGGTGCCGATGCTGGCCTGCAGTTGCTGCGCCTTGAGCAACAGACGCTTTTGATCCATCCAGGTGGTGCGGCTAAGTAGATCCTTGAGGTGCTTCTCTTTCAGTTCGGCGAAGTGCAGCTTGCAGTAACGGCGGATGGCGTCTTCATGGCCGCTCAGCTCGCCGTAGCGCTTACAACAATCGCCGTCGTCCCAGGTCTCACCTTCCAGGGCGCTGAACTCTTGGTAGACCCAGCGCATGGCGCTGTTGAGGGCACTGGGAGCGAAACGCAGCTCGGCCACGCGCTCATCACTGAACTGCCAAGACAGGCGCAACGGCCGCTCGATGCTGATGCGCCGATAGCCAAACTCATATGTGTTGAAGATCTTGCTGGCAAAGGTCTTGGCCACCTCGGCTTTGGGGTTGGCTGCTTGGCGGCCGCGGTTGCTTTTCTGTGCTGCTTGTTTGTCCAGCTCGTAGGCATCGATGGCGGCAAAACTGCCGAAGGCGCGAATGACAGTAGCGATATCGTCCTCGGCCATTTCATTGCGTTTGGAACCAAGGGATTTACGCATTTTTCCACACAGGTTCACGCCATTAATCAGCTGGACCTTGCCCTTGCGCTCGGCGGTTTTTTTGTTCGACAGCACCCACACATAGGTGGAGATGCCGGTGTTGTAGAACATGTCGGTGGGCAGCGCGACGATGGCCTCGAGCAAGTCAGCTTCAAGAATGTAGCGGCGGATCTCCGACTCGCCAGAACCGGCCCCGCCGGTAAACAACGGCGAACCATTGAGGATGATGCCAATCCGCCCGCCACCCTGGGAGCCGTCGCGCAGCTTGCTAATCAGGTGCAGCAGGAACAACAAGGAGCCATCGCTGACGCGTGGCAAACCCGCGCCAAAACGGCCGTTGAAGCCTTTTTCAGTGTGCTCGATGCTGATCTCTTGCTCGATCTTCTTCCAATCCACACCAAACGGCGGGTTGGAGAGCATGTAGTCAAACTCGGTGGCGTACAGCTGGTCGTTCGACAGGGTGTTGCCGAGTTTGATGTTGCTGACGTCCTGACCCTTGATCAGCATGTCGGCTTTGCAGATGGCGTAACTCTCGGGGTTGAGCTCCTGACCATAGGCGCGCATCACGGCCTGCGGGTTGAGCTCGTGCACGTACTCCATGCCGGAGGAGAGAAAGCCGCCGGTGCCGGCCGTGGGGTCGTAAATGGTGCGGATGATGCCAGGCTTGGTCAGGGCGTCGTCATCCTCCATAAATACCAGGGAGGTGGTGAGACGGACGATGTCGCGAGGGGTAAAGTGTTCCCCGGCGGTGTCATTTGAGCTTTCCGCAAAGCGGCGGATCAACTCCTCAAACACCAGCCCCATATCGTGGTTGGACACAGCGGCAGGACTTAAGTCGGTTTTGCGCACCCGCTGCACAACCTTGTAGAGCAGATTGGTATCATTGAGCAGACCGAGGAATTCGGTGAATTTAAAGTGATCGAAAATCTCCCGAGCATCCTTGGAGAAACCCTGCAGATAGGACTCCAGGTTGGCCTTGATGCCAGCTTCGCCAAGCGTGGACATATCCATTTTCGAGGTATTGAAAAACGACAGACCGCCAGTGGCACGCAGCAGCAGTTTCTCTTGGGCCTCTTCGGAAATATTTAGCTGCTGCACGCGTGCATGCTCGGTCAGCACCGCCGCCTTGCTGGCCTCCAATACGCACTCAAGACGCCGCAAAAGGGTGAACGGCAGGATGATGCGGCCGTACTGGCTCTGCTTAAATTCGCCACGCAGGAGATCGGCCAAAGACCAGATGTAAGCGGCCAGATTATTAGAGGCTTGCGACATTTTTTTAAAATCCCTGTAATGCGACGCTCACAGTGGCGCCAGCACGAATATGAAAAGCTTGGCCGTATTATGCGACAAAGATGCGCGGCAAAGCCTTCGGGAATCATCCCAAACAGGCGCTGGCCTTGCGGCCAACGCCTCTGCTGCTAGCGACAGCTAAACGGCAAGCTATTTCCGGCTGAGTTGCTGAAGGCAAACACGTCGCTGGTCGAGCCGATCATCGATGTACTGCGCTTCGAAAAACAGATAATCGGTGGCGATGCTGTGCTGCTGAAAAAGGCGTTGAAGGCCATCGGACAATTGGGTAACCAAGGCCATATCCCCTCACTGGAGGCCGGGTTCGATTTCAACCAAGAGCAGCGAGCAGATGTGCAGGAAGCCTATGCCGCCACACTGGCGCGATTGAAAAAGAAAAGGCCTGAAACGATGAAAACCACCCAGCCCCGCCCGTGCAACGGCAGCATTGCCCTGTAAACCGGCTGAGCGTTGCTGATTTCGCGACTACCACGGTGCTGCTGCGAGTTAAATGCGATGGGGCTGTTTCGGCGATTGCGTTAGCGCTGCTATTCGGTTTTCGCGCCCCCCTGGTGCACGAAGGCGGTCAATGGCTGGAGAGGAACAGGGGACAAATTATTTCCCTGCTCTAAACGACCACTTCTGGCCGATCACTGGCGCTCGCGAACCGCTGCGCCCCCCTTCCGAGCAAAATTCTGCACTGAGCGGATTTCTTACATTTATCGACGCTAGCAATTGATTTGATTAGACAATCATGAACACGATAGGCAACAGCGGAAGCTCTTGGACTCAACACCAAACATTTACTCACCGACAAGCAGGTTGAGCCTTAGCCGCAAGTGCGCGAAATAGAGCGCTATACCTCCCAACCGAAACAAGCCTAGTACGGACCCATCAACCCGCCTCCGCCACACCCGCCGCGCCTACGCACAAAAAACATCACCACCGGCCCACGCAGCCAAGCACCTGAACCAATCAACCCCTAAAACTCCCCAGAAATCACCCCAAAGCACACACCAGCGACACTAGATGACATTCAGCACACAGCGCCGCGCCCAAGCCCCCACACAATCTGCTCCTCGCCTCACTTCACGCGATCATTGACCCGGACTCACCTGCGGAAAACGAGAGCCCACAGACAAGCCCTGCGCCCTGCCGTTTCCTTTTCCATGCCATAGCTCAAGCGCCTCGCGTTTCAACCGCGACAGGTCCGTTTGAACATAGGTGGCAGCCAGCCCAGGCATTGCGTGATTAAGCAACTGCTCAGCTATCAGATAGTCGACCCCCAGCTCAGCCCAACCCGCTCGCGCCACCTTTCGCAGGTCATGACTGGACCACGCCCCACCGCTCAGCCCACGTATGACCCAACCAGCCGCCGCCTCCGAGAGCGGACGCCCATGCCCACTGGGAAATAGGAAAACACTGAGCTTCTCGGGCCGAACCTCCCGGTACCAACGAAGCAGCGCGATTGCACTAACCGTCAATGGCAGCTCATGCCGCGCCCGCGTCTTAGTTCGCTCTGCGGGAATCACCCACCACCCGTTTTCTAAATCGAAGTCAGCCCAGCGCGCCTGCCGAGTCTCACCTACTCGTGTGCCATGCAGCAGCATCAACAATGCCAGCAGGCAGTCACGCGGATCAGCCTCGATACGCTCAGCCAGCCGAGCGACTACAGCTCCTGCGTCCTTCGGAAATAACCGCGCCTCCTTCGGCCGGATCGGCCCGAGCCCGAACTCAGGAAACTTCACCCCTTCCAGCGGATTGCGCACCAGCAGCCCAAGTCGTTGCGCCGCGTGGATAGCCGCCAACAGCATTCGATACGCCTTGCACACCGTCGCTGGTGCAAGCTCAGCTTGCATAGGCTGAATCAACAGACGGTCCAGTTGAGCCCGATTCAGCGCAACAATAGAAACCGCGCCCAAGCGCGGCTGGAGCCAACCTCTGAACATCGTTCGACAAGCAGCCTTGCGCGCCTTGGAAAGCGTGGCCGTATTCAAATGCCGCTCCAGGTACCACGCCAGCAGATCACCTACCGTTACCAAGGTGCCGACTCGCGCAGACACCCCATTACTAGCCCGCGAAGCCAGAACTCCCGGCAACGCGGCGAGCATCGCGCTCCAACTCCAGCGCGGCCAGTTACCAGCCTTCTTCCACTTTCCATCGTGGCGCACGTCCCATGCCGCCTGTCGGTGGTTATCGCGGAATCGCAAGCGAAGCTCTGGATAAAATTCATCACGCAGCACCCGCACGCTTTCGTCGTTCGCTACCCGCTTAATAGCCGCATCGCTGAAGTCGATATATCGCGTCTCACCCATCGCGCACCTCGCTTACGAATGAAAAACCATCTGCTGGCAACCGCACGGCCCTCGACCCCGCAAGCGGGGCCCCACTCGGGCCAAGATCAAAGTCCACGATTTTTTAAATCGTCCTGGCAAAGCAAGAGCGGAGGGGCGAGGGCTGAATCAGGTTTCAGGTTTCAGGTTTCAGGTTTCAGGAATCAGGAATCAGGGAGTGGCCTGACAGTTGGAGAAGCGTTTACCTTGTGTTGCGCCCCCGTGGCATAACCGTTCTTTTTGCGTTCGTTAACGGTTAATTCACCGTTCCTGTCTGGTAGCTCACTATCCTTCTCGGTACCGTGCGGCCTCTGGTGCTTCGAGAAGTTCACCACGTGAATCACAGCACAGCTCCCGACGCCGTATCGCTCGATAAAGCCCGCTTGTTCCAACGCCACAATCCCCGATTCGACGTCATAGCCATCGCAGGGAAACAGCTCGATCTTGATTCGTTTAGGGCGGTTTTCGAGTCGCCCCTCTCGATCAGCAAGACACCAGAGACCGACAAAAAGCAGGCGATCAAATGCGTCCAAATCAGCTAACTTTTCGTTTTTGAAGAAGGCCGGCTTGATATTCCGTGAACGCGGCATGCCTCACCCACCCTGCCGGCGACCATGGCCGGCAGCATGAATAATGAGAGTGCTATGTGGATGCGCCGCCGTCAGCAGTAACTCGCCGTCGGGGAGCCAAACCGCGAAACCACTTCGCTGTCCAGGCTTGTCGCCCAATGCGTTGAAGCGGGAAACCTTGCTCGCTGGCGCGCAGTGAAGCTCAGCTGGCCCGCTAGGGCCCTTTTTCTCATCATGAAGAATCATCGAAACAGCCTCGATATTTGTCGAAGGCCGGATAAAGCGCGACAATTTGCGCGCCTAGCACTTTTTGACGGAAGTGCTTGGCACCGCCGGACGCGCCCACGTCCGGCTTTTTTATGCCGCTGATTTGCCTGGTCGAGCTACATCAAGGAGTGAGCGAACTTCAGCAGTTGGCCACGCGAGTCGGCCACCGATACGCACGCACTTAACCGGTCCATCATTGCGAATGGCCCAGTTGCGCAAGGTCTGCTGCTTGCGATTTAAAAAATGTGCCGCCTCGGCCGTGGTCAGAGTTGGCCGGTCGATCGCGTCCAAAGTTTGGAAAGTATTCATGTGCACCCCCGTTGGCGAGCCAGATCGGCTGGCCCTCGGGTTCGTCATTATCCGCACCCAACCATCCAGGTCCACAAGCTAGCGGACACCCATCCTCGGATAGGTGTCCGCTATGGTTACTCCGACAAAATTTTCTTAGCGCGCCGACCTTGCCGCTCAAGGCTGGAAATATTTCCGTCGCCAGGATCTGCGCTAGCTAGTTGGACCAACAACTCAAGGGCCCAGAGGACCCGGCCACTATCATGAGTTTGCGAACGCCGATGTGCCCGAAGCACTGTCAGCAGCTGAGGTCCTACCAAGTGATCAAGCAAAAAACACATAAGCAAGCTCAAGGCTTTACTGTCTGCCAAGCCGACGACCTCGCCAGCAAGCACTTGCTCGACAACAGAGTCCAACAGGTTGGACAATCCCCCGATTGTTTCGAATGACTCAAGACCTGGGAGTAACTCTCCTTTGGCATCAACGGGTAATTCCAACTCGCACTCGGCACGACTTGTTTTGTATGTCACCAGCTTGGTTTTCTGCTCGCCATTCATTGCACTCTCCTCAAACGCTGCCCATCATTGATCAGGACTGACAGTCCTGCCTCCTCCAGCATCCACGACTCGAACCGCTCATGATGTAAACGCAGCAAATCCAATGGCCGGACCTTGTAATGCCTTTCCTGCGTAGCGCTAGGCTTGTGACCTCCAATCTGGGCAACCACGCCAGATGGCAGCTCCAGCCACTCAGACAGACTCACAAACGAGCGACGCAAGTCATGCGGCGTGACTTGCACGCCCGCAACGCGACAGACGCGGTCGAGCGCATGGTTGGCTTCGGAGATGCGGCCCGTGGCGCTAGTAGGACTAGAAAAAACCCACTGATTACGCTTCGGCAAAGCGCGCAATAACTGGGCGACGTAGGGGGTCAACGGAATAGTTCGCGTGCCATCTCGGCCACCTTTACTGGCGTCTTTATCGCGTATCGTCAGACTCGACCACTTCCACTCGATATCGCCCCATTTGAGATCCATAAGCTCGCTAGGGCGCGAACCAACGAGCAGCAGCGTCTGCAGATACGCACTGATAACGAGATTATCCAGACCGCGCACGGCCGCGAACCAAGCTGGCAGTTGCTCCTTCAACAAACAGCCCCGTTTCGCCTCCGCGCGGCCCAGCCTTTCACGCGCGCGCTTCGTGATCGCCTGATCGCCGGCCACCAGGGCCCGATACTCTGGCTCATCTGCGGCCCAACGCAGAAATGCCTTCAGACAGCGCATAGCCAGCCTGGCGCGCGTAGGTCGCGTAGCGCCCTCCTTCGCCGCCCAGCGCTCAACAGCCTCTCCGCTGAGGGCAGACAAAGGTAATTGCATCAGCGCGTGCAGCGGCCCGGGCACTGTTTTGCCGTCACCTCGCTTGCGTTTTTCCCCGCCCGGCTGAGCTAGCTTCACATGATCCTGATAGTGCGTTTCGCCCCAGTGAGGCTGACGGTCCTTCAGGTAGTCCGCCCAAGCCTGACGCAGCGTGACCACCTGCTGCCGAGCCAACTCAGAAGCGGCGGCAGCGGCAGCTTCGTTGTCCTTCTTCAGCTGACGTGGATCTCGGCCTGCGTCCAGCTCGGCCTGAAAGCGGCGAGCCACGACTTCCGCATCCGCAATGCTTTTCCCGGGCCAATCACCAATCGTGATGCGAACGACCTTGCCCAAGTAGCGGCCTTGCCAGATGAACGCCTTTTTGCCAGCTGTCACGCGAACAGCCAACCCGGCTTGCGATGCGCTCCAATGGAAGTCCTGAGCGCCTACAGCGGTCGGCGGCACCAAATCATTGATTCGTTTTACCGTCAGCCCAATCCGTTTTATCTGCCCCATAACACCCAATCTTTGTAAGCACTTTGTAAGCATCCGGCCAATATCTAGTGGAATAAAGATCAACGAAGCCGGAACCAATAACCCCGTAAATACTAGCCTACAGGCCATATATCATCAACGTTTTGGGGTGTTTTGGGTTATCGATTTACGAGGACTCATAATCCTTTGGTCCACGGTTCAAGTCCGTGTGGGCCCACCACATTCAAAGCCGCGCATTGCGCGGCTTTTTTGTGTCTTTTGTTTTTCAAAAGCGGCTGAAAATTGGATCGTAAGCCAAATTGCCGCCTACTCATTGTCGAGGAGCGCGTCTTCGACGATGGCCTCAGCCCAGCCCAATACCTAGCTTGCTGCCAACGGACAATGGGCCACCGACATGCCCGGGCAATCTGCCATCACTTTAGGTAAGATCCGAAAAACCTTCGCAGGACTGACGGTTTAGAAGTGGGCTTCAGCCCAACCGAGCGTTTAGGTGATGCTTCACCTTTACCGGCATGTGCATGCTGATGAACTTCGCGCCCGACCAAACACAGTTAATCCAGGATAGAGATGACGGACTTTGCTTTCAGGAAAAAAGCGGTTGGAACGCTGACCACGGGTACCGGTGTCTATGCACTTTGCGACCTAGACGAAATTCCAATTTACGTTGGTCAATCGAAAGACGGAATTCGCAAGCGAGTGGCAAGGCACCTGACATCTGCGCGCTCAGACATCATTGCCAATAGACAGATCGATGTGTGGGAAATTGCATACGTTTGGACGTATCCCGAAGCCTCAAAGGACGCCATCAACGATCTTGAAGCGCAACTGTTTCATGAGTTCAGTCGGACGTCCCCGCTTATAAACGGCACCGTTCCTCAAAGCAAAAACTATGGCAGTCCCCCAGAGCCCTATCAAAGGGTTCAAGTTATGCCAGATGATGAACTTAAAAAGCGCAGGGATCCGACGCAGAGATTGCCTCGCCAGGCAGACCATTACGCGCAGATGGTCGGCCATTTTCTTGCCGTCAAGAACTCGCCTCAGATAGCACGAGCTATGGAAGCTCACTTTCTCCGCCTGCAGAAATACCACAAAACCTTGCTAGGGCTTGCGGAGGCTCAGCCTGACGAAGGGAGCGACACCGACTGATACCTGAAACGCCGGTGGTTGAACACTCATCACGCGAGCTCGTGTTTTTGCACGGAAACAAGTCCACCGGTGTCGGACAGAATCGCCTCAAAAATAAACTCTGCCAGGTGACGCACTACAGGAACAGCCACGCCGTCTCCGACCACGTGGTATGCATCGTTATAGTTACTTGGGAGCTTGTAGGTATCTTCAAGCCCCATTAGGCGCGCCGCTTCGCGCGGAGACACCAAGCGTGAGCGAATCTTCTGCCCTTCGACAATCAGAATAACTTGCCGGCTCGACCCACCAGCCGGGGTGCGTAAACAACCGGCAATGTCGTCGAAGCGAACTTCGGCGCGCTGCACCTTGTTGCCCTGCTCATCGAGGCGCGTACGCTTGTACAGGCCACCTACCATGCGCCTGCCCGTTTTTTGCGCTGCGTGTACTTTTTCGAGATTGGTAGGACTCATCATGGCGAGAAGCTGTTTCGTTTTCTCCGCGCTGTCCCACTTCACCCCCTCAGGGGATTCTTCGACCAGATCAATAAAGGTCGTAACCCGTTCTTTAGGGACTGGCAAATTCCACCACAGCCAAGCCTGCTGGGCCTGCTCCGGCAGCGCGGCGTAGGCTTTCAACATACGTTCCGGGTGCCAAGGCTGGACGGGAACAGGGGAGATCAAGGTTGCTGGAAGCTCTACCTCAGGCCGTACCCCGACAATAAAGACACGGGGACGCGACTGCGGCACAAAATGACGCGCATCTATCACCATTGCGCCAAATCGGTAGCCGGCATCCGAGAGCACTGAGCCGATGGCGGCGAAGTCCTCGCCATTGTTGGAGGTCAGGACGCCATAGACGTTTTCCAGCACGATCACTTTAGGCGCACGTTCTTCTGCCGCCAGATCACGCATGAGCTGCCAGAACGGCCAAAATGTCCCGGAACGGGTCTGCCGCTCGTCCTGTTGACGTCCAATTCCTTTGTAGATACCTGCTAGTGAAAGGTCTTGGCACGGAAAGGAGGCCCACACCAGGTCGGCTTGATCTGGCAGCTGCTGGGTGGTGATTTTATTAATATCCTCCACCAGCAAATCCAAGCCTCCCTCCCAGTTATCGCGATATGCGCGCCCCTTCATGGGGTCGAAGTCATTCGCGAAAAGGCAGTCCCAGCCTTCTCCTAAACCTGCACGCGCCATCCCCCCACCGGCAAAGAACTCGTAAAATCGACGTCCCAACCGAGCATCATGCGATGGCCGGGTTTGAGCCAGCTGTGTATCACGCTGGATTTTTTCATCGATTGCTCGAGTGATCCAGGTACTCATGGTCACTTTGCCCCCGTCCGCATGACACAGGTTTGTTAGCGCTTCATGCTGCGTATGGGTAAGGCGAAGACTTGTACGGTAGTCTGGGGTCTGACTCATGATGTATCCGGCGTATGGCGCCAAATTTAGGCTCCGCGAGAATACCGAGCTGACAGCGCTTGTCAACTCTTACGCAGCTTCTTGCGGGGTACGCTTTGCGAGTTTTATGCGCGTCCGAACTTAGGAGTTATGGCCCCCTATTGGAACCTGACCGCTGTCGCGTCATCAGCAAAGTGGACGCTCCAAACCTGACCCCGTATGGCGCAGCAAAAGTTAGGGCAGCGGCGGTGCAGCCCTCCTCAGACACTCGCCTCTTCTATAGCCACTGCCTCCAACTCCCCACTAGCAGGATCAAGCCGCCAGTCATCCTGGCTCTCGGTAAGTTGGTTATTCATGCTGAACAAGGTAGGTGCCTGCTGCCAGCGCAACGTGTCGAAGCGGTAGTCAATCAGCGGGCGGTAATCCACTTCGGTGCTGCGGTGGGTGTGCAGGTCGTGGAGGGTCATCATCGGGAAGTCGAGGTCTTCGTTGATGTACCAGTACAGGAGCCAGCGGCCGCTTTCGTCGAGGGTCATGTCCATATAGGAGCGACACTCGTCTGGCTCGGCGATGCGGGAGATGGTTTGGGTGTTGAGGTCCAGCAGGTCGATGGCGCTGCCGTTTTCGCTGTAGACCAGGCGATTGTCGGCACTCACTTGTCGTGGTGTGGGCAGCAGCAGGCCTTGGCTGGCGGGTTTGCCGTGGTGGCGGGCCAGGTCCGGGATCGTGTCTGCACGCGCGTAGGCTTCAGCCGTCAGGACGTAGAGCAGCAGTTGGGGCTCGGTCGCGACGGTGTCGATGCCGTTCAGCGCGTAGATTCGTCCCTGCGGCGTCTCGCCCAGCGCAGCACCCACGTGAATGCCGCCGGCGCTTAGTTGTTGCTGGAGTTGTGTGGCGAAGTTTTCGCCAGTGAGGCCGCCGAGGGTGTCGCCGTTCAGTTTGAACAGGCGGTGGTAGCGCCAGGCCAGTGGGTGCTCCTGGGCTTTGGCGAGGCGGGCGATGTTGTTTTCGCCTTCGCTGCCAACGCTCAGGGGCACGCGTTCGCGTGGAAATACTGGGGATTCGAGCAGCACGCGGTGCAGGGCTTCGCTGAGCATGACCATTTCGCCATAAGGGAATGGCACGTAAAGGCGCTCGGGGCGCCCTAGTTGGATCAGCCAGCGATTGAACAGCCGGGCCAGCGCCAGATCGATCTGACGCACATCGACGTCCTGGCCACCCTCATCGTCGAGACCATGCAGACGCAGCACGCCGTTTTCGCCGTAGTGCAGTTCGCCGGGCTGCTTGCCAACACGCACGTTGAGGTCGATGCCGCGTCGGCCGAACCAGGCCGCCATGCTTTGCACCCGCTCGGCGAAGGTACCTGTGCCGCTGTTACACACGCGGTAGTCCGCCAGGTGCAAGGCGTAGTACTGCTGGATATGTTTTTTGAACGCTGGCAACGGCAGCGGCTGGTGCTCCAGCTTGAAGAAGCCGTTGGTTTCGAGCGCTTTCACCAGAGCCTCGCTGTCACGCTTGCTGCGACGTAACGAGGGAATCAGGCGCGGGGCGAGAAAGGTAAATACGCTGACAAAGGCCAGCAATGGCAGGAACAGCAGAATCAGGATCAGCGTGGTCGGTTTCAGGTAGTGGCCGTAGCGAGCGTAGAACGCATCCACTTTGCCGCCGCTCTGCTGTTCGGGCATTGCCGGCAGGCTGCGGTGGATCACGCCACTGCCCCAGGCAAAGATATAGGCCATCAGCAGCGCAAAGAGCGGCGTACTCAGCAGGCTCGACAGCGAACGAATCATGGCGCGTTCGGGGGCATTGGGGTCGACGTAGATGCTCAGTTGCTCGCCCACTGCATAGGGCTTTTCGCGGGACGAATCATGGGCGCTGGCAACCACTTGCTGACCGTCGCGTTGGTAGGCCAGCAGCGGTACATACAGCGGCGGGCGCTGCGGGTCGCGCTGGGCGTTGCGGTAGTCACTGACCGTGGCGCTGTGCACCTCGGCATGGGCGACAAACCACAGCGTGCGCGCCACCGAGGAGAAGAAGCCGAACAGGAACAGCGCTGCCAACGCCAACAGAAACAGGGCACAACCACGCTTTATCGCCATGTTACTGCCCGCCCTGTTTGCCAGAATCAAGAGGCCCGAACACAACAACGGGGCATACAAACAAACGGGGAATAGCCGGCAATGCGCGGACGAGCATAGAGAGTCCTTTCACGTGGTATCGCGCTGGGCGACGGTTCCTGGGCAAGGCTGAACGCTACTAAAGCGCCAGCGCCCTGTCTACGAATCCTACAGCCGCCCGGCGCGTATTCCCGTCTTTGGGGCCTACAGACCAACGGCCCCTCCAGAGTGCCGCCTGGCTGCCGATAGGCGTTGTTCAACCTCGCCTGGCGTGCGTACCTACTTTGAACTTAGGTACCGACCGGCCAGTCGACCTTAGGTAACTGTTTCCTACGGAGGTACGGCATGGAGCTTTCCAATATTGCCGCTGCTGTTTCGAATGCGAAGATGGCGAAGACCGCTTCCGATGTGTCGATCCTGACGCTCAACAAAGCCCTGGATATCCAGTCGGAAAGCGCGCTACAGCTGATTCAGGCGATTCCGGATATGTCTTCGCTAGGCAGCAACCCACCCAATCTGGGCAATGCCATTGATGTAATGGTCTGACGGCATATTGGCCTTCTGTGTGGCGCATTGCCTACACTGGGCTGATAACAAGACACCCGTAACGACTGAAACTGCCTTTGCTGGCAGCAGGAGCGAAGATGACTCAGGACAGCGCAAAACCCAGTTGGCATCAACAAGTGGCCGGGGATCTGGTGGACCCGGTGATGAAGGACATGACCTGGCACGGTCGGACCACCGACTGGTTTTTGCAGGATCTGGTGCAGCTAACCAACGGAACCGAGTTGCAGGTGGGTATTACCTTGTCGACCCCGGCCGGTGTGATTTCGGGCATTTTGATCAGCGTGGAGCAGTATTTCCGCTTGTTTGGCGAGTCGTTTGCCAGCTCGTGGCCGCTGGCTGAGGCGGACCGCTTGCGGGCGCACTATGCGGAGTTGGGCAAGGCGCGGTTGCCGACGTCGAATGATGAGGTTCCGCCGCCGGTGCAGTACCTGCATTTGAAGGACGCCAAGCTGAGCACGCCGTCCGGGCAGATGCCGGCCACTGAAGGGTTGCTGTGGCGCGGCACGATTGCCTCGATCTCAGGTTTCTCGCTGGGGTTGTTGGCGGATGATTTGGGTGGCGATATTCAGCTAACGCTGCAGCAGTAATCACCCGCCGAACAAAAAGCCCCGCCATTGCGGGGCTTTTTGTTCGGCGAAGATTTTCCACCGTCGTCCCAGCGCAGGCTGGGACACAGGTTTGCGAAGCGAACCTAAATACCGAGCCCGTCGCAGCATTCGGGGTCCCAGCCTGCGCTGGGACGACGGCGTGGGGCTGATAGGTGAATACGGTTCAACGCTTGGCGATGATGTACACGGCGTGAACGATGCCCGGGATATAGCCGCACAGGGTCAGCAGAATATTCAGCCAGAAGGCACCACCAAATCCCACTTGCAGAAACACCCCCAGCGGCGGCAGGAGGATGGCGATCAGGATGCGGATCAGGTCCATGAAGTCAGTTCCTTTCAGTTGAAAACATACCTCATAACCGACCCGCTTCCCGCCTCTGCGGTTCAACCTAACTGGAGGCTCAAGCTTTGTGCGTATGTTTCGCCGCGTACAGGCAGAGCATCTCCATGGCGATGGTGGCACCGGCCAGGGCGGTGACTTCGGCGTGGTCGTAGGGCGGTGCCACCTCCACCACATCCATGCCCACCAGATTGATGCCGCGCAGGCCGCGGAGGATTTCCAGCGCCTGATGACTGCTCAGGCCGCCGCATACCGGGGTGCCGGTGCCCGGGGCAAACGCCGGGTCCAGACAATCGATATCAAACGTCAGGTACACCGGGTTGTCACCGACGCGGGCGCGTATCTGTTCGGCGATCTGCTCCGGGGTGTGGCGGTGTACATGGCGGGCATCCAGCACCTGAAAGCCCATGACGTCATCATTGGTGGTGCGCAGGCCGATCTGTACCGAGCGCGCCGGGGCGACCAGGCCCTCACGGGCAGCGTGGTAGAACATGGTGCCGTGGTCGATGCGTTGCACCTCTTCATCCGGCCAGGTATCGCTGTGGGCGTCGAAGTGGATCAGCGACAGGCTGCCGTGCTGTTTCGCGTGGGCTTTGAGCAGCGGATAACTGATGAAGTGGTCGCCGCCCAGGGTGAGCATGGCGCAGCCGGCGGCGAGGATCTGGTCGGCGTGGGCCTCGATGGTGCCGGGGGTGAGCTGCGGTTGACCATGGTCGAAATCACAGTCGCCGTAATCGATCACGGCCAGTTCGTCGAAGGGGTCGAACTCCCAGGCCGAAGGGCGCGCCCAGGCCATTTGCGTGGACGCCGCACGAATCGCCCGCGGGCCGAAACGGGTGCCGGGGCGGTTGGTGGTGGCGGTGTCGAAAGGCACGCCGCTGACCACCACGTCGACACCGCGCAGGTCGCGGCTGTAGCGGCGGCGCATAAAGCTGATGATGCCACCGTAGGTGGACTCGGCGGCGGTGCCGTAGAGGCTTTCACGGGTGATGGCTTGGTCATTGCGGCTTGCCTGATCCATGCAGGTTCTCCTTATCAGTAGTGGCTGCGAAAGGCAGTCCACAGGCGTGTGCGTTCACGTTGCGCCGGCAGGCTTTGCATCTGTTCGCTGAACAGGTGGGTACGTACGTCGGCGGGCGGGTAGATATCCGGGTCGCTGGCCACCGCCGGATCGACCAAAGCGGTGGCGGCGCTGTTGGCGTTGGCGAAGAACACGCTGTTGGTGACCTCGGCTATCGCCTCGGGACGCAGCATGTAGTTGATAAAGGCCAGCGCCGCCTGCGGGTGCGGGGCGTCGACCGGAATGGCCATGGTGTCGAACCACACCAGGGTGCCCTCGCGGGGAATGCGGTACACCACTTCGAACGGCTGCTTGGCCTCCACGGCTCGAGCGGCGGCAGTGGCGGCATCGCCGCTGTAGCTGAGGGCCATGCACACCTCGCCTTTGGCCAGGTCATCGATCTGCCGGCCGGAGGCCACATAGCGCACGTTCGGCTGCAGGGCGGCGAGCAGTTGCTGCACCTCTTTGAGATCCGCCACCTGGGTGCTGTAAGGGTCATGACCGAGGTAGTTGAGGGCCAGGCTGATGACTTCCTGCGGCGAGTCGAGCACGCCAATTCCGCAGTCTTTCAGCTTGCTGGCGTATTGCGGTTTGAACAGCAAATCGAGGCTATTGAGGGGCACGTCGTTGCCCAGGCGCTTGCTCACCGCGTCCTTGTTCAGCCCCAGGCCGATAGTGCCCCAGGTATATGGCACGCCGTAGCGGTTGCCGGGATCGGAGGTGGCGAGCTTGCTCAGCAGGTCGGCGTCGAGGTTGCTGTACAGCTTCAGGCCACCGGCTGCGATCGGCTGCACCGCCTTGGCCTTGATCGCACGCGCCAGGCCGCTGGAGGAAGGAAACACCAGGTCGTAGCCGCTGCCGCCGGTGAGCAGTTTGCTATCCAGCGCTTCGGGGCTGTCGAACACATCGTATTTGATCTGAATGCCGGTCTCGGCCTGAAAGTTCTTCAACGCTTCAGGGCCGATGTACTCCGACCAGTTGTAGATATTCAGGGCTTTTTCTTCGGCAACGGCCTGCAGGTGCAGCGGCAAAGTGGCGGCCAGCAGTAAAGCGCACGCGGCAATTCGCATGGTGGTGATCTCCTGGGCAGATGACGGTGACCGCGCTTCTCGAATGTCGCCACTCAGCGGTGGCGGGAAGCTCTGGATGGCGTTGATACTGCGCCGCGCTTTGCTTCGAATAAATGCAAAGTGATATACCCTGGCATCGCACCTTATCAATGTTTGGAATCGCCATGCTCAGCCAGGTACGCGACCTTGATCTGCAACTGCTGCGGCTGTTTATTACCGTGGTCGAAAACGGCGGCTTCAGCGCCGCGCAAGGCGAGCTGGGGATTGGTCAATCGACCATCAGCACGCAGATGGCCAAGCTGGAAACGCGCCTGGGATTTCGCCTGTGCGAGCGTGGCAAAGCCGGCTTTCGCCTGACGCCCAAAGGCGAAGAGGTGCTGCTGGCCACCCGCAAGTTGTTCACTGCGCTGGATGTGTTCAAGAACGAAGCCCAGGGTATGGCCGATAAGCTGCTCGGTGATCTGTGCATCGGCTTGTCCGAAGCCCTGGACCCACAGGTGCTGGGCAAGGTCAGCGAGGCCATTCGCCGTTTCCGCCAGCGCAATCAGGCCGTGCAGATCGAACTGCGTAGCGCCGCCCCGGCTGAGCTGGAACGGCGTTTGTTGCAGGACCAGATGCACCTGGCCATCGGCTATTTTTCCGGGGTGCAGGCGGCCATCGATCATCAGCTGTTGTTCGCCGAGGAACAGGCGCTGTACTGCGCCGAGGGCCACCCGCTGTTCGCGCACCAGACAGTGACGCTGGAACAGTTGCGCACGCAGGACGGGGTGAAATACCCCTACCGCTTCGACCAAGCCGACGATCCCTGGCAGGCGCAGGTCAGCAGCGCCCGCAGTGAGCAGGTGGAAGGCACCCTGGCCTTTGTCTTGTCCGGTGCCCACCTCGGCTATCTACCGACCCATATCGCCGCGCCCTGGGTGGCGGCCGGACGACTGCGGGCGCTGTTGCCCAAGCAGCTGGGGTTCAGCGTGAATTTCTATCTGGGCAGTCATCGCGGTCGCCAACCGAGCGAGGCGCAGAAGGCGTTTGTCGCCGACCTGTTCGCCGCGTTTGCGTAGGCTCTAGGCCGGGCGGTGCAGCCGCAAAGGCCAGCTATAGTTCCTAGCTCACCCTTTTCCATCCCGCCTGAGGAGTCACCATGAGCAAGGTTTATCGCGTCGCGGTATTGGTTGGCAGCCTGCGTAAAGCCTCGATCAACCGCAAGTTGGCCCTGGCCCTGGCCGAATTGGCACCGCCATCGTTGCAGTTGGAGATTGTCGAAATCGGCGACCTGCCGCTGTACAACGAAGACATCGACGTCAGCCCGGCACCCGCCGCTTACACTGCCTTCCGGGACAAAGTGAAAGCCGCCGAAGCGCTGCTGTTTATCACCCCGGAGTACAACCGCTCGGTGCCGGCACCGCTGAAAAACGCCATTGATGTCGGCTCGCGGCCTTACGGTCAAAGCGTGTTCAGCGGCAAGGCCGGTGCGGTGGTCAGTGCTTCGCCAGGCGCAGTGGGCGGCTTTGGTGCCAACCATCATCTGCGCCAGTCGATGGTGTTTCTCGACGTGCATATGCTGCAGCAGCCAGAAGCCTACCTGGGCGGTGCCGGTAGCTTCTTCGCTGAGGACGGCAAGCTCGGCGATGGCATCAAACCCTTCCTGCAGAAGTTCATCGACACCTATGCGCAATGGGTCGCCCTGCACAGCAAGGCTTGAACCTGCCTGCCGGGTCTGCCCGCAATGGCCAGACCCGGCGATTTCACGCTTTTTCTCCGCCTGATGTTTTTTTCATGCCGCGTTGACCTTTTTTTCACTCCCGCGCCCCCATCCTGCCGCCGACACATCCAGTAACGTCTCCTGCTTTCTGTAGTCGTGCCAGCGCGCACCGGAGGCCACTGGAACCTCAATCCGCCGGCTCAGGAATGCATGCAGATGAATAAACTTCCACAGATCACCCTGGCCTTCTGGGTCATGAAAATATGCGCAACCACTCTCGGCGAAACCGCCGGTGACTTGCTGTCGATGACCCTCAACGTGGGCTACGCCATCAGCTCGCTGATTTTGATCAGCGTGTTCCTGATCACTCTGGTTACCCAGCTCAAAGCCAAAACCTACAACCCGATGCTGTACTGGATCGTGATTCTCTCCACCAGCACCGCCGGCACCACCATGTCGGACTTTATGGACCGCACCCTGGGCCTGGGTTATGCCACCGGCTCGGCGCTATTGATCAGCATCCTGCTGGTTACTCTGGCCGTCTGGCGCTGGAGCGAAGGCTCGCTGTCGGTTGACCACGTGCGCACCTTCAAGGGCGAGCTGTTCTACTGGATCGCGATACTGTTCTCCAACACCCTGGGTACCGCGCTGGGTGACTACCTGGCGGACGATTCAGGCTTGGGTTTCGCCGGTGGCGCGCTGTTGATCGGCAGCACCATCGCGGTGGTGGTACTGCTGCACTTCTACACCCGTATCTCCTCGGTGCTGCTGTTCTGGCTGGCCTTTGTGCTCACCCGTCCGTTCGGCGCTACCCTTGGCGACGTGCTGACCAAGCCGCACGAGAAAGGCGGCCTGGACTTCGGCACTATCGGCTCCTCGGCGGTGCTGGCGGTGATCCTGCTGGTGCTGGTGGTGGCTGCCACGGTGCACAAGAATCGCCGTGACAGTCAGGCGGCGCTCGAGGCGGCGTAGCAGAACCTGCACAAACAAAAACACCGACGCAAAGTCGGTGTTTTTTTGTCTGCCGGAAAAAAGAAAACCCCGCCGAAGCGGGGCTTTGCAGACTGTGTCCTGACATCCGTAATCATCCATCGTCCTGATGGAAATCCAGCGTATCCCTGTTCGTTCCTAGGCGCTTCCTGCGCAACGTCCATGGGCAGGAGATTAGCGAGGCTCTGTTACAGGCGATAGCGGCAATTAGCAGCACGCTTTGTAAGCCTTCGCTTACACAGATTTAAACCATCCCTTATGTCGGCTTTATTTTGTGAACTGGCTCTTGTTAGACTCGCTTTGTCCTACAAACCAACAAAACCATAACAACGTCGACACAGCAGTTCCCTGGGGTTCAGTCTCATGCGCGCAGTAGCAGTTGCCTTCGCTGGTCTGATGTTTTGCGCTTGTTCCACCGCCTTCGCTGGCGGGCAAAATCAGCTCTCCGACGCCAAGATCGCCGTCGATCAATTCTTCTGGAAACAGCTGTACGCCAAAGGCGGTACCACGCTCTATTGCGCCAAGCCGTTTACTGGCGAGCGCGGCCAGGTGACGGCCAGCCTGGTGTACACCGTCAAGCAGATCAAGTCGGCGTTGCGCTGCGTCACCGACGAGCAATGCACCACCGCCAACCCGCAATATCCCTTTATGTTGAGCGACCTGCACAACATGTACCCGGCCCTCAGCCTGGTGGAACTGGCGCGGCGCAACGCGCAGTTCGGCGAACTGGGTGAAGGGGTATCGAGCAAGTTCAGCGATATCGGCTGTCAGCTCAAAGCCAGCTTCCAGTTGATCGAACCGCCCGACTCGGCGAAGGGCAACGTCGCCCGGGCGATTTTTTATATGCGTAGCGAATACGGCCTGCCGATTGTCGGCCAGCTGCAGATGTACAAAAAGTGGAACCAGATTGATCCGCCAGATGCCGAGGAAAAGGCCCGCAACGACCAGATTGAAACGCTGCAAGGCACCCGCAATCGGTATATCGATGCGCCGGCGGCAGCGGATCAATTGACTCAGGAGTAAAACCAATCGCGGCTGAAGCCGCTCCTACGAAATCGCACAATCCGTAGGAGCGGCTTCAGCCGCGATTGGCCCGGCCTGCAAACCAACCAACAACAAAAAGCCCCGCATGTGCGGGGCTTTTTTGTCAGCGTTGAGCTGACATCAGAACTGCGCGGCATCCAGTAGGAACAGCGACTCGCTACCGGCTTTGACCGAAGCGGTCAGCGAGTGGATACGCGGCAGCAGACGGGCGAAGTAGAAACGCGCGGTGCCCAGTTTGCTGGCGTAGAACTCGTCCTGACCTTCCTTGCCCAGTGCGGCACGCGCCATCAGTGCCCACATATAGGCATAGGCCGTGTAACCGAACACGTGCAGGTATTCCACCGAGGCCGCGCCGATTTCATTCGGGTTGCCCTTGGCGCTTTCCAGCAGCCAGGCGGTCAGGTCATCGAGGTTGGCGACGGCCGCTTTCAACGGTTCGATGAACTCGGCCAGCGAGGCATCGGCGCTGCCGGTGAAGGCTTTGATTTCATCGGCGAAGTGCTTGTAGAACGCGCCACCGCTGCCGACGATTTTACGGCCAACCAGGTCGAGAGCCTGAATGCCGTTGGTGCCTTCGTAGATCTGAGTGATGCGCACGTCGCGCACCAATTGCTCCTGGCCCCACTCACGGATAAAGCCGTGGCCGCCGAAGATCTGCTGGCCGTGCACGGTGGTTTCCAGACCGAGGTCGGTAAGGAACGCTTTGGCGATCGGGGTCAGCAACGCCACCAGCTCTTCCGCACGCTTGCGGGTGGTGGGGTCTTCGCTGAACTTGGCGGTGTCGAGCTGCATCGCCACGTAGCTGGAGAACGCACGACCACCTTCGTTGCTGGCCTTCATGGTCAGCAGCATGCGGCGTACGTCCGGGTGCACGATGATCGGGTCGGCGACTTTGTCTTTGGCCACCGGGCCGGTTGGCGCACGGCTTTGCAGACGATCACGGGCGTATTCAACGGCGCTCTGGTAGGAGCGTTCGCCAGCGGCCAGGCCCTGGATGCCTACGCCCAGACGTTCGTAGTTCATCATGGTGAACATCGCCGCCAGGCCTTTGTTCGGGCCGTCGATGATATAGCCGGTGGCACCGTCGAAGTTCATTACGCAGGTAGCCGAACCCTGGATGCCCATCTTGTGTTCGATGGAGCCGCAAGTAACAGTGTTGCGCTCGCCCAAGCTGCCATCGGCATTGACCATGAACTTGGGCACCAGGAACAGCGAAATGCCTTTGGAGCCCGCTGGGGCGTCCGGCAGTTTGGCCAGTACCAGGTGGATGATGTTGTCGGTCAGGTCGTGCTCGCCACCGGTGATAAAGATCTTGGTGCCGGTGACTTTGAACGAGCCGTCAGCCTGCGGCTCGGCCTTGGTGCGAATGATGCCCAGGTCGGTACCCGAGTGCGGCTCGGTCAGGCACATGGAGCCTGCCCAGACGCCGGCATACATATTCGGCAGGTAGGTTTCTTTCAGCTCGGCGCTGGCGTGGGCATTGATCGACAGGCAGGCACCGGCGGTCAGCATCGGGTACAGGCCGAACGACAGGTTGGCGGCGTTGAGCATTTCCTCAACCTGCGCGCCGAGCACCTTGGGCATGCCCATACCGCCGTAGGTGGGGTCGCCGCCCACGCCTACCCAGCCGCCTTCGCCGTAAATCTTGTAGGCCTCGGGGAAACCAGCCGGGGTACTCACCACGGTGTTGTTCCAGCGGCAGCCTTCTTCATCACCGCTGCGGTTCAGCGGGGCGATGGTTTTTGCAGTGACCTTGCCGGCTTCTTCGAGGATCGCCTCGGCCGTGTCCGCATCGACGACTTCTGCCAGCGCAGGCAGCTGCTGCCAGAGTTTGGAAACCTCAAATACTTCATTGAGGACAAAGCGCATATCGCGCAGGGGAGCTTTGTAGTCGGCCATGTGGCGATCCTCGAACGATCCAACGATGCGGCCCAGCGGCCGGTATGGGGCATGTGTCGGAGTTTAACCGAACAACTTTTCAGACACATAGGGTCATGGTCGGACTGGCCAGTCAGACTCGCGGACCGATCTCGATTTTCGCTGGAGCATCGCGGCTGAAGCCGCTCCTACAGGCTTGCACGCTCCGTAGGAGCGGCTTCAGCCGCGATGCTGTTGAGCTTCCGTGACCAAATAAAAAGCCCGCCACACGGGCGGGCCCTGTTCAGCCTGGGCACTTAGCCGGCGAACTGCTCGGCGCTCAGTTGCATCAGGCTTTCGCTGCCGGCTTCAACCCCTGCACGGTGCACCAGGGTGCGCGGCAGCAGGCGTTTGAAGTAGAAGTCGGCGGTGGCCAGCTTGGCTTGGTAGAACGCAGCATCGCCGCTGCCAGCGTCGAGTTTCTGCTGGGCGACGACAGCCATGCGCAACCAGAAGTAAGCGAGCACCACATAGCCAGAGAACATCAGGTAGTCGGTGGCAGCAGCACCCACTTCGTCCGGGTTTTTCATGGCAGCCATGCCGACCTTGGTGGTCAGCTCGCCCCACTCTTTATTCAGGCCGGCCAGTTGCGCGAATGGCCCTTGCAACTGCGGATGAGCGGCGTTGGCTTCGCAGAACTTATGCACCAGCTTGGTAAAGCCGCGCAGCAGTTTGCCCTGGCTGCCGAGCACTTTACGGCCCAGCAGATCGAGGGCCTGAATGCCGTTGGTGCCTTCGTACAGCAGGGCGATACGGCAGTCGCGTACCAGCTGCTCCATGCCCCATTCGCGGATAAAGCCGTGGCCACCAAACACCTGCATACCGTGGTTGGTCACCTCAAGGCCCGTCTCGGTCATAAAGGCTTTGCAGATCGGGGTCAGGAAGGCCAGCAGGTCTTCGGCTTCCTGGCGCTGCTCGGCGGTGTCGGCATGCAACTGGTCGAGCAACTGGGCGCAGAAGTAGGAGAGCGCGCGGTTACCTTCGTTGAAGGCTTTCATGGTCAGCAGCATGCGCCGCACGTCCGGGTGGACGATGATCGGGTCGGCCGATTTTTCCGGGGCTTTGGCACCGGTCAGCGAGCGCATTTGCAGACGCTCGGTGGCGTATTTCAACGCGCCCTGGTAGCTGGTTTCACCCAGGCACAGGCCCTGCATACCGGTGCCCAAGCGTGCATGGTTCATCATGGTGAACATGCAGTTCAGGCCCTTGTTCAGTTCACCGATGAGGAAGCCCTTGGCATTATCGAAGTTGATCACGCAGGTGGCCGAGCCCTTGATGCCCATCTTGTGCTCGATGGAGCCGCAGCTCACAGCGTTGCGCTCGCCGGCTTCACCGTCCGCGCCCGGGAGGAACTTGGGCACGATAAACAGCGAGATACCTTTGGTGCCGGCTGGGGCATCCGGCAGCTTGGCCAGTACCAGGTGGACGATGTTGTCGCTCATGTCGTGCTCACCGGAGGAGATGAAAATCTTGCTGCCGGAGAGGGCGTAGCTGCCATCGGCCTGTGGCACGGCGCGGGTTTTGATCAGGCCCAGGTCCGTGCCGCAGTGGGCTTCGGTGAGGCACATGGTGCCGGTCCAGCTGGCGGCGGTCATGCGCGTCAGGTAGGCCTGCTTCTGTTCCTCGGTACCGTGGGCGTAAATGGCCGCCATAGCGCCTTGGGTCAGGCCCGGGTACATGCCCCAGGCGTAGTTGCTGGAGCCGATCATTTCGCTGAACAGCAGGCCCAGCGAGTGCGGCAGGCCCTGGCCGCCGTAGTTCGGGTCGACCGACAGGCTCATCCAGCCGCCATCGGCGAACTGCTGAAAGGCTTCCTTGAAGCCTTTGGGAGTGGTAACCACGCCGTTGTCGAAGTGGCATTCCTCTTCGTCACCGGAGCGGTTCAGCGGAGCGATAACCTGCTCGCAGAACTTCGAACCTTCTTCGAGGATGGCGTTGACCATGTCCGGCGAAGCATCGACTGCGCCCATGGCTGCATAGCCAGCGTGGAAGTCGAAAACTTCGTCGACCAGAAAGCGCATGTCGCGCAGCGGAGCCTTGTATTCGGGCATGGAGATTCTCCTTGGCAGGGACGCGGTAAGCGTCATCGAGGCCGACAAACTACTGCCGCCCCGCTGCTTGGGACAATGACCTTGCGCCCGCTGAATGCGCGCCTATAAGCGCACCAGACTAATGCCGGCGATCAGGCCGTAGGCGCTTTGCTGGCGGCCACACGCACCGCGCCGCGACGGTTCTGGCCATGCTGGATCACGCAGTTGCGCCCGGCGGCCTTGGCCGCGTAGAGCGCGCGGTCGGCGGCCTTGATCACCTCTTCCGGGGTGCGCTGATCGCTTTCTTTTTCTGCCACGCCGATGCTCACGGTTACCGACACGCTGGTGGCCGCCGCTGCGCCACGGCGCTGTTTGCCCTTGTTATCGTTCTGCGGGCGGCTGCCCTTGTCGCGCAGTTGGATCACGTAGCTCTCGACCAGCTGGCGCACCGCTTCCAGGTGCGGCTTGCACTCTTCCAGGGTCTTGCCAGAGAACACCAGGGTGAATTCCTCGCCACCGTATCGATAGGCCTTGCCACCACCGCCGATCCTGCGCAGCTGGCTGGCGACCACGCGCAGCACCTGGTCACCGACGTCGTGACCGTGGGTGTCGTTGAATTTCTTGAAGTGGTCGACGTCGGCCATGGCGATCACATAGTTGCGACCCAGACGCGGCAGCCGTTCATTGAGCGCACGGCGACCGGGCAGGCCGGTGAGCTCGTCGCGGAAGGCCATCTGGTAAGCCTCGTGGGCAACCGCCACGGCGAGAATAAGCATTACCTGGCTGCTCATCACGTTCAGGCCATGGGGCAGCAGAAAGGTCTTGGGCAGCATCCAGCACAGGCCGAGCAAACCGACCAACTGCGCCGCATGCAGCGGCCGCGGCTTATAAATGTACTGAGCGATCAGGCCGATAAAAGCCAGCAGGAACAGCGGGTAGGCCAGTTGCACCATGCTCATCCAGTCGGCGTGCAGCGACGGCCAGCGGATCTGCGCCAGCCATTCGAGCATGCCTTCGGGGTAGCGCTGCGCCAGGCCGATAACCACTGCGCCGACTGCCAGCAACACCGCCGAGCGGGCCACCAGGTCGCGGACCAGGTGAGTGCGCTCGACCCAGGCGGCATAGATGCCATACAGCAGCGGAAGCAACAGACTGCACAGGTGGAACACCAGCGCGGTGTCGGAACGGGCTTTGCCATTGGCGCGGAAGAAGTCGACCTGGGTGTCGAGCACAAAATATGCGCCATACACCACCACCATCAGGAACAACTCGCGCTGGCGGGAATAGATCAGGCAGAAGGCGCCACCGAGGATCAACAGTAAGGTCGGCAGCACATTGAACAGGGAGGTGAAGAACTCATTGAGCAGCGCCAGGCTGGCAGCCGCCATCCCTGCTACCAGCAACAGCAAGGAGGGGAGGAAATGGCTGAGACGAACGGCTTTCAAGCGATGCACGGGGGCGTGTTCCACAGGCCGCCAGGAGAAGGCGGCGAACGGCGGGCATTTTGCCTATTTCTGGCGAGTTCGGCACCGTTTCCTGTCGCAATTTCCTCTAATTAAGAGCGAAACAGCTTTCTGTAGGAGCGGCTTTAGCCGCGATGCTTTTGTTCTGCTCAAAAACGCATCGCGACAAAAGCCGCTCCTACGAAACAGCGATACCCGGGCATAAAAAAACCGCCCGCCTTTAGGGCGAGCGGTTATTTTCAACCGGTGGAGCAGCTACGCCTTAGTAGCCCAGGGAGAAGTCTTCTTCTGCCAGTTCCATCAGGTTGTTGGCGCCGGACAGCATGGCTTCTACGTGTGCACGGGTGCGCGGCAGAATACGCTGGAAGTAGAAGCGCGCGGTTTGCAGCTTGGCCTTGTAGAAGGCTTCTTCGTTGGTGCCGGCAGCCAGTTTCTCGGCAGCCAGGCGAGCCATGTCGGCCCAGAAGTACGCCAGGCAGGTGTAGCCGGAGTACATCAGGTAGTCGACCGAAGCAGCGCCCACTTCTTCGCGGTCTTTCATCGCGGCCATACCAATTTTCATGGTCAGCTCGCCCCACTCTTTGTTCAGCTTGGCCAGCGGAGCGGTGAACTCGGCGACAGCCTCGTTACCTTCGTTGGCCTGGATGAACTTGTGCACGATCTTGGTGAAGCCTTTCAGGGCTTCGCCTTGGGTTTGCAGGACTTTACGACCCAGCAGGTCGAGCGCCTGAATACCGGTGGTGCCTTCGTACAGCATGGAGATGCGGCTGTCGCGAACGTTCTGCTCCATGCCCCACTCGGCGATAAAGCCGTGGCCACCGTAGATCTGTACGCCGTGGTTGGCGGCTTCGAAGCCGACTTCGGTCATAAAGGCTTTGGCGATCGGCGTGAGGAAGGCCAGCAGAGCGTCGGCTTTTTTCTTCACTTCTTCGTCTTGGCTGTATTTCACCAGGTCAACTTGTTGAGCGGTGAAGTAGACCATTGCGCGGTTGCCTTCGGCGAACGCTTTCATGGTCAGCAGCATGCGACGTACGTCTGGGTGCACGATGATCGGGTCAGCGGCTTTGTCCGGCGCTTTCGGGCCAGTCAGGGAACGCATCTGCAGACGCTCACGAGCGTACTTCAGACCGCCCTGGAAGCCGACTTCAGCGTGGGCCAGGCCTTGCAGCGCGGTACCCAGGCGAGCGGTGTTCATAAAGGTGAACATGCAGTTCAGGCCTTTGTTCGCTGGGCCGATCAGGTAGCCAGTGGCACCGTCGAAGTTCATCACGCAGGTGGCGTTACCGTGGATACCCATCTTGTGCTCGAGCGAGCCACAGGACACGGCGTTACGCGAACCGACGGTGCCGTCTTCGTTAACGTTGAACTTCGGCACGATGAACAGCGAAATGCCTTTGGTGCCCTGAGGGGCGTCCGGCAGGCGAGCCAGAACGATGTGGACGATGTTATCGGCCATGTCGTGTTCGCCAGCGGAAATGAAGATCTTGGTGCCGGAAACTTTGTACGAGCCGTCCGCTTGCGGTTCAGCTTTGGTACGCAGCATGCCCAGGTCGGTACCGCAGTGCGGTTCGGTCAGGCACATGGTGCCGGTCCATTCGCCGGATACCAGCTTGGTCAGGTAGGTGTGCTGTTGTTCCGCGGTGCCGTGCTCGGAGATGGTGTTCATTGCACCGTGCGACAGGCCTGGGTACATGCCCCACGACCAGTTCGAGCTGCCGACCATTTCGCTGAGCACCAGGCCCAGGGATTCCGGCAGGCCTTGGCCACCGTGGTCCACGTCGTGCGACAGGCTTGGCCAGCCGCCTTCTACGTATTGTTTGTACGCTTCTTTGAAACCAGTCGGGGTTTTAACGCCGGACTCGCTCCAGGTGCAGCCTTCCAGGTCGCCAACGCGGTTCAGCGGCGACAGCACTTGCTCACAAAACTTGGCGCCTTCCTCGAGAATGGCGTCGACCATGTCCGGGGTAGCATCTGCGCAAGCCGGCAGGCTCTGATAGTGCGCTTCGTAGCCGAGCAACTCGTCACGTACGAAACGAATATCACGCAAGGGGGCCTTGTAATCAGGCATAGCGGTAACCTCTACGATGGGTCCTAGATGGAGACCGGCTTGGCGGTCTTGTGCGAGATCTTTCTCGATTGCCCGGCGGCCAGGAATCAGCCCAGCAATCAAACAGGCGTTTGAAACATACGTTTACGCTGAAACCTTGTCAAGCATCCCCCTACAAGGGTTTAGGCAACCGCCACTATCAACGGCGTGCTATCGAGGGGCGAAGCGATGCTCTGGTACAGCTGTAGCGAAGCGGATGTGTCGGCAGTTTGCGGGCTGCTGCCGGTCGCAGGCTGGTCTTGGTCTTTCTGCTCGCGCTTGGCTTGCGCCTGCTCGGTCGCCTCGCTGCGAGTTTGCTCAGCGAGCTCGACCCGCGCGGCAGTCGCCAGGCCTTGCGCCTCGGCGGCCACACGCAAGTCTTGGGAGGAAGGGTCGATGGGTGCCAGGGCGGCGCGCATGACCACTTCCATCTTGCTGATGGTCGCGGCCGGGTCGCCGGACACGGCGCTGAGGTCGATGCCGACCTCACCGCCGACCGCATACGACTTGCCATCCGGCCCCTGCTGCAACGTGTAGCTCGGCGAACCCGCGTAGGTGCCTCCGACTGCCGCATGCGCCGCTTCATGCGCACGGACATCCGCGTCACGGCTGGCCAGCTCGGAGATCGTCTGGCGTTCCTGCTGTTCTTGCTGGGGACTTTTATCGTCGCCGTCGCTGCCAGCGGTTTTGGCGTTGGCGTCCGCCGGGTCGCTCGCGCTCTGCTTGGTGGCACCAGCAGCGCCCTGCTCGACGGCGGCCAGGCGCGTGCCGTCCGCAGAGAAGCTCACAGTGGTGTCCGGGGAAGAAGAGGATTCAGCAACAGCGGTAACGGAGGGAATGGCGGGGTTAGCAGCAGGCGCGCTCAGACTGGCCGGTACCGAGGCCGACGTAGACAGGGGGTAACTCGCCGTACTGCCGATTTGCATGGGCACCTCTGCGCGCCCGATGTGAACCGGGCCCGCTCAGCCGGGCCAACGCGTGACGGGGGTCAGGCGCGGATATCAATCAAGGTGCCAAGCACCTCGTCACTGGTTTCGATCACTTTGGCACCCGCCTGAGCTTCGGTTTTGCCGACGCTCAGCTGCACCAGATTGTCAGCAGTATCGGTCGCATCGGAGTTGCGGGTAACCGAATTGCTTGCGATATCGGACGCCGCCTGATCAATCCGACGCTGGCCGGATTGCACGCTGCTTAACCCGGAGCTGAATGCACTACCCGAGATTTCCATCGCCAACCTCGTAAAAGAGAAATTTCTGACGCCAATTTAAGCAGATTCAGATCAAAAAACGTACAAACAAAAGGCTATCGGTTTGCCACTGTTTATAGCGCCAGGTGCATCAGCTGCAGATGATCTGCCACCTTTTCCGGGCTGGCGTCGGCCAGACGCGGCACCCGACCGAGGCATGGGGCTGGTAGAACCACGGCCAGGGTGGCGAGGTTTTCCTCCAGCCGCGACGTGCCTGGGTCGACGATATTGGCCACCCAGCCGACCAAGCGCAGACCATCCCGTGCAATGGCTTCAGCGCTCAACACGGCATGGTTGATACAGCCCAGACGCACACCCACCACCAGAATCACCGGCAGCCCGAGCGCCACGGGCAAATCCGACAGATAGCCGCCATCGCCCAGCGGCACCCGCCAACCGCCAGCGCCTTCAACCACGGTGAAGTCCGCCCCCTGCGCCAGCACATGGCGAACCGGTGCCAGCAATGCCGCCGCAGTCAGCTCGATGCCGGCCTCGCGGGCCGCCACATGCGGGGCAATCGCCGGGGCAAAGGCCAGCGGGTTGACCTCGGCATAACTCAACGGCAACGAACACTGCCCCAGCAATGCCAGGGCATCACTGTTGCGCAGCCCATCGGCGGTCAGTTCACTGCCCGAGGCCACCGGCTTGCACGCCGCCGTGCTGAGGCCCTGACGCCGGGCAGCGCAGAGCAGGCCGGCGGCGATGGTGGTTTTGCCGACTTCGGTATCGGTACCGGCGATAAAAAATGCCGCAGTCATATCAGCCTTCTTTCTGCAGGATGGCGTAGAGCACCTGGTAGGTCGCCGGCAGCCCCTGGGGTTGGCGGAAACGCTCGTAGGCGGCGATCAACGCCAGAATTCGCGCACGGCCGGTAAGACCGCCTGGCCGCCCCGGATTGAGGTTATGCGCGCCCAGCGCCTTGAGTTCATGGGTCAGGCTGCGTACGTCGGGGTAATGCAGCACATGGGGCTGCAGCTGCAGACTCAGCACGCGCAAACCGCTATCGGCGCACAGCTGCTGGTAATCGTCGAACTGGCGAAAGCGGTTGACATGTACATGGCCGTCCACCGCCTGCCAGCTGTCGCGCAGCTCCTGCAGGGTACCGACGCACAGGCTGCTGAACGCCAGCACGCCGCCCGGGCGCAGCACGCGCTGGGCCTCGCTGAGCACTGCGGTAAAGTCGCCGCACCATTGCACCGCCAGGCTGGAGTACAACAGATCGCGGCTGGCATCGCGCAACGGCAGGCGCTCGGCGTCACCGGCAATAAAGTGCGTGGCACCGCCCAACGGCCGGGCGTGATTGAGCATACCTTCGGCTATATCCAGAGCCATGCCCGACGCTGGCGGATATGCCTCGCCCAGGGCGCGGGTGAAATAGCCGGTGCCACAGCCGATATCCAGCCAGTCGGCGGGCATCATTGCCGCCGGCAGCTGCGCCAGCAAGTGGTTGCCGACTGCGCGCTGCAGCTCTGCCACGCTGTCATAGCTGGCAGCGGCACGGGAAAAGGACGCGGCCACCTGACGCTTGTCCGGCAGGGCTCCTTGGGAAAATTCAGTCATCACCGGACTCATGCAAAAAGCCCTGAATCGCTGCCGCCACCTCGTGGGGGCGCTCCAGCACAAAGGCGTGGCTGGCCTGTTCGATCAAGCCGATTTCGACATCACCCAGCAGCTCCAGCAGGGCACCGGCCGCCTCAGCGGGCACCAAGGCATCTGCCCCGGCAAACAGGTGCAGCTGCGGGCCGGAAAATGCCTGCATGGCCGCGCGAGTATCCAGCGCCGCCAGTACCTGCAAGCCCTGCAACAGACTGCTGGCGCTGGCCCGCGGCGCGCCGGCGGCCAACTGCCGGGCGAGGCTGCGCGACTCCTGGGCACCCTGGGCGCAGAGCAGGCTGAAGCGTTTCAGGGTGGTGTCCGGGTTTTCCGTGCAGCCCTGCAGAAAACTGGCGAAATCGTCGGCTGGCATGGCCTGCGGCCACAGGCTGCTGGCGACAAAATTGCTGTTGCTGGCCAGGGTCAGCAGTCCGCAGCAGCGATCACCCCGGCGCGCCGCCAGCTCAGCGGCAAGCATGCCGCCCAGCGACCAGCCGCCCAACCAGCAATCCTGCGGCAGATTGGCATCCAGCTCATCCAGCCAGTCGGCGGGGTCGGCGGAATCCAGGGTTGGCAACGGCTCGACCTGCACCCGAAGGCGCTCATCCAGACCATGCAGGGCGGCGGCCAGCGGCTCGAGCGGGGCACTGCCCAAGCCCCAGCCGGCCAATAACACCAGGCGATTACGCATCGGCAGGCTCCAGCAACGGCCAGCAATCGGCCAAGGCATTCAACAACTGCTGCACCTGAGCCTCGCTGTGGGCGGCCGATAGCGTTACCCGCAGGCGCGCACTGCCCGCGGGAACGGTAGGCGGGCGAATGGCGGTAACCAGCAAACCGCGCTCGCGCAGCAGCTGCGACAGGCGCAAGGCTCGGCCGGCATCGCCGATCAGAATCGGTTGAATCGGGGTAAAGCTGTCCATCAGCGCCAGGCCGATTTGCTCGGCACCGCGGCGAAACTGCCGGATCAGGCTGTTCAGGTGCTCACGCCGCCAATGCTCGCTGCGTAGCAGCTTGAGGCTCTGCAGGGTGGCGCAGGCCAGGGCTGGCGGCTGGCTGGTGGTATAGATGTAGGGCCGGGCGAACTGCACCAGGGTTTCGATCAACGCTTCGCTGCCGGCGACAAACGCACCCGCCGTGCCGAAGGCCTTGCCCAGGGTACCGACCAACACCGGCACATCGTCCATGCTCAAGCCATAGTGCTCGACGATGCCGCCGCCATTAGCCCCCAGCGGGCCAAAACCATGGGCGTCGTCGACCATCAGCCAGGCGCCGGTGGTTTTGCAGGTAGCGGCCAGGGCCGGCAGGTCGGCCAGATCGCCGTCCATGCTGAACACGCCGTCAGTCACCACCAAGGTACTGCCCTCGGCTTTGGCGATCCGCAGGCACAAGCTATCGGCATCGTTATGCAGATAACGGGAAAACCGCGCACCGCTGAGCAGCCCGGCATCCAACAATGAAGCGTGGTTAAGGCGATCTTCCAGCACTGTATCGCCCTGCCCCACCAGCGCCGTCACAGCACCGAGATTGGCCATATAGCCGGTGGAAAACAGCAGCGCGCGCGGCCGGCCAGTCAGATCGGCCAGGGCTTCTTCCAGCTCATGGTGCGGGGTGCTGTGGCCTATCACCAGATGGGAGGCACCGCCGCCCACGCCCCAGCGCTCGGCACCGGCTTGCCAGGCAGCGATCACTTCGGGGTGGTTGGCCAGGCCCAGGTAGTCGTTATTGCAGAAGGCCAACAGCGGCTTGCCGTCCACCACCACTTGCGGCCCTTGCGGAGTTTCCAGCAGCGGGCGATGGCGGTAGAGGTTGTCGGCCCGACGGGCGGCCAGGCGGGCGGAGAGATCGAAGCTCATGGCGGATCAAAGCTCGGCAATGGAACGCGCCGCCCGCACAAAGCCGGGCGGCGTGGGAAAGGCCAATCAGGCTGAGGCGGCGTCGTAGAACAGCTCGCTGCTCTTCTGCTCGATCAGCGCCTGCTCGATGGCGGCCTGATGCACTTCGTCGGCGTGCTCTTCGCGCGCTTCCGGTTTGATCCCCAAACGGCTGAACAACAGCATGTCTTTGTCGGCCTGCGGGTTGGCGGTGGTCAACAGTTTCTCGCCGTAGAAAATCGAGTTGGCACCGGCAAAGAAGGCCAGAGCCTGCATCTGCTCGTTCATGGCTTCGCGGCCAGCGGACAGGCGTACATGGGATTGCGGCATAAGGATGCGCGCCACAGCGAGCATGCGGATAAAGTCGAAGGGGTCGACGTCTTCGGCATTGGCCAGCGGCGTACCCTGCACTTTCACCAACATATTGATGGGCACCGACTCCGGGTGCTCCGGCAGGTTGGCCAGCTGAATCAGCAGACCGGCTCGGTCATCCAGCGACTCGCCCATACCGAGAATGCCACCGGAGCAGATCTTCATCCCCGCATCGCGCACATAGGCCAGGGTTTGCAGGCGCTCGCTGTAAGTGCGAGTGGTGATGATGCTGCCGTAGAACTCCGGCGAGGTATCGAGGTTGTGGTTGTAGTAGTCCAGCCCGGCCTCGGCCAGCGCGCTGGTCTGTTCCTTGTCCAGCTTGCCCAGGGTCATGCAGGTTTCCAGGCCCAGGGCCTTCACGCCTTTGACCATCTGCAGCACGTAAGGCATGTCTTTGGCCGACGGGTGCTTCCACGCCGCGCCCATGCAGAAACGGGTGGAACCGATGGCCTTGGCTTCCGCCGCTGCTTCGAGAACCTTCTGCACTTCCATCAGTTTTTGCTTATCCAGGCCGGTGTTGTAGTGGCCGGATTGCGGGCAGTACTTGCAGTCTTCCGGGCAGGCACCGGTTTTGATCGACAGCAGGGTCGAGACCTGCACGCGGTTGGCATCGAAATGTGCGCGGTGCACGGTCTGGGCCTGGAACAACAGGTCGTTGAAGGGCTGTTGAAAAAGCGCCTTAACCTCAGCAAGGGACCAATCGTGACGCAGGTTAGGAGAGGTGGTGGCGCTCATCTGGCAATCCTTCTTGGAGTCGTGCGCGGGGCGAAAAAAAGTAAAGCCCACAAGCGCGGTATGGATGTTCGGCATAGTTAAGGAAGCGAAATGCGCTGTCAACCCGATCGATGGATACAGGTTTACAACTGGTTAAATATTAACCAATCGTGTTTATTGTGTGATCAGCCGACGGCTAACCCGAGACCTATCTGCCGCCCCTGTGAAGCCGAGCTGCCCTGGCTCGAGGCTCATTGCCGGATCTGCGCGCTGCCTTTGCCGGTAGAGGGCCAGATCTGCGGCGAATGCCAGATCACCCCTCCCCATTTCGATCAGGTGCAGGCGCCCTGGCACTACGGCTTTCCCATCGACACCCTGATCACCCGCTTCAAGCACCACGGCAAGTGGCCTTTGGGACGTCTGCTGGGGGAGCTTTTGTCACACCATCTGCAAAACGCTTTCGCCCAGGGCCTGGCGCGCCACGAGCTGTTGCTGCCGGTGCCACTGGGCAAGCAGCGTTTACGCCAGCGCGGGTTCAACCAGGCCGGGATGCTTGCCGACTGGTTAGGCTCGCCGTTGCAGCTCGCGGTAAACCCTCGCCTGCTCTACCGCGAACGGGAAACCAGCGCCCAGCAGGATCTCGACGCTGCCGCCCGCCAGCGCAACCTGCGCCGGGCCTTTGCCCTGCGCGACCCCAATCTGGTCGCCGGCCGCCACCTGGCGCTGGTGGACGATGTGCTGACCACCGGTGCCACCGCCAACAGCCTGGCGCGCCTGCTGAAAAAGGCCGGTGCCCGGCGGGTGGACATTTACTGCCTGGCACGTACGCCGAAACCCGGCGAAACACCCTGAATACCGCGTGGTGCCCCGCAGGCGCGGCTTCTGGGCGTACACTGGCGCCCCACCTGCCAGGAACGCGCCATGAGCCACCCGTTTGCCGACCTTACGCCCGACCTGGTTCTCGACGCCGTTGAAAGCATCGGGTTTCTCAGCGACGCCCGCGTCATGGCGCTCAACAGCTACGAAAATCGCGTGTATCAGGTGGGCATCGAAGACAGCCAGCCGCTGATTGCCAAGTTCTACCGCCCGGCGCGCTGGAGCGATGCGGCGATTCTCGAAGAGCACGCCTTTACCGCCGAGCTCGCCGACTGCGAAGTGCCGGTGGTGGCCCCCCTGGTGCACAACGACAAAACCCTGTTTGAACACCAGGGCTTCCGTTTCACCCTGTTTCCCCGCCGTGGCGGCCGCGCGCCGGAGCCGGGCAATCTCGATCAGCTCTATCGCCTCGGCCAATTGCTCGGCCGTCTGCATGCCGTGGGTGCCAGCAAACCCTTTGCCCATCGTGCCGAGCTGACCATCCAGAGCTTCGGCCATGAGTCGCTGGCCACCCTGTTGGAAGGCGGCTTTATCCCGAAAAGCCTGCTGCCTGCCTACGAGTCGGTGGCCCGCGATGCGCTGAAACGGGTGGAAGACCTGTACGCCACCACGCCCTACAAAGCCATCCGCATGCACGGCGATTGCCACCCCGGCAACATGATGTGCCGCGACGAGGTGTTCCATATCGTCGACCTCGACGACTGCCGCATGGGCCCGGCCGTACAGGACCTGTGGATGATGCTGGCCGGCGACCGCCAGGAACGCCTGGGGCAACTGGCCGAACTGGTGGACGGCTATCAGGAATTCCACGACTTCAACCCCAGCCAGCTGCCCCTGATCGAAGCCCTGCGCACCCTGCGCTTGATGCATTACAGCGCCTGGCTGGCGCGGCGCTGGGATGACCCGGCGTTCCCCATGAGCTTTCCCTGGTTCGGCACCGAGCGTTACTGGGGCGAACAGATTCTGGTGTTGCGCGAGCAACTGTCGGCCTTGCAGGAAGAACCGCTGCGACTGTTCTGACCAAATCAGCTGCAAGTGTGCCTGGAGCCCACTGGCCGGCAGCCCTAGAATGGCCGACCAGTCAGTCGAGGTTTTCTATGCAAGCCGCCAACCCGCGCCGCGGGTATCTGCTCGGTATTTCCGCGTACACCATCTGGGGCCTGTTCCCGCTGTATTTCAAAGCCATCGCCAACGTGCCGGCGCTGGAAATCATCGTTCACCGCGTACTCTGGTCGGCACTGTTCGGCGCCTTGCTGCTATTGGTCTGGAAACATCCGCGCTGGCTCAGTGATCTGCGCAGCAACCCGCGCCGCTTCGCCGTGTTGGTGACCAGCGGCGCGCTGATCGCGGTCAACTGGCTGACCTATGTCTGGGCGGTAAACAACGGCCATATGCTCGATGCCAGCCTCGGCTACTACATCAACCCGCTGATCAATGTGCTGCTGGGCATGCTCCTGCTCGGCGAGCGCTTGCGCCGCCTGCAGTGGCTGGCGGTGATTCTGGCCAGTATCGGCGTGGCGCAGCAGCTGTGGCTGGCCGGGCATGTGCCGTGGATTTCGCTGATGCTGGCGTTGTCGTTCGCCTTCTACGGCTTGATCCGCAAACAGGCACCGGTGGCGGCGTTACCGGGGCTGGTGGTGGAAACCTGGATGCTGGTGCCGTTTGCCATCGGCTGGTTGCTGCTTAACCCCGATTCGATGAGCCGGCAACCGGAATTCTGGAACAGCAGCCAATGGCTCTGGGTGGCAGCCGCCGGGCCGGTCACGCTGGTGCCGCTGCTCTGTTTCAACGCCGCCGCGCGGCACCTGCCCTATGCCGCGTTGGGCTTTCTGCAGTACGTGGCACCAACACTGGTGCTGCTGCAGGCCACCCTGCTATTTGGCGAACACCTGAGCACCAGCACCCTGACCGCCTTCGCCTTTATCTGGGCGGCGCTGCTCATCTATAGCGTGGACGCCTGGCGCAGTTTGCAGCGCAGCAAGCTGCCGCCGGCCTAATCGTCGGCGCGCAACGCCAGCTCTACCATCAGGTCGTCGGCCAAGGTTTCCAGGCGCGCCTGCAATACGTCGAG
The DNA here is from genome assembly GCF_054057335.1 of Pseudomonas sp. TE3786. Taxonomy (NCBI): domain Bacteria; kingdom Pseudomonadati; phylum Pseudomonadota; class Gammaproteobacteria; order Pseudomonadales; family Pseudomonadaceae; genus Pseudomonas; species Pseudomonas sp. TE3786. The sequence continues at coordinate 104,372 of NZ_JBSRZF010000011.1, forward strand.
GGACAGACTGAGCGGCACCGCCAGCACCGCCTCGGCGTGGAATAACAGTTCGCTGCTCATTGGCGCCGGCATCACGTCGGTGATCAGGCTTTCCACGTTCACCTCCAGCTCGCTGAGCACCCGGGTGATATCGCGCACGATGCCGGGGCGGTCATTGCCCACCAGGTCGAGCAGAATCGGCTTCCAGGTGCACACCGGGTCGATGCCGCTTTCCGCCAGCAGCACGCGAATGCCCTGATCGTTGAGCGCCTGCAGCGACGCCACCAGTTCGGCATGGGCCTCGGCCGGCACGCTAACCTTGAGAATCCCGGCAAACTGCCCGGCCATGCGGGACATACGGCTTTCCAGCCAGTTGCCACCGTGGCTGGAAATGCAGCTGGCGATCTTTTCCACCAGGCCAGGTTGATCTTCGGCAATCACGGTAAGGACCAAATGGTTCATCGGGGTGGCTCCTCAAATTTAGCGGGTTGCGGGATCGGGCGGATATTCGCCCTACGCCAGACTCAACCAATACGTCAGATAAACCTCGTCCTTCACATACCCCAGGCTTTCATACAGGGCCTGGCCGGCCACGTTGGTTTTCGCCGTTTCCAGCTGCAAACTACAGGCACCGGTGGCTTCAGCATGTGCACGGGCAGCGTTCATCAACAGCTCACCGACGCCTTGGCGGCGCGCGTTCGGGCTGACATACAAATCACTGAGCAGAAACGCTGGCGCCAGGGCCAACGAGGACAAAAACGGGTACAGCTGTATGAAGCCTTGGGCCGTTCCAGACGCGTCGCGGGCCAATAACAGGGTCGAATCGCCATTGCGCAGACGAGCGGCAAGAAATTCCCGAATCACCTCAACAGGTCGTGGTACCTGGTAGAAATCCAGATAACCGGCAAACAACTGCGCCAGCTCCTCCAGGTCACTGGCGACAACAGCATTTACAGGCATGTACGGCACTCCATCAGGGGTTGCGGCAGTATAGGCAAAAGCCGCGGGGCGCTACCGAGGCGGCAAAAAGCAGGTAGTAACACTACAAAATCGTGTACGAAACGCAGATTTTTCTGGAACAAAAGCCCTATTTTTTGAGAACATCCGCGCCCTCGTTGTGACCGCCAGGCCCTAGCCCGGTCGCGGTTCGACGCGCGCCCGCTGATTTTCACCCGATCATGATGTAGTATGCCGCGCCACGGACTACAAGACGGCCAACGCCGGGTCCGTACAGGGCTATCCGCAGTGAGCTATTGAGTACAGCTAAGAGCTGAGCAGAGAGGCAAGTAATGACTGAGCGCGTTCAAGTCGGTGGCCTGCAGGTCGCCAAAGTCCTGTTCGACTTCGTAAACAACGAAGCCATCCCCGGTACCGGGATTTCTGCCGAGCAGTTCTGGGAAGGCGCGCAAAGCGTCATCCAAGACCTCGCACCGAAGAACCAAGCACTACTCGCCAAACGTGACGACTTCCAGGCCAAGATCGATGCCTGGCACCAGGCACGTGCTGGCCAGGCGCATGACGCCGTGGCTTACAAAGCCTTCCTGGAAGAAATTGGTTACCTGCTGCCAGAAGTCGCAGATTTCCAAGCCACTACGCAAAACGTCGACGAAGAAATCGCCCACATGGCCGGCCCACAGCTGGTAGTGCCGGTGATGAACGCCCGTTTCGCCCTCAACGCTTCCAACGCCCGCTGGGGTTCGCTCTACGATGCCCTGTATGGCACCGACGCGATCAGCGAGGAAGGCGGTGCCGAGAAAGGCAAGGGTTACAACAAGGTTCGTGGTGACAAGGTTATCGCCTTCGCCCGTGCCTTCCTCGACGAAGCCGCGCCACTGGCTGCTGGCTCCCACGTCGATTCCACCGCGTACAAAATCATCGACGGCAAACTGGTGGTCGGCCTCAAAGGCGGCAGCAACACCGGCCTGCGCGACGACGCCCAACTGATCGGCTTCCAGGGCCCGGCCAACGCCCCGGTTGCAGTGCTGCTCAAGCACAACGGCCTGCACTTCGAAATCCAGATCGACGCCGCCAGCCCCATCGGCCAGACCGATGCCGCCGGCGTCAAAGACGTACTGATGGAAGCAGCGCTGACCACCATCATGGACTGCGAAGACTCGGTAGCTGCCGTCGATGCGGACGACAAAACCGTGATCTACCGCAACTGGCTCGGCCTGATGAAGGGCGACCTGTCTGAAGAAGTGGCCAAGGGTGGCACCACCTTCACCCGTACCATGAACCCCGATCGCGTCTACACCAAAGTGGATGGCAGCGAGTTGACCCTGCACGGTCGCAGCCTGCTGTTCGTGCGTAACGTTGGCCACCTGATGACCAACCCGGCGATTCTCGATGCCCAAGGCAACGAAATTCCCGAAGGCATTCAGGATGCGTTGTTCACCAGCCTGATCGCGGTGCACAACCTCAACGGCAACACCAGCCGCAAGAACACCCGTACCGGCTCGGTGTATATCGTTAAACCGAAAATGCACGGCCCGGAAGAAGTCGCTTTCACCAGCGAAATCTTCAGCCGCGTTGAAGACGTTCTGGGCTTGCCGCGCAATACCCTGAAAGTCGGCATCATGGACGAAGAGCGCCGCACCACCGTCAACCTCAAGGCGTGCATCAAAGCCGCCAGCGAGCGCGTGGTGTTTATCAACACCGGCTTCCTCGACCGTACCGGCGACGAAATTCACACCTCGATGGAAGCCGGTGCCGTTGTGCGCAAAGCGGCCATGAAGTCCGAGAAGTGGATCGCTGCCTACGAGAACTGGAACGTCGATATCGGCCTGGCCACCGGCCTGCAAGGTCGCGCGCAGATCGGTAAAGGCATGTGGGCCATGCCCGACCTGATGGCCGGCATGCTTGAGCAGAAAATCGCTCACCCACTGGCCGGGGCCAACACCGCCTGGGTACCGTCGCCTACCGCCGCAGCCCTGCACGCCCTGCACTACCACAAGGTTGACGTGTTCGCCCGTCAGGCCGAACTGGCCAAGCGTGCCCGTGCTTCGATCAACGACATTCTGAGCATCCCGCTGGCTGCCAACACCAACTGGTCTGCAGACGAAATCCAGAACGAACTGGACAACAACTCGCAGGGCATCCTGGGTTATGTAGTGCGCTGGATCGACCAGGGCGTCGGCTGCTCGAAGGTGCCGGACATCAACGACGTCGGCCTGATGGAAGACCGCGCCACCCTGCGTATCTCCAGCCAGCTGCTGGCCAACTGGCTGCGTCATGGCATCGCCAGCGAAGAGCAGATCGTGGCCAGCCTGAAACGCATGGCCCCGGTGGTTGACCGTCAGAACGCCAACGACCCGCTGTACCGTCCACTGGCTCCAGACTTCGATAACAACATCGCATTCCAGGCTGCCCTGGAGCTGGTGATCGAAGGTGCCAAGCAACCGAACGGCTACACCGAGCCGGTTCTGCACCGTCGTCGTCGTGAATTCAAAGCCAAAAACGGCCTGTAATTCACCGCGCTAGCGGAATTTAAAAAACGCCCTTCGGGGCGTTTTTTTATGGACGTTCACAGGAGATGGCGGCCATTTGACATCACCCCTATAAATTAAACTGAAAAGCCCTACAGACAACCTGACCAGCGGATCTGTTGAAAATTACAGTTACCCGATTAATGGCCGATAAAAACTGTGAACCAGTCGATACAATGGTCAACTCGTGACCAATAAAAGAGAAAACGTATCATTCGTTTACTTTTGCCATCTGCGCAGTCGGGAAAAATCTGTCCATGTTCAAAAATATGTCGCTGACCCTCAAGCTTTCGCTGCCGCCCGCCGTGGCGCTCATCGGCCTATTGCTGTTCGTGATCTACACCGGGGTGCAGCTGAGCAATAACGACACCCGCCTGGTGGCTCTGGAGAAACAGAGTTATCCGACCCTGGAAAACGCCGATGCGGTGATCTTCCAGTTCTCGCGTATTCCCGGCCTGCTCAACAGCGCCGTTGCCGCTGGCGAAATGGAAACCCTCAACGATGCCCGCAAGGTGCTCGATGAGATCAATAGCAAACAGCAAGCCCTGCAAACCCTGACCAAGGACCAGCCGCAACGCGGCGAAGAACTGCGCGCCTGGACCAGCGCGGTAAAGGGCTACGCCGACAACGCCTTCTCGGCCACCGAACAACTGCTCAAAGGCACCGCCTTTGAAGACCTGCGCCCCAACCTCGACCGCATGGCCACCGACCTGCAAGCGGCGCAAAAGGCCGGCGAACAATTTCGCAGCCACGCCTATGACGACTTCCAGACCAGCCTGGCGCAAACCCGCACCGACAACGCCACCACCACCCGCGTCGGTTATGGCCTGAGCATCGCCCTGATCCTGCTGGTGAGCATCGGCTCGGTGATGGTGATCCGCAGCGTGATGAGCAATATCCACGGCGTGATCGATTCGTTGAAAGCCATCGCCAGCGGCGACGGCGACCTGACCCGCCGGGTAAACGTCGAAACCAGCGACGAAATCGGCGCGATGATCAAACTGTTCAACGGCTTCCTCGACAAACTGCAGGGCACCATCCGCCAGATTGTCGATGCCGCCAGCCCGCTGGGGGGCATGTCCAAGGAGCTGTACCGGCTGACTCAGGGCGCCGAAGAAAACGCCCGCTCGCAACAGGGCCACACCGACTCCATCAGCCGCGATATCGCCACCATGACCGGTAGCATTCAGGAGGTCGCGCAGCGCTCGCAACAGGCTTCGCAGGAAGCCGGTGCCGCCTCCAAGCAGGCCGAAAGCGCACGGCAGAACATAGGCAGCCTGTCCTCCAGCATCAGCGACCTGGGCAGCAGCGTGATGGGAGCGGTGCAGGCCATGGAGCAGCTGGAAGAAGAAACCCAGCAAGTCGGCTCGGTGCTTACCGTGATCCGCAGCATTGCCGAACAGACCAATCTGTTGGCCCTTAACGCGGCCATCGAAGCCGCCCGGGCCGGCGAGCAAGGACGTGGTTTTGCCGTGGTCGCCGATGAGGTGCGCAACCTGGCGCAAAAGACCGCCGCCTCCACCGCCGAAATCCAGAACATCATTCAGCGCCTGCAAAGCAGTGCCAACGGCGTGCTGAACGTAATGACCCTGAACGGGGAAAAGGCCCAAGCCAGCATCGAACGCTCGGTCACCGCCACCCAGACCCTGGAAGCCATTGCCCAGGCCGTTCGCCAGATTGACGAGTTGAATGCCGGGATCGCCCAGTTCACCCAGGAGCAGATCGGCCTGTCCAACTCGATTCAGAAAGACACAGAAGTGTTGCAGAAGGATACGCAAGCAACCACACACGGGGCCGATGCGACCGCACGCCTTGGCGAACAACTGGTCAGCACCGGGGACCATTTGCGCGCCGCTACGGCCCAATTCCGCGTTTAACACGAGAGCACCAGAATGATCCAACTTCGAGTACTCACCCTCGCTGCCTGCCTAGCGAGTTCGTCGGCGTTCGCCCTTGACCAGGGCGAATACCGCTTCAATGGTTTCGGCACCGCCGGCATCACCCACCTGGGCGGCGAAGACGACGGCCGTAGCTACGGCGTGAACGGCCAGACCAACGATTCCTGGCGCGGCGACCAGCTGTCCAAGCTCGGCGGCCAGTTCCAGTACGGCCTCACCGACACCGTCGGCGTTACCGTGCAGGCCACTGCCAAGCCTGAGCAGGACAACTGGAAAGCCAACCTGGAGTGGGCCTACCTGTCCTGGCAGGCCACCGACGGCCTGATGCTGCGTACTGGCCGCCTGCGCAGCCCGGTGTACATGTACTCGGAAACCCTCGACGTGGGCTTCACCTACCCGTGGCTGCGTCTGCCGGACGAGGTTTACAGCCAGGTTCAGGTAAGCAACTACGAAGGCGCTGACGCCATCTACACCCTGCCGCTGTCCTTTGGCTCGGTGGCCTTCCAGGTCGCTGGTGGCCAAGCGGTAAACCGCAATATCTTCGCCGCCGATGAGCTCTACGACATCGACTACAAGAAGATTTTCGCCGCCAACGTCAGCCTCGCCACCAATGACTTCGGTACCGTGCGCGTGGGCTATACCGAGGCTGATATCAACACCGATATCACCGCTCGCGTAACCACCCCGTTCCGCACCACCACCACCATCCCGCTGAACCAGCTGGATGACCAGAAAGGCAAGTTCACCTCCATTGGCTACCAGTACGACAACGGTACCTGGCTGACCGCCAACGAGTGGACCAGCCGCATCATCGAAGCCGATGACCAGGGCAGCACCGACGCGTTCTACCTGATGGGTGGCCGCCGCTTCGGCGACTTCCTGGCCCACGTCACCTACGCCCAACTGGACGAAGACGACGGCCGCCAGACCTCCTGGACCTATGGCCTGAACTACAACGTGACCCCGACCGTGATCCTCAAAAGCGAATACAAACGCGTAGACACCAGTGGCAACGGCTACAACGGCGTGTTCGTCGAAAAAGCCCAGGAAAGCTACAACCACGCGGTGTACTCGGCCACTAACGGCCTGGCTGGCACTCCTTCGCGCAACTACGACGGTGACATCATCAGCGTCGGTGTTGACTTCGTATTCTAAGGAGAGCCCCCATGAAGTTCGTAATCAGCGCTCTCAGTGCCTGCACCCTGGTGGCCATCGCCACCACCGCCCAGGCCGAAGTGGCCGTGATCGTCAATGCCGGCGCCAGCGCCGCGCCGACCCAATCCGACGTGGCCAACATCTTTCTCGGTAAGGACAAGTCCCTCAAGGGCGTCGACCAGAAAGACTGGAACCCCACCAAGGACAAGTTCTACAGCGCCGTGGCGAGCAAAAACGAGTCGCAGCTGAAGTCCTACTGGTCGGGCCTGGTGTTCACCGGCAAGGGCCAACCGCTGCCAAGCGTGGCTGATGACGCCGCCGTGGTCGCCAAGGTCGGTGCCGAAGCCGATGCGATTGGCTATGTCGACAAAGCAGCCGTAAACGACAAGGTGAAGGTGCTGTTCACCCTGCCGTAAGCGGTCGTTTCAGCGACACCAAAAAACCGCCCTTCGGGGCGGTTTTTTATGGGCACGCATATCCCCTGTAGGAGCGGCTTCAGCCGCGATACTTTTGATATTCCAAGAGCATCGCGGCTGAAGCTGCTCCTACGGGGACGCAGTCAGGCCGCCGAATCCAGCGCAGGCGTAACCAACTGCACCACCTTCCTGCGCGACAACCAGCCAACAAACTCGCCGTCATCACCGGTCACCGCCACTGGCTGCGGCTCACGCAACAGCTGCCCCAGCACCTCGTCGAGCCCGGTGCTGGCCGGCACCGAGGCCACGTCATCCAGGTAAGCAGAAATATCCCGCGCTCCAGCTTCCAGCGCGCGCTGTGCCGCGCCATGCGTCAGCACGCCACGCAGGTTGCGGCCATCCAGCACCGGCGCGTAATCAAACGCGCGCTCCTGCAAACGCTCCAGCGCCCGGGCAGGCTGGGTACGGGTGGTGAGGGTCAATGCCTTGCGCTCGCTCAAGGCATGGGAGGCGGTCAGCACCTTGCCGCGATTCACGTCCTGCAGAAACGCCTGCACGTAGTCGTTGGCCGGGTTGAGCAGAATGTCTTCCGGCGCGCCCTCCTGCACCAGCTCGCCGTCTTTCAGAATGGCGATGCGATTGCCCAGGCGCAGGGCCTCATCGAGGTCGTGGGTGATAAACACGATGGTCTTGTTCAGCTTGGCTTGCAGCGCCAGCAATTGGTCCTGCATCTCGCGGCGGATCAACGGATCGAGCGCCGAGAAGGCTTCGTCCATCAGCAGGATATCGGCATCGGTAGCCAAGGCGCGGGCCAGGCCAACGCGCTGCTGCATACCGCCGGACAGTTGCCGCGGAAACTGCTTTTCAAAACCGCTCAACCCCACCTGCTCCAGCCAATGCCGCGCCTTGGCTTCGCGCTCGGCCTTGGGCATGCCCTGCACCTGCAAACCGTAGGCGGCGTTGTCCAGCACGTTGCGGTGGGGGAACAGGCCGAAGCGTTGGAACACCATGCTCATGGTGCGCTGGCGGAACTGCTGCAACTCGCGTGGGTTAAGGGCCATGACGTCTTTGCCGTCCACCAGAATCTGCCCCGCCGTGGGTTCGATCAGGCGGTTGAAGTGGCGGATCAGGGTGGACTTGCCCGACCCCGACAGCCCCATGATCACGTAGATGCTGCCCGCCTCGATGCTCAGGCTGATATCGCGCAAGCCGAGGGTGTGGCCATTGCGGCCTAACAGCTCATCCTTGCTCATGCCGCCCTGCACCGCTTCCAGGCAGGCTTTTTCGTGCGCGCCGAAAATCTTGTAGATGCCACGGATTTCAATCTTGCTCATTGCTGGACTCCTTGCTGACGCTGGCCGTAAGCCTGGGTGATGCGGTCGAAAATAATCGCCAGGGCGACGATGGAAATCCCCGCCAACAAGCCGCGACCGACCTCCAGCTGGTTGATCCCCAGCAGCACTTCCTGCCCCAGACCACGGGCACCGATCATCGACGCGACCACCACCATCGACAGCGCCATCATGGTGGTCTGATTGATCCCGGCCATGATGTTCGGCAGCGCCAGCGGCAGCTGCACACCGAACAATTGCTGACGCGGATTGGCACCAAAGGCGCGAGAAGCCTCCAACACGTCTTCATCGACCATGCGGATACCCAGCTCGGTAAGGCGAATCACCGGCGGCACGGCGTAGATCACCGTGGCAATAATCGCCGGAATCTTGCCCAGGCCGAACAGCATCACCACCGGAATCAGGTACACAAAGCTGGGCATGGTTTGCATCACATCCAACGCCGGGGTCAGCAGGCGTCTGGCCCAGTTCACCCGGCCCATAAAGATGCCCAGGGGAATACCCACCAGCACCGACAGCCCGGTGGCCATGATCATCAGCGCCAGGGTTTGCATGCCGCGATCCCACAAGCCCACCAGGCCGATGACACACAGCAGCGCGGCCATGCCGATACTCAGCAACAGCCGGCGACTGACCGCCAGGCACAGCACAAACACCGCCAGCACGATGGACCACCAGGGTGCCACGCGTAGCAGGTGTTCCAGCCACACCAGCAGCTGCAGAAACGGTTTGGAAAGGGATTCGAGAACATCGGCGTAACGCACCACCAACTGCTCGACAAAGGCATCGATGGCCTGGCGCATATCACGCGCGGGAAATAACTCGGGAAACATAAATCACCGTTTTCTAAGCGGCCCAGTCACTCCAGAGCGGCTGGGCCGACTGGACGACTACAAGGCTTGCTTGACCTGCTCGGCAACGGCCGGCGGCAGCCATTGGCTCCAGACTTCCGGATGCTGAGTGAGAAAGCGCTGGGCGGCTTCTTCAGGCTCCGCGCCTTCTTCCTCGTACCAGGACAGCAAGGCGTTGAGCTGGTCGGGGGAGATCGCCACCTTGCTCAGAAAACTCGCCAACTGTGGCGCTTGTTCACTGAACCGGGTGTTCACGCCGGTGAGCACTTGGGTCGGCGGGTAGCCGGTGGGCTTGGGATTGGCGCAGGTGGGCAGCGTGTTGCACGCGGCAGCCTCAGCATCCACTGGCGGCAGGTCGAGTTTGACCAGGTCCAGTTGGCCGACCACGGTGGTCGGTTGCCAGTAGTAGAAAACGATATTGCGTTTGCGTTTGTAGGCCGAGGTGATCGCGGCTTTTTGCGCGGCACCGGTGCCGGGACCGAACAGGGTGAAGCTGTCGTCCAGCTTCAACGCCTTGAACAGATTGGCAGTGCTTACGCCACAGCTCCAGCCGGCCGGACAGTTGTAGAAACGGCCCTTCTCGGGCTCTTCGGCATCGGCGAACTGGTCTTTGAATTTGGGCAGGTCGGCGGCGCTTTTCAGCTCGGGAAAGCGTTCGGCCACATAGCGCGGGATATACCAACCTTCAGTGCCTTCAAACACCGTTCCGAGGGCTTTGACCTTGCCGCCGGCAACGGCTTTTTCCCATGGCACACCGATGGTGGTGGCCCAGATCTCGGCGTTTACATCGACATCGCCACGCTGCATGGCAGCAAGCATGGTCAGGGTTTCACCGGACTCGACTTCGGTTTTGCAGCCGTAGCCTTCGGTGATGATGAACCGTTCGATCTCGGTGATGATCAGGTTGGTCTCCCAATTCATCCCGCCGAATTTTACTGGCCGGTCCAGCTCGCATTTCGGTGCGGCCAGTGCCGGTAGCGACAAGGTGCATAAGCCAAGGCTCACGACACCCGCCAGGGTGGTGATGGACTTCATCGTCAGTCTCCATACATCAAGAGCCAAGCAGGCTCCACAAGATGAGTCGCGCAGGGCGACTCGCAGCAGCGTGGGCAGGGCCACACCAGGAAAAGGGCGCAAAAGAGGGGCGCGCCCAAAAGCAGAATCAGGGGTCATACGGGGGTCAGGCAGCGGGCTACCCTACCGGAAATGACCGCCAAAGGCAAAAAACAGGCAAACACGATCACAGCGAATTGGCATTTTATTGCTGAAATTGCACCACTAAATCTGCTTGATTGACGAAGTTTGTTTTGGCCGTGGCAAATCCCTGAGATGCCCCGGTGATGGGGGCTGTGGGGATATAGCAGTCCACTCAAGATTCTGGATTCCAGCCTGCGCTGGAATGACGGAGGTTTTTGGCCAGGTCATCGTCATTCCAGCGAAGGCTGGAATCCAGAATTTCGCGGCAGAACGCCGCACATCAACATGCCTTGGCACCGGTCTTAGCGTTCGCCGCAGCCCTGCCGGCACAAGCTGAAACCTTCGAGAGCGGGGAGATTGAAGAGCGTTTTGATTCCACCTGGTCCATTGGTGCCAGCTGGGGCACCAGCGATGCCAAGAAGAAATTTATCGGCGTGGGCAACGGCGGCACCTGAAACCTACACTTAGGTCGTATGTGCCCTACCGCCGATTCCCCGGACTATGGGCTTTCGACCCAGCTCCGGACGCAGCGTAATGAGCAAGGCCAATGAATTCGCCCAGGCGGGCAAGGTGGCGGTGCAGCAGAATATCCATGGCCTGATGGAGTTTCTGCAAAAATTTCCGCCCTTCAATCAAATGGAAAACGCCCACCTGGGCTACCTGTTGGAGAACTGCCAGCTGCGCTTTTACAGCGCCGGCGAGAGCATTCTCAAACCCAGCGGCGGGCCGGTGCAGCACTTCTATATCGTCAAGCAGGGCCTGGTGGTCGGCGAGCGGCCGCACACGGCGCGACGCGGCACGGAAACCACCTTCGAAATCACCACCGGCGAATGCTTCCCCCTCGCCGCCCTGCTGGGCGAGCGCGCCACCCGCACCGAACACCTGGCCGGCGAAGACACCTTCTGCCTGCTGCTGGCCAAAGAAGCTTTTATCAAGGTGTTCGCCCTCTCGCCGCCATTTCGCGACTTCGCCTTGCGTGGGGTCAGCAGCCTGCTCGATCAGGTCAACCAACAGGTGCAGCGCCAGGCCGTGGCGACCCTCGGGGCGCAGTATTCCCTGGACACCCCGCTGCGCGAACTGGCCATGCGCCAACCGGTGACCTGTAGCGCCGCCACGCCGATCAGCGCCGCCGTGCGCCTGATGCATGAGCAACAGGTGGGTAGCATCGTCATCGTCGATGACGCTCAGCGACCCACCGGCATTTTCACCCTGCGCGATCTGCGTTCGGTGGTGGCCGAGGGCGGTGACAACCTCAACGCGCCGATTGCCAGCGTGATGATCGCCAATCCATTCCATCTGCCCTGCAAGGCCAGCGCCTTCGATGCCGCCATCGCCATGACCGAGCGGCATATCGCCCATGTCTGCCTGGTGGAAGACGGCCAGCTGCGTGGGGTGGTGTCCGAGCGCGATCTGTTTTCCCTGCAGCGCGTCGATCTGGTACACCTGGCGCGCACCATCAGCCACGCCAACAAACTGGAAACCCTGGTGGCGCTGCGCAACGACATCCACCAGCTGGTGGAACGCATGCTGGCCCATGGTGCCTCGTCGACGCAGATCACCCAGATCATCACCCTGCTCAACGACCACACCGTCAGCCGGGTGATCGAGCTGAGCATCGAGCAGCTTGGCGACCCCGGCGTGGCCTTTACCTGGCTGTGCTTTGGCAGCGAAGGCCGCCGCGAGCAAACCCTGCATACCGACCAGGACAACGGCATGCTGTTCGAAGCCAGCGATGCCGCCGACGCAGCGCTGAAGCGCGGCAAGCTGTTGCCCCTGGCCGAACGCATCAACCACAGTTTGGATAAATGCGGCTTCAGCCTGTGCAAAGGCGGGATCATGGCCAGCAACCCGCAGTTGTGCTTGTCGCGGCTGGAATGGTCGCGGCGCTTCAGCAGTTTTATCCGCGATGCGAGCCCGGAAAACCTGCTGGGCTCGAGCATCTACTTCGACCTGCGGGCGGTGTGGGGACCGGTGGAAGGCTGCGAGCATTTGCGTCAGCAGATTCTCGTCGAGGTCGCTGACAACCAGATCTTCCAACGCCTGATGGCCGCCAATGCCCTGCGCAACCGCCCGCCGGTGGGGCGCTTTCGCGACTTTGTGGTGGCCCGCAGCGGCAGCGAAAAACACACCCTGGACCTGAAAGTGCAGGGCCTCACGCCCTTCGTCGACGGTGCTCGCCTGCTGGCCCTGGCCCATGGCATCAGCGCCGGCAACACCTTGCAGCGCCTGCGCGAGCTGATCGCCAAAGAGGTGATCGACCCGCTGGATGGCGCCGCCTATGAAGAGGCCTACCATTTTATTCAGCAAACCCGTATGCAGCAGCACCAGCAGCAGGCCCGCCAGCAACAGCGCTACTCCAACCGCCTCGACCCGGACAGCCTCAACCACCTCGACCGACGCATTCTGCGCGAGTCGTTCCGCCAGGCGCAGCGCCTGCAAAGCAGCCTGGCGCTGCGCTATCAACTATGAGGACCGCGCTTGAAGCCATTTGACTGGCTACGCCGCCGCCCCGCCACGCCCATCGACGGGCCACTGCGCGAGGCCTGCGAGCAGTTGCCCGGGCCCGCTCCGTGGAGCGAACTGGCGCTGCGCCAACAGCGCTTTGTGGTGCTCGACCTGGAAACCAGCGGGCTGAATATGCAGCGCGATCAGTTGCTGTCCATCGGCGCGGTGGTGATCGACGACGCTGCCATCGACCTGGCCCAGCAATTCGAATGCACCTTGCAGCGCAGCACGCCAAAACTCAGCGCCAGCGTGCTGATCCATGGCATCGCGCCCAGTGAGTCCGCTGCCGGGCAAGCGCCCGGCGAGGCGCTGCTGGCGTTTATGCAGTTTGTCGGGGACAGCCCGCTACTGGCCTTTCACGCCCCGTTCGACCAGCACATGCTCGGCAAGGCGCTGAAGGACGACCTGGGCTACAGCCTGCAACACCGCTTTCTCGATGTGGCCGATCTGGCACCGCTGCTGTGCCCGGAAATCACCCTGCGCCAGGCCGGCCTGGACGACTGGACCGCGCATTTCGGTCTGCAGGTGCAGCAACGCCACCACGCCAGCGCCGATGCCCTGGTGACTGCCGAACTGGCCTTGATCCTCTTCAGCCGGGCGCGCAAACAAGGTTTGGATAGCCCGGCATTGCTGGCCGACGCCCTGTCGCGCTGGCAGCGCCGGCAGCAACGCCCGGGGTTTTGAGGCAAACCCGGCCATCGCCGCAATAAACCGACAGTCTGCAATTGCGGCGATATGCCACTCTCTGCAATCATATGCGAATAATTCTCGATATGTTTCTAACATTATTCGCTGAATGGCGGAGATTGCTGTGTCGGTTGGGGACTCCACAAACCACGAGTTGGCGGGCGTGCTGTATCGCGATCATCGCGATTGGCTGCTCGGCTGGCTGCGCAAAAGCCTGAGCTGCCCGCACCGCGCAGAAGACCTCAGCCAGGACACCTTTGTGCGGATTCTGAGCAAATCCGACCCCCTCAGCCTGCGCGAACCCCGTGCGCTGTTGACCACCATCGCCAAAGGTCTGCTGATCGACTACTTCCGCCGCAGCGCGCTGGAACGCACCTACCTCGACGAACTGTCGGCGCTGCCGGAACACGTTCACCCCGATATCGAAGAACAGGCGCTGGTGCTGGAATCGCTGCGCGCCATCGACCGCATGCTCGGCACCCTGTCCAGCAACGCCCGCGCCGCGTTTCTGCACAGCCGCATCGACAACCTGGGCCACGCCGAAATCGCCGAACGCCTGGGCGTATCGGTGCCACGCGTGCGCCAATACCTGGCCCAGGGCCTGCGCCAGTGCTACATCGCCCTGTATGGCGAGCCAACATGAACCGCAGCAGCGTTTGCGCCAAGGTGCTCGACGAAGCCATCAGCTGGCAGCTGTGCCTGGGCTCCGGTGAAGCCAACGACCTGGAAAAAGCCGAATTCCACCTCTGGCACGCCGCCAATGGCGAACATGCCCGCGCCTGGGCCCAGCTCAACGGCCTGGACCAGCATTTCGCCAAGGTCAGCAGCCCGCCAGCCCGCCGCGCGCTGGTCAGTGCCGCGGGCACCGGTAAAAGCCGCTTGCGCAGCGGCGGCATGCTTGGCCTGCTGCTGGCGGCCGCGCTGGGCCTGGGTCTGGCGCAACAACAGCGGCCCCTCGGCGACTGGCTGGCGGATGCACGCACCGCCCCCGGCGAACAGCGTGACCTGGAGCTGCCCGACCACACCAAGGTGCGCCTGAACAGCCGCAGCGCCCTGGATATCGACTTCAACCCGCAGCAGCGGCGGATCTTCCTGCGCAGCGGCGAAATCCTCGTGGAAACCGCCCATGGCGACGCCCGGCCTTTTATCGTCGCCACCGACGATGGCGAGCTGCGCGCCCTCGGCACACGCTTCCTGGTGCGCCATGAAACGGCCGGCACCCGCTTGATCGTGCTGCAATCGGCCGTGGCGGCGCACCCCGCCGACGTCGAAGGCGAACGCATCATCAGCGAAGGCCAGCAGGTGTTGATGGCGCAACGCGCCCTCGGCGATGTGCGCCCCGCCTCGCCCACGGCGGATGCCTGGGCCCACGGCATGCTGGTGGTGGAAAACATCCGTCTGGCCGAGTTGCTGGAACAACTGGGCGACTACCGCCGCGGCTTCCTCAACGTCGATCCACAGGTAGCCGACCTGCGCATCAGCGGCAGCTTCCCGCTGAACAACACCGACCTGGCTCTGGCCGCCTTGCCGCCCAGCCTGCCGGTGCAAATCCAGCGCCGCGCCGCCTGGTGGGTGCGCGTAGTGCCTGCGCCAGTGGCGGAAAAACCCTGAGAAAACGGCTGCCGAAAAAAACTTTCAGCCGCTCTATCACTTTTCGATTTTGCTTCGGCATAGGGGCATTGAGATTAATTCCTGCTTGGGAGCCGCTCGCAATGTCGAAGTCCGCCATCAACCTGTTCCGCCCTACGCTATTGGCTGCCGCCATGGCCTTTGCCAGCCTGCCGGCCCTCGCCGCAGACAACACCGCCGTGCGCAGTTACCAGTTGCCGGCAGCGCCCCTGGCCAGCACCCTCAACCAGATCGCCAGCCAGGCCGGCGTAGTACTGAGCATCGACCCCAGCCTGACTACCGGGAAAACCGCGCAGCCGGTGCAAGGCCAATACGACGCCCAGACCGCCTTGCGACAAGCGTTGCGCGGCAGTGGTCTGGATCTGGTGCAGAACAGCGCTGGCACTTACAGCCTGGCCCCGGTTTCGAGCGATGAACTCACCCTGCCGACTACCGACATCAACGCGACAAGCGTGCTGGATGGCAGTGCCGATTCGGGCTACCGCACCGAGTCGATCAGAAACGTCGGAGCGCTGGGCGGCATGAGTCTGCAGGACACGCCGTACTCCATCAGCGTGGCCTCCAAAGAGATGCTGCAGAACACCCAGACCACCTCCACCGACGACGTGTTCAAGCGCAACCCGTTCACCCAACTGTATTCGCCGAAGAACGCGGGTTATGCATCGGCTGTGGCTATTCGTGGTTTCAGCGCCGCCGGCAACCTGAGCATCGCTAACGACGGCCTGCGCTACAGCACCGGCTACGATGCCGGCAACTACGTTGAGGAAATGGAGCAGATCGAAATCCTCACCGGCCTGAGTGGCTTCCTCTACGGTCCAGGCAACCCCGGCGGACTAGTCAACTATGTGCTCAAGCGTCCGACTGCCGAGCGCTACAACAGCGTCACCCTGGGTAACGCCGGCGGCGAGAACTACTACCTGCACGGCGACTTCGGCGGTCCGATTGATGATGCCGGTGTCTTCGCCTACCGCCTCAACGTGCTAACCCAGGATGGCGAGACTGCGATCGACATGCAGAAGCGCCGCCGCGAAATGATCAGCCTGGCGCTGGACTGGAACGTCAGCGATGACCTGTTGGTTCAGTTCGATGCGTCGCACAAAAAGACCGAAACTCGTGGCCTGACCAGCTACTGGTATATCAACAACGGCGCTGATCGCCCGGATGCCAAAGATCTGAGCAACGACACGCTGTACAGCCAGAAGTGGTCCTTTTCCGACTCCGAGCATGACCGTGTGGGCTCGCGCTTCAACTGGCGCTTGAACGACATCTTTACCCTGCGCGGTGCCCTCGGCTACACCGAGTACACCGAAGAGTACGTTTACACCGGCCCAACCATGTACTCGTCCACGTCTTACTCGCAGCCGCTGTATGCATTTGCGCCAACCGACAAAGAGGAAACCTCCGGCCACCTGTTCCTTGATTCGACCTTCGACACCGCCAGCATCGGCCACAAGGTGACGCTCGGCTATCAAGGCAATGTGCTGCGCTCTCGCGAATATGAAGACGCAATCCCATACCCGGGCCCGCAGTACACCTCGCCGGTCGGTAACTTAGCGCTGAGCCAAACGCCACAGGTCGACAAGCCGGACTACTCCATCGGCCACGGTGACCAGCGCCTGTCGGGCACCAGCGAATCCCAGAACGTCCTGATTGGTGATGTGATCACCTTCAACGATCAATGGTCGAGCATCGTTGGCGTCACCCACAGCAAGATCAAATCTTCGTCCAACGACTTCGTCTACGCCAACGCGTTCGGCTACGCAGAAACCGTAACCAAGTACGACGAGAGCAAGACCTCGCCGAACTACTCGCTTATTTATAAGCCGATGCCCTGGCTGACCACCTATGCCACCTATATCGAGGGCCTGGAGCCAGGTGGCTCCGCCTCGACTCGCCCAGGCTTCCCGGTAACCGCATTGCCCCCGGAAGTCAGTGAGCAGTATGAACTCGGTGCCAAAGCCACCTGGGGCGAAACCCTGTTTACCGCTGCCCTGTTCAAAATCGACAAGCCTAACTACATCAGCAACTTCGCTTACACCCCTAACGGTCGTCAGGTGAACAAAGGGCTGGAGCTGGGCGTCACCGGCAAAGTGGTTCCGGGGCTGACCGTTGTTGGGGGTCTTACGCTGCTTGACCCTGAGGTGAAGAAAACCAATCTCCCAGAGAACGACGGCCAAAAGCCAACCAACGTTGCGTCGCAACTGGCCAAGCTATACGTGGAACAGGATGTGTCGGCACTACCTGGCTTCGCACTCACAGGCGGCGCTTACTACACCGGCAAGCAATACACCGATGAAAGCAACAACTACAGCCTGCCGTCGTTCACCACATTTGATGCAGGTGCTCGCTACCGCACCAAGGTAAGTGAAGAAAATACCCTCACCGTTCGCGCCAACGTCAGCAACCTGGCCAACAAGGAATACTGGCTGAACAGCTACTACCTGGGCGACCCGCGCACCCTGACTTTCTCTGCGCAACTGGAGTTCTAAGCCGCCAGGCTCAGCCCCCGACAAAGCCGCCCCACGAGGCGGCTTTGTTGTTTGTGGGAGGGGCTTCAGCCGCGATCCCTGGAAGAGGCAAAATCAACGGCATCGCGGCTAAAGCCCCACAGGCTTTGCCTTCCCAACCTGGCCCTGTAGGGTTACGCCCATCGCCCACTCACCCGAGAAGCTGCCCCATGTCCACCGCCACCATGACGCTATTCCACAACCCCGCCTCACCCTATGTGCGCAAGGTGCTGGTGTTTCTTCATGAAACCGGCCAGCAGGATCGGGTCGAGCTGCAGTCGGTGTTGCTTAGCCCCACCAACCCCAGCGACGCGGTAAACGCGCACAATCCGGCGGGCAAGATTCCGGCGCTGCGCCTGAACGATGGGTCGCTGTTGCATGACAGCCGGGTGATAGTCGATTACATCGATCACCAGCATGTGGGCGAACCGCTGATTCCCCGTGACGGGGCCAGCCGCTGGCGGCGTCTGACCCTGGCCTCGCTGGCCGATGCGCTGCTCGATGCGGCGCTGCTGATTCGCTATGAAACGGCGATGCGTCCCGAGGAAAAACACTGGGCCGACTGGCTCGATGGCCAACAGGCGAAAATCACCCGCGCCCTGGCCGAGTTCGAAGCGGCGGCCAGCGCGGAGCTGCCCAGCCGTTTCGATGTGGCCTCGATTGGGGTTGCCTGTGCCCTGGGTTATCTGGATTTCCGCCAACCCGATCTGGGCTGGCGGCAAACCTGCCCGGCGTTGGCGGCCTGGTATGCCGAGGTCAGCCAGCGGCCGTCGATGCTCGCAACTCAGCCGCCGGCCTGAGGTAGGTTGGGTTGAGCGCAGCGAAGCGCAACGGTACTCCCCCGTCGTTGGGCTTCGCCTTCGGCTCCACCCGACCGGCAAAAAGCATCGCGATCTGCCGCGCCAGCTCGTGGCCAACCCGCGCGTCCTCCCGCAACCCCACATGCCCGCTCATTGCGCCTTGCTCATGCGAAACAGCCCGCCGCCCACCAGCAGGGCGATCTGCCCCAGGGCGGCGCACATCTGTAGAAACGAGCGCACCGACGGGTTATCGAGGGCATCCGGGGCCCCGGTCAGGCTGATCCAGAAGCCTTCCGGCAACACCACCAGCGCGAGGTGCGCCAGGGGTTTGCCGGTGACCATGATCAGTTTGATCACCTCGAACTGCTGGGCGAACATCAGGCCCACCAGAATCAATAACGCCACAAACATCCCCAGGGCCAGGCACGCACCCAGTTGCACAACCATACGCATGGCCGTCACTCCCCCAGCAAACCGGGTTCAAGGGTCAGGTGCGGCTCGGGGGCAGGCGACTTGCCCACGCCATACCAGTCCAGTTTGCGGGTCAGCAGCATCACGCAGGCGAGCAGGCCGAACACCAGCAGCGAGCCCATCAACAGGGCGTAATCCTCGGCGCTGAGCAGTACATAAAGCACGCCGTACAAGGCGGCCAGGCCCAGGGTAAAACCGCCGCCACGCAACCAGCTGTGCAGCACATGGCAAACGTAGAAACCCACCAGCGCCACACAGGCCGTCGCCGATGCGCCATAGGCCAGGGCGAAATCCAAGTGTTCGGAAAGCGACAGCAACAGCAGGTAGAACAGCGCCAGCGCCAGGCCCACCAGGGCGTATTGCACGGGGTGCACGCTCAGGCGTTTAAGCACTTCCACCAGGAAGAAACCGGCAAAGGTCAGGGCGATAAACAGCAGGGCGTATTTGATCGCGCGGTCGGTCTTCAGGTACTGGTCCACCGGATCGACGAAGCTCACGCCAAAGCTGCGGGCATCGAAGCTGCTGCAGCCGGCGTTGTTCACGCACTCACGCAGCACCTGCTCCATATTGGTGGCAAAGAAACTGGTCTGCCAGGTGGCGTTAAAGCCCTGGGCGTCGATCTCACGTTCGCTGGGCAGAAACTCGCCCATAAAGCTCGGGTGCGGCCAGTCGGAGTGCAGTTGCACCTGGCTGTCACGGCCCACCGGCACCACGCTGAAACTGGAGGTGCCCTGCAGTTTCAGGTTGAAGGCGTAGTTCAGCTTCATCAGCTTGCTGCTGTCGACTTTGCCCAACGGTGCATGCACGCCGTTGGCCAGCATGTCGTCGCCAAAGCCCGGTTCGAAGTCGCGCGTCTGGCCATTGAGGTCGAGCTTGAGGGCGTTGTTGATGCCGCGGATATCGCTGATGCCAACAGCCAGAAACGGCTCATCGAACTGGTAGTCGGCGAGGTCTTCAGTGATGCCATAGTTGGCCGGCACTTCGAAGTGGCCGCTGATCTGGCTGTCGCTTTTGAACAGCCGCGCCTGATAGATGCCCCGGGCGCGCAGCTCGGTGCCCACTTCGCCATTGAGGTTGAAGCTTTCCGGCAACACGTAGAAGCGGCTGCTGACCACGTGTTCTTCCTGATAGCGCACCCCGGTTTTCTCCGCGACTTTCCATTCGCGAATTTTCTGCCGGTACGGCACCACCAGAATCGGCCCGGTGATCTGCTGGCTGTAGCTGGAACTGCGGGCGATGTTTTCAAGTACGCCATCGCGCGCCGACTGCCGCTCACTGATCAGGCCATCGATCATCAACAGGGGAATTAACAACAGTACGATCAGCAGGGCGATGGCCCCGAGTTTGATGCCCAGACTGCGATTCATCACGACGCGCTCCATATGGTTGGGATGGAGCAAGTCTGGGCAGTGTGGGTGGAGCGGTTATGGGGGAAATATGGAGAGTGTGTGGAGACAAAAAAGGCAGCCCGCAGGCTGCCTCGTTGACTCTGCCGCTGCCTATGCGGCGCTGAAGGTTTTGTGCGGGTCGATAACGAATTTCTTCGGCACCCCGGCATCGAACTCGCCATACCCCCGCGGCGCGTCGTCCAGGCTGATCACCTGCACCCCCACCACCTCGGCGATGTTGATGCGGTCCCACATGATCGCCTGCATCAGCTGGCGGTTGTACTTCATGGTCGGCGTCTGCCCGGTATGGAAACTGTGCGACTTGGCCCAGCCCAGCCCAAAGCGGATGCTCAGGCTGCCCATCTTCGCTGCGGCATCCACCGCACCCGGGTCTTCGGTGACGTACAAGCCGGGAATACCGATCTTGCCCGCCACCCGCACCACGCCCATCAGCGAGTTGAGCACGGTGGCCGGCGCTTCATGCTGCGCCCCGGCATGGCCATGACCACGGGCTTCGAAGCCCACTGCATCCACTGCGCAGTCCACTTCCGGCTCGCCCAGGAGTGCGGCGATCTGTTCGTGCAACGGGGTGTCGGTGGACAGGTCGGCAATCTCGAAGCCCTGTGCCTTGGCGTGGGCCAGACGCACCGGGTTTACGTCGCCAATGATCACTACGGCAGCGCCGAGCAAACGTGCCGAGGCCGCAGCAGCCAGACCCACCGGACCCGCACCGGCCACATACACCGTACTGCCAGGGCCAACCCCGGCCGTTACCGCACCGTGGTAGCCGGTGGGCAGGATGTCGGAGAGGCAGGTCAGGTCGCGGATTTTCTCCATGGCCTTGTCGCGGTCCGGCAGCTTCAGCAGGTTGAAGTCGGCATAGGGCACCAGCACGTATTCGGCCTGGCCGCCGACCCAGTCGCCCATGTCCACATAGCCGTAGGCACCGCCGGCACGCGCCGGGTTTACCGTCAGGCATACGCCGGTGTGTTGCTCCTTGCAGGAGCGGCAGCGACCGCAGGCGACGTTGAACGGTACCGACACCAGGTCACCGATTTTCAGGTGCTCGACATCGCTGCCCTTCTCGATCACTTCACCGGTGATTTCATGCCCCAGCACCAGGCCGACCTGGGCGGTGGTGCGGCCACGGACCATATGCTGGTCGGAGCCGCAGATATTGGTGGATACCACTTTGAGAATGACCCCGTGCTCGATCTTGCGCCCGCGCGGGTCCTGCATTTTCGGATAGTCGATCTTCTGTACTTCGACCTTGCCAGCGCCGAGATAAACGACGCCACGATTACCAGACATAGGTGATTCTCCGTTTGTTTTTGTGATTACAAAAGCGCAGCCAGACGGCACTGCGCGGTTTTGCACTGGAGTTATGTGTGGAACGGAAGAGGCCGCTTAATGGCAGAGCGCAATACCCTCTTCGGGGTGAAACTCAATCCTTGTGGGAGGGGCTTTAGCCGCGATGCTTTTAAGATCAACAGCTCGCGGCTGAAGCCCCTCCCACATAGAGCAAGATCAAAAGGTTTAAAGCACCACAGTACGGCTGGCGTTGAGGAACACCCGGCGTTCGATGTGGTAACCCACGGCCTTGGCCAGGGTCAGGCATTCGATGTCGCGACCTTTGGCGATCAGGTCTTCGGGGTAGTGGCTGTGGTCTACCGGCTCGACGCCCTGGGCAATGATCGGGCCTTCGTCGAGGTCGTTGTTGATGTAGTGGGCGGTGGCGCCGACCAGCTTCACGCCTTTTTCGTAGGCCTGGTGATAGGGCTTGGCACCTTTGAAACCGGGCAGCAGGGAGTGGTGAATATTGATCGCCCAGCCATCCAGCTTGCGGCACAGCTCGGGCGACAGCACTTGCATATAGCGGGCAAGAATCACCAGTTCGGCACCCGTGTCGGCAATCACCTGCATCACCTTGCGCTCCTGCGCAGGCTTGTCGGCCGGGTCCAGGGGAAAGTGGTAGTAGGGAATCTCGTGCCAGCGCGCCAACGGTTCCAGGTCCGGATGGTTGGACACTACGGCCACCACATCCATCGGCAGCTGGCCGATGCGCTGGCGGTAGAGCAAGTCGTTCAGGCAGTGGTCGGCCTTGGAGACCATGATCACCACCTTGCTGCGGTAGTTCGGCGGGGTCAGCTCGAAGTCCATGCCGAAGCTCGCCACACGGGCGGCCAGACCGTCACGGAAATCCAGCTCGGCAAAGGTCTCGGGCTGGCGGAATTCGATGCGGATAAAAAACCGCGCCGACAGCCGATCATCGAAGCTGTGGTGCTCGGTGACGTAACAGCCCTGCTCGAACAGATAACGCGTCACCGCATCCACCGTGCCGAGAATGCTTGGGCAGGAGGCGGTGAGAATCCAGGTATCGGGGGTGCGGCTCATGGGGTACTCCACAAAGAGTTGGGGGACCCTTGTGGGAGGGGCTTCAGCCGCGAGCTGTTGATCGTAAAAGCATCGCGGCTAAAGCCCCTCCCACAAAAGCGGGCCTTGAGCGCTTAGGCTTTTACCGCCAGCCCATATTCCTGGCTGGCATCCTGCAGCCACAGCCAGAAGTAGTCGGAGAAGCTGCGGCGTACCAGCAGCTCCCAGGTGTCCTCGCTGGTGTGGCGGATCACCAGCTGCGACTTGGCGAAGGTGGTTCCCACCGCCTTGCCCACCGGGAAGTTGTTCGGGTGCACGTCATAGCTGGTGGACTTCATTAGCAGCTCACGCACCTTGCTGCCGGTCAGCTCGAGGATGGTCTGCCCGCCGCTGACGTTCACCACCTGAATGTGCTGGCCATCCAGGGCTTCACGCAGTTTTTTCTCGGCTTCGAATTCCGTGCCACCGGGTACCACCAGCAGCCACTCATCCGGGCCCATCCATTGCAGCGAGCTTTCGCCCGAGCTGATCAGCGCCAATGCGCCCGGCAGTTCCAGGCCGGTGGCTTTGTGAATGGCAGCGGCAAATGCAGCGTCATGGCCATCGCCACGAATGGTCAGATGGCCGAGCAGTTTGCGTTCGCGCAGTTGGATACCGGCGCTGGCTTTGCCTTTGCCGGCGGCATCCGCCAGGCCGGCATGGAACAGCGGCGACTCGGCGTGGGCGGCGTCCGGGCGCTGCTTGTAAACGTTGATAGCAGTCATACGGACCTCGCAAACGAGCAATCAAACAAAACATCCGTCATCCCCGCGAAGGCGGGGATCCAGGCGCGGTGATGGTTCAGGAAAACGCGATTGCACTTAAACATTCTGCTGCTCCCCTTTTGGATCGAAGAACACCGAGCTGCAAATCTCAGCCTCAACAAAACGACCATCGGCCAGCGGTGCAAACACCTTCTCGCCCATGCGCTTCAGGCCGCCTTTGACCATCGCCAAGGCAAAGCTGTAACCGAGGCTGGCGCTGTAGTAGCTGGAGGTGACGTGACCCACCATGGCCATGGGAATCTGCTGCTGGGTGTCGAACACCAGCTGCGCGCCCTCAGGCAGCACCACGTTCGGGTCCACCGGCTTGAGGCCAACCAGCTGCTTGCGGTTTTCCCGCACACAATCTTCGCGGTTCATGCCGCGCCAGCCGATCCACGAGAACGCTTTGGTGCGGCCAACGCACCAGCCCATGTTCAGGTCGTCCGGGGTCACCGAACCATCGGTGTCCTGGCCAACGATGATGAAGCCCTTCTCGGCCCGCAGTACGTGCATGGTTTCGGTGCCGTACGGGGTGAGGTTGTACTGCTTGCCGGCCTCGACGATTTTTTCCAGCACGCCCATGGCGTAGTCGGCCTGTACGTTGACTTCGTACGACAGCTCGCCGGTAAAGGAGATGCGGAACACCCGCGCCGGCACGCCGCCCACCAGACCTTCTTTCCAGGTCATAAAGGGGAAGCCTTCACGGTCCAGGTCGATGTCGGTGACCTCGGCCAGCAGCTTGCGGCTGTTGGGGCCGGACAGGGTCATGGTCGCCCAGTGGTCGGTAACCGAGGTGAAGTACACCTTCAGCTCCGGCCACTCGGTCTGGTGGTAGATCTCCAGCCACTGCATCACACGGGCTGCGCCGCCCGTGGTGGTGGTCATCAGAAAGTGGTTGTCGGCCAGGCACGCGGTCACGCCGTCGTCGAAGACCATGCCGTCTTCTTTGCACATCAGGCCGTAACGGGCCTTGCCCACGTCCAGCTTGGTCCAGGCGTTGGTGTACACGCGGTTGAGGAATTCGCGGGCATCCGGGCCCTGGATATCGATCTTGCCGAGGGTGGAGGCATCCAGCAGGCCGACGCTGTCGCGCACCGCTTTGCACTCACGGCCGACGGCGGCGTGCAGGTCTTCACCGGCTTTCGGGAAATACCATGGGCGCTTCCACTGGCCGACATCTTCGAACTCGGCACCTTGCTGCAAATGCCAGGCGTGCAGCGCGGTGTAGCGCACCGGGTCGAACAACGCGCCGCAGTTACGCCCGGCTACCGACCCGAAGGTCACTGGCGTGTAGTTGGGGCGGAACATGGTGGTGCCCATCTGCGCGATGCTGATGTTCAGCGAGCGGGCGGCAATCGCCAGGCCGTTGATATTGCCGAGCTTGCCCTGGTCGGTACCGAAACCGAGGGCGGTGTAGCGTTTGACGTGCTCGACCGACTCGAAACCTTCGCGGGTGGCCAGCTCGATACCGGCGCTGGTCACGTCGTTCTGCAGGTCGACGAATTGTTTCGGGCCACGGGCGGTGGATTTCTCGTGGGGTACCTGAAACAGCGCAATGCTGGCCTCTTCGCTGCGTGCGGCCACGCTTGGCACTTCGCCGCTGACCGGGGCAAAACCGGCTTCGCCAGCGGCTTTTACGCCGGCTTCAAAACCATCGGCCAATACATCGCCAAGCTGGAACACACCGTTCACGGCACCGGCACACACGCGTTTCTGGAACCCTTCGCCGGGCACAAAGGCCAGCAGGTCTTCCCGCCAGGTCGGCTTGCCGCCCAGGTGCGAGGCCAGGTGCACCACCGGGCTATAGCCACCGGAGGTGGCCACGGTGTCGCAGTCCAGCCACTCGCCCGGGCTGGTGACGGTATGCGCAACCGGGTCGATAGCTGCCACGCGGGCCGCGCTAACGCGTTTGCTGCCACGGGTTTCGATCACGGCGCTGCTGGTGAGAACGCGCACGCCCTTGGCGCGGGCTTCTTCCACCCAGGCGCCGCGTGGGTTAGAGCGGGCATCGGCAATGGCCACCACTTTCAGGCCGGCTTCCAGCCAGTCCAGCGCCACGCGGTAAGCGAAGTCATTGGTGGTGGACAGCACCAGCTGTTTGCCCGGTGCCACGCCATAACGGCGCAGGTAGGTAGAGATGGCACCAGCGAGCATATTGCCCGGCACATCGTTGTTGCCGTACACCAATGGCCGCTCGTGAGCGCCGGTGGCCAGTACCACCCGTTTGGCACGCACGCGGTGCATACGTTGGCGCGTCTCGCCCATGGGCGCGGTTTCACCCAGGTGGTCGAAACGGCGCTCGTGAATGGTGAGGAAGTTATGGTCGTGGTAGCCGTTGACGGTGGCACGCGGCAATAGCAGCACCTGCGGCATGCTCTTCAGTTCCACCAAGGCCTTGGCCACCCAATCGGCCGCCGGGCGACCGTCGAGGCTTTCACGGCTGTCCAGCAGCTGGCCGCCGAATTCTTCCTGCTCGTCGGCCAGAATCACTCGCGCACCGGCACGGCCGGCAGCCAAGGCGGCGGCCAGACCGGCAGCACCGCCGCCGACCACCAGCACGTCGCAGTGCTGGTTCATATGGTCGTAACGGTCCGGGTCGTTTTCTTTCGGCGCGCGACCCAGGCCAGCGGCTTTACGAATGTACTTCTCGTAGGTCATCCACATCGACTGTGGATACATAAAGGTCTTGTAGTAAAAGCCGGGCGCCATCATGTCGCCGCCGACCTTACCCAAAATACCCATGATGTCGTTGTTCACACTCGGCCAGCCGTTGGTACTGGTGGCGACCAGACCGCTGTACAGCGCCTGCTGAGTGGCCCGCACGTTAGGGATCTGCGTGGCTTCACGGGAACCGATCTGCAACACCGCATTCGGCTCTTCGGCACCGGCGGCAACGATGCCGCGTGGGCGCGAGTACTTGAAGCTGCGGCCGATAATGTCCACACCATTGGCCAGCAAGGCGGCGGCCAGGGTGTCGCCGGCAAAACCCTGGTAGGTGGTGCCGTTGAAGGTGAAGGTCAGCGGCTGGTTACGGTTGATCCGGCCACCATTGCTCAGGCGGTTGATCTGGCTCATGCCTGTTCTCCTGCAGCGGCCGCTTTCGGTTTGGCGGTCACCGAGGGCTTCTCGCCAATTTTGTAAGTTTCGAAAATCTCGTAGCTGATGGTGTCGCGGGTGGCGTTGAAGTACTGACGGCAGCCGGCGGCGTGAATCCACAGCTCGTGGTGCAGGCCACGGGGGTTGTCACGGAAGAACAGGTAATCGCCCCACTCTTGATCGGTGCAGGCATTCGGGTCGAGCGGGCGAGGAATGTGGGCCTGGCCGGCCGCGTGGAATTCCTCTTCAGCGCGTAACTCGCCACAGTGAGGGCAGAAAATTTGCAGCATGGCCGTACCTCCAGAATTCTTTACAGCCTTGCGCCAGTGACGCAAGGCATCAGCTGATTAGTGCGCCACCGCTGCGGCACCGTGTTCATCGATCAACGCACCGCTGTGGAAGCGCTCCATCGAGAACGGTTTGGCCAGCGGGTGCATCTCGCCAGTGGCCAGGCTGGCGGCGAATACATGACCCGAACCGGGGGTGGCCTTGAAGCCACCGGTGCCCCAACCGCAGTTGAAGAACAGGTTCGGCACCGGGGTTTTGCTGATGATCGGGCAGGCGTCCGGCGAGGTGTCGACGATGCCGCCCCACTGGCGGTTCATGCGCACCCGGCTGAGCACCGGGAACATCTCGACGATGGCCTGCAGGGTGTGCTCGATGGTCGGGTAGGAACCGCGCTGGCCGTAGCCGACATAACCGTCGATACCGGCACCGATCACCAGGTCGCCCTTGTCGGACTGGCTGATATAGCCGTGCACAGCGTTGGACATGATCACGCTGTCGATAATCGGCTTGATCGGCTCGGAGACCAGCGCCTGCAACGGATGGGATTCCAGCGGCAAACGAAAGCCCGCCAGCTTGGCCATATGCCCGGAGTTACCGGCGGTGACCACGCCTACGCGCTTGCCGCCGATAAAGCCCTTGCTGGTTTCCACGCCTATGACTACGCCGTTTTCCTTACGGAAGCCGATCACTTCGGTCTGCTGAATCAGGTCCACACCCAGGGCATCGGCGGCGCGGGCATAGCCCCAGGCCACGGCATCGTGACGGGCCACGCCGCCGCGGCGTTGCACGGTGGCACCCATCACCGGGTAGCGGGTGTTTTTCGAGCAATCGAGGTACGGAATTTCTGCCGCGGTCTGCTTGGCATCCAGCAGTTCGCCGTCGATGCCGTTGAGGCGGTTGGCGCTTACCCGGCGCTCGGAATCGCGCATGTCCTGCAGGGTGTGGCACAGGTTGTAGACGCCGCGCGGCGAGAACATCACGTTGTAGTTGATGTCCTGCGACAGGCCTTCCCAGAGTTTCATCGCGTGCTCGTACAGATGGGCAGATTCATCCCACAGGTAGTTGGAGCGCACGATGGTGGTGTTGCGCGCGGTGTTGCCGCCGCCCAGGTAGCCCTTTTCAATCACCGCCACATTGCTGATGCCGTGCACCTTGGCCAGGTAATACGCCGTGGCCAGACCATGGCCGCCACCGCCGACGATAATCACGTCGTACACCGGTTTCGGCGTCGGGTTACGCCACATGCGCTGCCAGTTTTCGTTATGGCTGAGCGAGTGCTTGAACAGGCCGAAGCCGGAATAACGTTGCATCAGAGGTGCTCCTCGCGGCTTCCCCGCGCCGACTGCTGGCACGGGGCGGGTGAAATCAGATCATGGGTAAACCGGGAAATCCGCACACAGGGCGGCGGCCTGCCTGGCCACCTGCGCCTCGACATCGGCATCGCCAAGGTGGTCGAGGATGTCGCAGATCCAGCCGGCCAGCTCGACGCTCTGCGCCACCTTGAAACCCCGGGTGGTGATGGCTGGAGTGCCGATGCGCAGGCCCGAGGTCACGAACGGCGACTGCGGGTCGTTGGGCACCGCGTTCTTGTTCACGGTGATACCGGCACGACCGAGGGCCGCGTCGGCATCTTTGCCGGTGAGGCCCTGCCGGATCAGGCTGACCAGGAACAGGTGGTTGTCGGTACCGCCGGAGACCACATCGTAGCCGCGCTCGATAAACACTTTGGCCATGGCCTGGGCGTTATCGATCACCTGCTGCTGATAGGCCTTGAAGCCAGGCTCCAGGGCTTCCTTGAAGCACACCGCCTTGGCCGCGATCACATGCATCAGCGGGCCACCCTGGCCACCGGGGAATACCGCGGCCTGGAATTTCTTCTCCAGATCCGGGTTGGCCTTGGCCAGAATCAGACCACCCCGCGGGCCGCGCAGAGTCTTGTGGGTAGTGGTGGTAACCACGTCGGCATAGGGCAGCGGATTCGGGTACAAACCGGCAGCCACCAGACCGGCAACGTGGGCCATATCGACGAAGAAGTAGGCGCCCACCTTATCGGCGATCTCACGGAAGCGTGGGAAGTCGAGGGTTTTCGAGTAGGCCGAGAAGCCGGCAATGATCATCTTCGGCTTGTGCTCCAGCGCCAGACGCTCGACTTCGTCGTAATCGATCAAGCCGGTGGTGGTGTCGATGCCGTACTGCACAGCGTTATAGAGCTTGCCGGAGAAACTCACCTTGGCACCGTGGGTCAGGTGCCCGCCGTGGGCCAGGCTCATACCCAGAACGGTATCGCCAGCCTGCAGCAACGCCAGATACACAGCGGCGTTGGCCTGGCTGCCCGAATGCGGCTGCACGTTGGCGTAATCAGCGCCGAACAGTTCCTTAGCGCGGTCGATGGCCAACTGCTCGACCTTATCCACATGCTCGCAACCGCCGTAGTAGCGCTTGCCTGGATAGCCTTCGGCGTACTTGTTGGTCAGCCCGCTGCCCTGGGCCTGCATCACGCGTTTGCTGGTGTAGTTCTCCGAGGCGATCAACTCGATGTGATGCTCTTGACGGGTTTCCTCGGCATCCATGGCCGCCAGCAACTCATCGTCGTAGCCTTTGATCTGGTCGTTTTTGCTGAACATCTCGGTCTCCAGCGACAGCGCTTGCCGCATCATTGTTAGAGCGCCCACCCCCACGTGCGGAGCGGTTCTGCGTTGTTAGCGATTCTGCGAAATAGCCGGCGCAGCCATATGCCTGTTTGCGACGTCAAAATGCTCATTCCGACCAACACGCGGACATGCCCCCAACATAGATCAAAAGCTCGCGGCTAAAGCCCCTCCCACAAGGAACCTCGATTCATTGTGGGAGGGGCTTTAGCCGCGAGCTCTTCAACCAGGCGCCGCAATACGACAGAAATCGCCCGCCGCGCTACAGTGTTGCCCATTGCCGTAAAGAGACCTTATTGCCATGACCGACAACACCCAGCAATTCGCCAGCGACAACTACTCCGGTATCTGCCCGGAAGCCTGGGCCGCTATGGCGCAAGCCAACCAGGGCCATGAGCGCGCCTATGGCGAAGACCAGTGGACCGCCCGCGCCTCCGACCACTTCCGCCGCCTGTTCGAAACCGACTGCGAGGTGTACTTCGCCTTCAACGGCACCGCCGCCAACTCCCTGGCCCTGTCGCAGCTGTGCCAGAGCTACCACAGCGTGATCTGCTCGGAGACCGCCCACGTCGAAACCGACGAATGTGGCGCGCCGGAGTTCTTTTCCAACGGTTCCAAACTACTTACTGCACGCACTGAAAACGGCAAGCTGACTCCGGCGACCATCCGTGAAATCGCCCTCAAACGCCAAGACATCCACTACCCCAAACCACGCGTGGTAACCCTCACCCAGGCCACCGAGATCGGCAGCGTGTACCGCCCCGAAGAGCTCAAAGCCATTAGCGACACCTGCCACGAGCTGGGCCTGAACCTGCATATGGACGGTGCCCGCTTTGCCAACGCCTGCGCGTTTCTCGACTGCTCCCCGGCCGAACTGACCTGGAAAGCCGGTATCGATGTGCTGTGTTTTGGCGGCACCAAAAACGGCATGGCGGTGGGCGAGGCGATTCTGTTCTTCAACAAACAGCTGGCCGAGGACTTCGACTACCGCTGCAAACAGGCCGGCCAACTGGCCTCGAAAATGCGTTTCCTCTCCGCCCCCTGGGTCGGCTTGCTGGAAAACGACGCCTGGCTGAAATACGCCCGCCACGCCAACCATTGCGCGCGCCTGCTGGCTGAACTGGTCAGCGATATTCCGGGGGTGAGCCTGATGTTTCCGGTAGAAGCCAACGGCGTATTTCTGCAGCTTTCCGAGCCGGCCATTGAGGCGCTGCGGGCGCGGGATTGGCGCTTCTATACCTTTATCGGGGCGGGTGGGGCGCGGTTTATGTGCTCGTGGGATACCGAGGAAGAACGAGTGCGTGAGTTGGCGGCGGATATTCGCTTGGTGATGCAGGGGTAAGCCTGCAAGAAGCTTGCACCTGGGTCCCAGCCTACGCTGGGACGACGGGAGTCTTGGCAAAAACCTCTGTCGTCCCAGCGTAGGCTGGGACCCAGAATCTCGAACTGAACACACCTACCGGGCCATTCATGGACGACCGACTGGCAAGCAAATCCCTCCCCCAGCTACTTATGTTGCTCCCCCTGGAACTCAGCTGGATTGTCCTCACCCTGCTCTCTCCCGTCTTCCTGCCCCTGAGCCTGGGCGTGCTCTTCTGGCTGGCCCTATTCCCCACCTGCGCCCTCTTCAACCGCTTGCGCAGCCAGGTGCCCTACCGCCTGCAACAACTGCAGTTCTTCTGGCTGATCGGCCTGGGCATCGGCATCGGTCGTGCCATCCCGGTGTTCTGGCTGGCCTTCTGCGTGGGCGCAGCGGTGATGATGGGCGGCCTGGTGCTGCTGATCAGACTGCCCAAACGCCTGGGCTGGACGCTGGAAGAACAAAGCCCTTCGTCACCCGCTTGCGCAGTACCCACTCCCACCACTAGCGAACGGCGCGGTGCCAGTGCCTGGGGCGGCGGCGAGCCCGAGCTGACACCCGAGGGCGAGCCGATCCGCTTGCTGGATGTATGGGAAATCGCCATGGGCGGCCCGCTGATTTGCGACTACCTGCTGCCCGATGGCAGCGTGATTTTCAACGCCAACCCCTCGGCGCAGTTTTCCACCGACGGTCGCTACTTCGTCTCGCCGATGCCGAGTCGTGGCCGCTGGGGTTTGCTGATTTACGACCGCCAGCAACGTCTGCTGCATCACTGCAACATCGACCAGTTCTGGGAGCTGGATAAGGTCACCGATACCGAAGTGGTCGGCCGGGTCAGCCCGCTGACCTCGGACGCGGCGTATCGCCTGTCTATAAGCGACCTGCTGGCCAATGCCCAGGTGCAAACAATGGTGGCCGTGCAGGACCTGTGGCTACCCGACGCGTTCTGGCAACAGCTGCAACCCGACCACCACTCCCGCACCTTGCCTGCCCCGACAGGTGCGCCGCAGTTGGAACTGCACACGCGCCTACCCACCAGCCTGATGCCACTGGACGACCCTCTGGCACCGCTGCGTTACCCCATCGGCGAGCTGTGGCTGGACGGCCAGGCGAGCGGCCTGATGCTGCGTCAGCCTGAACCCGAGATGGTGTTTAACGCCGACGGCTCGGCGCTCGTTTGCGCCGGCTCGCGCGACGAGCAGAGCGGCTATTGGCTCTGGCAGCGCAACGGCGGGTGGCGCTTGCTCGATGGTGCCTGGCAAGCCAGCGAGCGCGAACCCCACAGCACCACCCCAAAGCTGATCGCCCTGGAAGCCGAACACGTGCGCCTGCGCCTGGAATGGGCGCAACCGTGCCTGGAATATGGCGACCACGGCCCGCTGACCTCCTACACCTACAGCCAGCTTGAACTGGAAATCGGCCAGAAGCGGCGCGGCAAACCGCAGCTGGGTTATACCGGCATGCCCGAAGTGGACCTGCTATTGCCGCTGAACGACGCACCACTGCTACTGCAAAGCGCGCCCTTGAAAAGCGGCGAACGCATGACCTGGCAAGCACTGCGCGACAGCAAAAAGGGCGACTTGCGCGCCTACCAGTGCCAGATCGGAACCTGGCAGGTGCCGGGCGAATGGGTGCTGGAACATCGCGTTTCCGACTGCGGCCACTTTATCGCCCTGATCGCCTTCGCCGATGCCCCGGCGGTGCTACACCGCGTGGCAATTGCCGAGCCGCGCAGCGAGAGTCTGCATTGGCTGGCCGACGATATTCTCGACGTTCATCTGCAGGGTTTTATCCACGGCCAACTGCACCTGCTGCGCTTGCTGGGGCGCAATCGGTATGTGCCGATTACCGGGCCCGGCCAGGGCAATCCCGAGCGGGAAAGCCAATTCGAAGAGTCCGCCCCGGTGCCTGAGTTGGCCTATGAGTTTGCGCAGCGCGACGGTGATTGGCGGCTGTTTTATCGGCAGCAGCATGCCAGCCTCGAACAAGGTGCGTGGCGGTTGCAAGCGCATCGCGGCTGAAACCGCTCCTACAGAGTTGCGCTGTCCGTAGGAGCGGCTTCAGCCGCGATTTCTGCAAACGGCAGAACCTGACCAAATACCTGGCCGCCCCCACCATCTGAACTATGTTGTTGCTCCTGAACCTCAGCCGGAGCACCCGCATGGCCAGCCTTATTCTCCATTACGCCCCGCAAAGCCGCTCGCTGGGTTCCCTGGTGTTGCTGGAAGAACTCGGTGCCCCCTATGACCTGCATGTCATGAGCTTGAACGACGGCGACCAGCGCCAGCCGGCCTACCTGGCCATCAACCCGATGGGCAAGGTGCCCGCCATCGTTCACGACGGCGCGCTGATTACCGAGCAAGCCGCGATCTTTATCTACCTCGCCGACCTGTTCGCCCAGGCGGCCCTGGCTCCTGCCATCGACGATCCGTTGCGCGGGCCGTACCTGCGCTGGATGGTGTTCTATGGGTCGTGCTTCGAACCCGCCGTGGTGGACCACTCGCTGCAGCGCGAACCCGCACCCAAGCGGCGCTCGCCCTATGGCAGCTATGACGAGGTGTTGGCGGTAGTCGCGGCGCAGTTGGCCAAAGGGCCGTATCTGCTGGGCGAGCGTTTTAGCGCGGCGGACGTGTTGTGGGCCTCGGCGTTGAACTGGACCACCCACTTTGGTGTGGTGCCGTTATTGCCAGCGTTCAAAGCCTATATCGACCGCGTCACCAGCCGCCCGGCGTACAAGCGGGCGGTGGCGAAGGATGCGGAGTTGCTGGCCAGACAAGAAGAGGGGTCGTAGGAGCGGCTTCAGCCGCGATCCCTGCAAACGTCAGAGGTCAAAAGCATCGCGGCTGAAGCCGCTCCTACAAGGATGGTGTAATCCTAGTAGTCGATGACCACATCCCCTTTCGGCACACTGCAGCACGACAGGATATAGCCCTCATCCACGTCTTCATCGGTGATCCCGCCGTTGTGCTCCATCTCCACCTCACCCGCTGTTTTCATCACCTTGCAGGTGCCGCAAATGCCCATGCCACAGGCCTTGGGAATATGCAGGCCAAGCTTGGCCGCCGCCGCATGCACGGTTTCGCCGGGGGCCACGCGAATGCTTTTGCCGGTGGCGGTGAATTCCACCTGATTGAGGTCGGCGGCATCCGGTGCCGGCGCATCGGCAGCCTGTTCGGCGTGGACGATGGCGTCGGCCTTGTCTTCGGCCGGCGTCGCGCCGAAGGACTCCTCGTGGTAGCGGCTCATGTCGAAGCCGTTGGCTTCCAACAGCCGCTTCACCGCGCTCATATAGGGCGTGGGGCCGCAGCAGAAGATTTCCCGCTCGCGGAAATCCGGGGCAATCAGCTCCAGCATCGGCTGGTTCAGGTAACCGCGGTAACCGGCCCACGGCTCCCCTTCGCCGTGCTTCTCGCAGATGATGTGCAGCGCAAAGTTGCGGATGCGCGAGGCCATATGATCCAGCTCGCGGCGGTAGATCACATCACGGGGCGAACGCGCGCTATGGACAAACACCATGTCGACATTGGCGTTGGTGTCGAAGTACCAGCGCGCCATCGACATCACCGGGGTGATGCCCACGCCGCCGCTCAGATACAGCACTTTGTCGTTGGGAAAATCGATGGCGTTGAACAGGCCGACCGGGCCGTGCACGGGCAGCTCGTCGCCCTCTTTCATATTGTCGTGCAGCCAGTTCGACACCCTGCCGCCGGGCACACGCTTGATGGTCAGGGAGAAGCTGTAGGGCACCGAGGGCGAGCTGGAAATGGTGTACGAGCGCATGATCGGCTGGCCGTCGATCTCCAGCTCCAGGGTGACGAACTGCCCCGGCTTGAAGAAGAACATGATCGGTTGGTCGGCCATAAAGCAGAAGGTGCGCACATCCCAGGTTTCCTGGATCACCTTGACGCAACGCACCAGATGACGGCCATTGGCCCAGGTCTGGGTGTTGACCGGATTGAGGAAGGTGTTGGACATGTTCGCTCCCGCGCTGCTGCCTACTATTGCCAAGGACTAATGGCCAAGGACTATGGGGCCGATTGTGGGCACGCGCCTAGTGGGCCACTTACCTATCTGCGACATCGGCATGCTCACCGCGACCAGCCCCCCAACCATCGGGGCTGGCGCGTCGGAAACGGAATTGGCCGTGTCGCCCATGGATAAGGTCAGCAACCCGCTCGACCCCACACTCCACCTCAATCCAGAGAGCGCTAGTCAAGCGCCTTGCGTGAACCCCAACCGCCATTTTCCGCTGCGCGCACCCCGCGATCAGCCATGAGGACAGATAGATGGACACCACTACCTTGAGTTTGGGCGACCCGCTGGAGCCGGCACGCAAGGCCACCGCCGCTATGCTGCAGAACCGCGAGCGCACCTATTCGCTGCCGCAGCCGTTTTACAGCGACGAGCGCCTGTTCGATATCGATATGCAGGAGATCTTCCACAAGGAATGGCTGATCGCCGGCATGACCTGCGAGATCCCGACCAAGGGCAACTACCTCACCTTCCAGTTGGGCAAAAACCCGATTGTGGTGATCCGCGGTGCCGATGGTGCGATCAACGCCTTCCATAACGTCTGCCGCCACCGTGGCTCGCGCCTGTGTACTGGCGAGAAAGGCAAGGTCGCCAAGCTGGTCTGCCCATACCACCAGTGGACCTACGAACTGGACGGTCGCCTGCTGTACGCCGGCACCGAAATGGGCGACGACTTCGATATGAAGAAGTTCGGCCTGAAGCCGGTAAACGTGAAAGTGGCCGGCGGCTACATCTTTATTTCCCTGGCAGAAAATCCGCCGGCCATCGACGAATTCCTCTCCACCCTGGCCCATTACATGGAGCCCTACGACATGGAGAACACCAAGGTGGCGGTGCAAACCACCTTGATGGAAAAGGCCAACTGGAAGCTGGTGATCGAGAACAACCGCGAGTGCTACCACTGCAACGGTTCCCACCCCGAGCTGCTGAAAACCCTGCTGGAGTGGGACGACGTCACCGACCCGCGCGCCGACCAGGCCTTCAAAGACCACGTCGCCGCCTCCGCTGCCGCCTGGGATGCCGAGAAGATTCCCTATGCCCACGCCAGCTTCGGCCTGCGTAACCGCATCGTGCGTATGCCGCTGTTGAAGGGCACCGTATCGATGACCCTGGACGGCAAACAAGGCTGTCAGAAGCTGATGGGGCGGATCAAAAACCCCGACCTCGGCTCCATGCGCATCCTGCACCTGCCGCATTCGTGGAACCACTGCATGGGCGACCATATCATCGTGTTCACCGTGTGGCCGATCAGTGCTCAGGAAACCATGGTCACCACCAAATGGATCGTGCACAAAGATGCCGTAGAGGGTGTCGACTACGACCCGGCGCGCATGCGCGAAGTGTGGGATGCCACCAACGACCAGGACCGGCGTTTGGCCGAAGAAAACCAGCGCGGGATCAACTCCACCGCGTACCAGCCAGGGCCGTACTCGAAGACCTATGAGTTTGGTGTGGTGAATTTTATTGACTGGTACAGCGAGCGGTTATTGAGCAACCTCGGTGCGGCACCGGCGCCCTACCTGTACGGCATCAAAACCCAGTAGGGCGAATACCCGTCGACGGCCCCTATCGGCGAGGATCAAAAACTCGCGGCTGAAGCCGCTCCTACAGGCTCCCGCGTTAAACCTTGAACCGCGCCACCATGCTGTTCAACTCCACCGCCAAGCGCGACAGATCCTGACTGGCCGCCGCCGTCTCATTGGCTCCCGCCGATGACTGCAGCGACAGGTCGCGGATATTGGTCAGATTGCGGTCCACTTCCCGCGCCACCTGCGCTTGCTCTTCCGAGGCGCTGGCGATCACCAGGTTGCGTTCGTTGATGGCGGAAATCGCCACGGCGATCTCGTCCAGGGCACCACCCGCCGCCTTGGCCACCTCCAGCGTCGAGCGCGCCCGCTGGTTGCTGTTCTGCATGGCGCTCACCGCCTGATCGGTACCTTGGCGGATGCCGCCGACCATCAGTTCGATTTCCTGGGTCGACTGCTGAGTGCGATGGGCCAGGGCCCGCACTTCATCGGCCACCACGGCAAAACCCCGTCCGGCTTCACCGGCCCGCGCCGCCTCGATGGCTGCGTTCAAGGCCAGGAGATTGGTCTGGTCGGCAATGGAGCGGATCACATCCAGCACCTTGCTGATATCACGCACCTTGTCGGCCAGTTGCTCCACCTGGCTGGACGAGGTGGTGACATCGTCGGCCAGGCTGGAAATCGAGTTCACCGTCTGCTGCACCTGCTCGCGGCCACGCTGGGTGGTGCGGTCGGATTCCCGTGAGGCTTCGGAGGTAATCACCGCATTACGCGCCACCTCTTCCACCGCAGTGGTCATCTCGTTGACGGCGGTGGCGGCCTGTTCGATTTCGTCGTTCTGCTGATGCAGACCGCGGGTGGAGTCCTCGGTGACCGCACTGAGTTCTTCCGAGGCGGAGGCCAGCTGATTGGACGAGTCGGCGATGCTCTGGATGGTGCTGCGCAGGTTCTGTTGCATGGTGTGCAGCGCGCTCATCAAGCGTGCCGGCTCGTCAGTACCTTCCACTTCGATACGCTCGGTCAGATCGCCCAAGGCCACCACCTGGGCGACGCCCACTGCGCGCAACAGGGGGCGGACGATGCTGCGGGAAAGCAGCATGGCCAGGATCGCCGTGGCAATGCCCGCCAGGATCATGGTGATGATCATGCTGTTACGCGCAGCCACAAACACCTCCTCCGAGTGCGTCCTGGCCAGATTGGCACCGTCGGTATTGATCGCCGTCATCTGGCCAATCTCTTTGGCCATGGTGTCGGTGAGTTGCACCATGGCCCCTGAGGCCACTTCCACGGCTTGATCGAACTGTTGTTGCTGAGCAAAGCGGGTCAGTTTTTCCTGTTCCTGCAGGTAGCCGCTCAACGCCGCCCTAAAGCGCTCATAACTGGCCCGCTCATCCGGGCTGGAAATCAGGCCCTCATAACGGCGCTGATTGTCCGCTAGCGAGGCCTTCAGCTGTTGCGCCCGCTCGCCATTGCTGGCTTGGTCCTCGGGCTTGCGGTTGACCACCAGGCGCAAGGTGATCGCCCGCAGGCGCAGGGTATTTTGCGCCACGGCATCCAGGGCCAGAATGCTCGGCAGCCAGTTTTCACTGACCTCCTGGGAGTCGCGGCGCATATCGGAGATCTTCAACAAGGCGCTGGCACCGAGCACCATCACCATCAACGCGATCAGGCTGAAACCCAGGGTGGTGCGGGGGCCGATATCGATTTGTCGCAACATGGGGAATGTCCTTGCGTATCCAGGTAAGGCCTGCGTTTGCGAGCAAAGGCCGTATGGAAAACATAGTTGCAAATGGACAAACCATCGGAGGGTTTAGTCGGGCCGCCCCTCGGCACTGGCATCCTGGCATCCTGGCATCCTGGCATCCTGACAACCTGACAACCTGACAACCTGACAACCTGACAACCTGACAACCGTCATCCCAGCGCAGGCTGGGATCCAGAATTTCGGATTTGCCGAGGTATTGAGTCCGCCGCGAGACGCTGGATCCCAGCCGGTGCCGGGATGACGGTGTTGGCAGTTCTCTAGCGGATTACCCCCTCTTCCAGCAGCAGCTTGAAGATCGCCTCAGCGCCTTGCGCGGCGCTGACATCCTTGAGCACCTGCCCGCCGCCGCCCGCCGCTTTGGCCGTGGCGGCTTTCATCCGCTCGGCACCGGTTTTGGCTTTGATCACTTTCAAGCGTTTGGGCCGTGGCCGTGCGGGTTGGAAGCTGGCGTTGGCGAGCAGATCGTCGTCCAGCACTTCCACCTCATCAGCCCACAACGTACCGCGCCGCGCCGGGCCAAACGCGCTCTGCCGTGCAGTAGGTGCGGCGTTGTCGACGCTGGCAAGAAACGGTAAGCGCACCTGCAAGCGACGCCGCTGACCGCGAGGCAGTGCTTGCAGCACCTGCGCCACGCCGTTTTCGACCGTTTCCACTTCGGCCAACCCCACCACCAACGGCCAGCCCAGTTGCTCGGCCAGCAGGTACGGCAGCATGCCGGAGCCTTCGCCGGTTTCCGCCTGGCTGCCGGTCAGCACCAGTTGCGCGCCGCTTTCCTGTAGATAGTCGAAAAGCGCCGGCAGCGCATCGGCACCGTTGGGTTGCTGCAAGACGCTGAGTTCGCTCAGGCCCATGCCGAGGTAGGCACGCAATGCCTCTTCCTGAGCATCGCCGGCATGCAGCACTTGCAGTTGCTCACCGGCCAGACGCAGGCCCAACTCGACGGCGCGGGCATCTTGTTCGGCACGCCGGGCACGGCCGGAAGTCGGGTGGGCACCGATGGACACCAGGCACAACACATTGAATGGCTTAGGCTGCATCGCGATTGCCTCCGGCGCGGTGCGCGGCCATGCGTTCGATAAGCGCGGCGAGAATCGCCGCCGAGTCGCCGATCACGGAAAGGTCGGCGCGTTTGATCATGTCACAGCCGGCGTCCAGGTTGACCGCCACCACCTTGTCGCAGGCACCGATGCCTTGCAGATGCTGGATGGCACCGGATATACCGACGGCCAGGTAAACCCTTGCGGTGACCCAGGTACCGGTGGCACCGACCTGGCGATTGCGCGCCATATGGCCGTCGTCCACGGCGACCCGTGAAGCGCCTTCGGTGGCGCCCAGAGCCTGGGCGGTGCGGTGGAACAGGTGCCAATCCTTGACGCCATTGCCGCCGGAGAGAATAAATTCCGCCTCGGCCATCGGCGTCGCACCCGGGTCTACCGCCACCGCGCCGAGGTCTTCGATACGCGGCAGGCAACGGGCGACTTCGTTATCCAGCGTTACCGCCAAGGCTTCGTGACGGGTTTCGCTGACCGGCTCGGCGCATTCGCTGGCGGCCAAAATCACCCGCGCCAAGGGGCGTTGCAGATCCTGTTGGCCCGCACCGGCGCGGCCGATG
This sequence comes from Pseudomonas sp. TE3786, assembly GCF_054057335.1. NCBI lineage: Bacteria > Pseudomonadati > Pseudomonadota > Gammaproteobacteria > Pseudomonadales > Pseudomonadaceae > Pseudomonas > Pseudomonas sp. TE3786. The sequence goes on from NZ_JBSRZF010000011.1 coordinate 144,195, forward strand.
CAGTGTTCGTCGGTGACCTGCCACACTCTAGTAGCCGGGCGCTCGCCCAACTGCGCGGCCAAGCGCCGGCCCAGTTCGCCGCCACCGCTGCGGCTGTCCGGCAGCAACCAGTGTCGCGGCTGGAATTGCCGCTCGACGGCGGCCAGCGCCTGCACCTGCTGCTCCGGGGCATAGCCGCTATACAGCGCGCCCTCGAATTGCAGCAGGCGGTCGACGCCAGCGCTGTCGAAGCTGCTCTCCTTATGTTCGCCAAACACCACGGCCAGCACCGCACCCTGGCTGCCGACCAGCTGGTTCGCCAGGCCGAGCAGGTCGCGGTCATGGCTGGTCAGGCGGCCACCGACCAGATCCGGCACCACCACAATGTAGAAACTCGGCGCGGCCACCACATGCAGTGGCAACTGCACAGCAGCGGTCTGGGCGGAACGCTTGGCCGTGCCGCCTTGCTGAGCACCGCTGCGGTCGATGCGCTTGATGCCGTTGGGACCGATAAAACCGACGGCATGGGGGTTCTTGCGCATGATGCCGTTGGGGCCCATCCAGCTGCTTTCGCTGCGTTGCAGGGTGCCGTGCAAGGGATGCAGACGATTGCGGGCGATACGTTCGGCGCGGGGGTCGCGGCGGATAATGTCGCTCATCAGTGCACCTCCTCGGCCAGCAGTCTGAGGGGCGCGGCGGCTGGGGATTCCAGCAATACGTCGGCCACCAGCTCGGCGATGTCCTTGATCTGCGGGCGCGGCTCGACAACCCCTTCGAGCATCGCCGTGCACTGTGGGCAACCGACGGCCACCAGCTCGGCTCCGGTCTCTTTGATGTCGACCATGCGCATATCCGGAATCCGCTGTTTGCCGGGAATATCGGTGATCGGCGCGCCGCCGCCACCGCCACAGCAGCGCGAGCGAAAGCCCGAACGCTGCATCTCTTTCACCTCGATGCCGAGGGCGCGCAGCACCTCGCGCGGCGCTTCGTACTCGCCGTTGTAGCGACCGAGGTAGCACGGGTCGTGGTAGGTCACCGAAGCGCCTTTGTGCTGGCCGAGGTTGAGTTTGTTTGCGGCAATCAGCTCGGCAATAAAAGTGCTGTGGTGCAGCACCTCATAGTTGCCGCCCAAGGCACCGTATTCGTTTTTCAGCACGTGGAAGCTGTGCGGGTCGCAGCTGACGATGCGGTTGAAGCTGTATTTGCCGAGGGTGGCGATATTGCGGGTGGCCAGGCTCTGGAAGGTCGCTTCATCGCCCAGACGGCGCGCCACGTCGCCGCTGTCGCGCTCTTCCAGGCCCAGAACGGCGAAGTCGACATTCGCCGCTTTCAGCACTTTGACAAAGGCGCGCAGGGTGCGCTGGTTGCGCATATCGAAGGCACCGTCGCCGACCCAGAACAGCAGGTCGGTGGTGTTCTTTTCATTGAGCAGCGGGAGGTTCAAATCCGCCGCCCAGTTCAACCGACCGCCTGGGTTGAAGCCGCCGGGGTTGTCGGTGGCGATCAGGTTATCCAGCACCTCCGCGCCCTTGTTTGGCGTAGCGCCTTTTTCCAGGGTCAGGTGGCGGCGCATATCGACGATGGCATCGACGTGCTCGATCATCATCGGGCACTCCTCCACGCAGGCGCGGCAGGTGGTGCAGGACCACAGGGTTTCAGCGTCCACCAGGCCGTTGACGATAGGCTGGTGCGGGCCGCCGCGGTGTTCGCCGAGCGGTTTTCCGCCGCCGTCAAGGGATGGGTAGGGGCTACCAGCAAACTTGGCATCGGTGCCGCCGGCCAGACCGACCACCATGTCCTGAATCAACTTTTTCGGGTTCAGCGGCTGGCCGGCGGCAAAGGCCGGGCACGCGGCCTCGCATTTACCGCACTGCACGCAGGCGTCGAAGCCGAGCAGTTGGTTCCAGGTAAAGTCGCTGGGTTTTTCCACGCCCAGTGGCGCATTGGGGTTGCTCAGGTCCAGGGCCTTGAGGCCCGTGGAGCGGCCACCGCCAAACCGTTCAGCGCGGCGGTGCCAGGCCAGGTGCAGGGCACCGGCAAAGGCGTGCTTCATTGGCCCGCCCCAGGTCATGCCGAAGAACAACTCGGACACGCCCCAGGCCACGCCGATACCCAGCACCAGCGCCAGAACCCAGCCACCAAAGCCTTCAGGAAGAATTCCGGCCACCGGCAGAGTGGCGATAAAGAAGCTGGCGGAGAACATCAGCAAGCTTTTCGGCAGGCGCATCCACGGGCCTTTCGATAGCCGTGACGGCGGGTCGAGGCGGCGCTTGGCGACAAACAGCGCACCGACAAACATCAGCGCACTGGCACCCAGCAAGGCAAAACCAAGAATGCGGTTATGCAGGCCGAAACCATGCACCAGCACCGCCAGCACCGCGGCCAGCACAAAGCCGCCGGCGGTGGCCACGTGGGTGTTGGCGATGTATTTGTCGCGGGCCACCACATGGTGCAGATCGACCATATAACGCTTGGGCATGGCCAGCAGACCACCCAGCCAATCGACCTGGGCCGGACGCCCGCGACGCCACATAAAAAAGCGTTTGCCCGCGCCGATAACGGCCAACAGCAGTGCCGCGAACAACAGAATGGGCAACAAGGTGTTCAACATCGTTGGTCTCCTTCGCGGGACCGGAAAACGGCGCCAACCCGCCCGGTTTCCAGGGCGGGTGCTGAGCTACATCAGAAGTCTTTGCACAGGCGCAAGGCGTCGTAGATCGCCGCGTGGGTATTGCGCTGGGCCACGCAGTCGCCGATGCGAAACAGCAGGTAACCCGCACCGGCTTCGCTCAGGCAGGGCTGCGGCTTGATCGCAAACAACGCCTCGACATCGATCTGGCCCTTGTTGCGCGAACCTTCTTTCAACGCGTAGTACAGGCTTTCATCCGGGCGTACGCCGTTCTCCACCACCACCTGATCGACCACCCGCTCTTCTTTGGCACCGGTGTATTCGTTCTCCAGCACGGCCACCAACTTGTCGCCTTCGCGGTAGACCTTCTCCAGCATCATGTCGCCGGTCATGATCACTTCTTTGGGGTACATGCTGCGGTAGTAGGTGGGGAAGGAGGTACCGCCCATGGCCACGCCGGGCTTGGTGTCGTCGGTGACGATTTCCACCTGCGAGCCTTTGTCGGCCATAAAGTCGGCCACCGACATACCGGTGAATTCGCAGATGGTGTCGTACACCAGCACGTTTTTCGCCGGTGCCACTTTGCCGTCGAGCACATCCCAACTGCTGACCACCAGGCCTTCAGCCGCGCCCCAGTGTTCGTTTTGCTCCAGGAACGGATGACCGCCGTTGGCCAGCACGATCACGTCCGGGCGCAGGTCCTGGATGGTCGCCACATCGGCACCGGTGCCCAGGCGCAGGTCGATTTTCAGACGGGCCAGTTCCAGCTGATACCAGCGGGTGATACCGGCAATCTGGTCGCGCTGCGGCGCTTTTGAGGCAGTGGTGATCTGCCCGCCCAATGCATCTTTTTTCTCGAACAAGGTCACGTCGTGGCCACGCTCGGCGGCAACCCGAGCAGCCTCCATCCCGGCCGGACCACCACCGACCACCACCACTTTGCGCTTCACGCCGGTGGTTTTTTCGATGATATGCGGCACGCCCATATATTCACGGGAGGTGGCGGCATTCTGGATACACAGCACGTCCAGCCCTTGATACTGGCGGTCGATGCAATAGTTGGCGCCGACGCACTGCTTGATCTGGTCGACCTGGCCCATTTTGATCTTGGCGATGAAATGCGGGTCGGCGATATGGGCGCGGGTCATGCCGACCATATCCACATAGCCGCCGTCGAGAATCCGCGTGGCCTGGTTCGGGTCCTTGATGTTCTGCGCGTGCAGCACCGGTACCTTGACCACTTCCTTGATGCCCGCCGCCAGGTGCAGGAATGGCTCCGGCGGGTAGCTCATATTGGGGATCACGTTGGCCAGGGTGTTGTGGGTGTCGCAACCCGATCCCACCACACCGATAAAGTCGATCATCCCGGTGTCGTCGTAGTACTTGGCGATCTGCTTCATGTCCTCGTGGCTCAAGCCATCCGGGTGAAATTCGTCACCACAGATACGCATGCCCACGCAAAAGTCCGGGCCGACTTCCTGGCGAATCGCCTTGAGCACTTCCAGGCCGAACTTCATCCGCCCTTCGAAGGTGCCACCCCATTCATCGGTGCGTTTGTTGACCCGCGGGCTCCAGAACTGGTCGACCATATGCTGGTGCACGGCCGACAGTTCGATACCGTCCAGACCGCCTTCCTTTGCGCGTCTGGCAGCTTGTGCGTAGTTGCCAATGACACGCCAGATTTCCTCCACCTCGATGGTCTTGCAGGTGGCGCGGTGTACCGGTTCACGGATGCCCGACGGCGACATCAGGGTCGGCCAGTTGAAGCCGTCCCAGCGCGAGCGGCGGCCCATGTGGGTAATCTGGATCATGATCTTGGCACCATGCTTGTGCATGGCATCGGCCAGATTCTGGAAGTGCGGAATGATGCGGTCGGTGGAGAGGTTCACCGAACTCCACCACTCCTGCGGGCTGTCGATCGCCACCACGGAAGAGCCACCACAGATCGCCAGGCCGATACCGCCCTTGGCTTTCTCTTCGTAGTACTTGATATAGCGCTCGGTGGTCATGCCGCCGTCGGTGGCATACACCTCGGCGTGCGCAGTGCTGAGCACGCGGTTGCGGATGGTCAGTTTGCCGATCTGGATCGGCTGGAACATGGATTCAAAAGCCATTACGGCAACCTCACGGAAGGGCGACCTTTTTATGCGTTCCCCGGACCCCGTACCGTCTAACCGTAGGAGCGGCTTCAGCCGCGATAGCCTTTAGGCGATCGTTGAAGATCAACAGCATCGCGGCTAAAGCCGCTCCTACGGGATAAACGGCTGGACGGGTAAAACAGGTAAACGGGTAGATTCTTTTTTTGCGACTTACAGCGGTTTTACGATGAACAACCCATCGTCATGCCCCTCTTCCGAGCCGCCATACAGCTGCTCGGCGACGGTACGCAGGCTGCTGCCGCTGGCGGCAAGAATCTGGTCCATGGCACCGGCAAACCAGCCGGTGAACATGTAATCCACCTTGCGGCCAACCTTGCCGTACACGTACACAAAACAGGAGTGTTCGAGCTTGACGCTGGCGGTGCCTTTTCCCAGGTCGATGTCCTGGATCTTGAACAGCCCCCAGCCGCGTTGGCTCAAGCGCTTCATATAGTGTTCGAACACCGCCACGCCTTCGATGCCGTGGCATTCGGCCTCTTTCTCGCACCAGTGCCAGGCCGATTTGTAGCCGGCCTTGTAGAGAATCTCGGCATAGGCGTCGGCGCCCAGCACCTCCTCGATGCCCATATGGTTGTTGACAAAGAAGTGCCGCGGCACATACAGCATCGGCAACGCATCGCTGGTCCAGACACCGGTTTCACTGTCGACTTCGATAGGCAGTTGGGGCGCGATTTTGGCCATGGGTAAAGCTCCAGAAATAACGTGATTCGCTTCTGCAAAACCGCCAGGTTTTGCCCTGATAAAAAGTCGCGATGAATGCCTTCGCAGCCGTAGCGAGCACGTCGAGAGCAAGGAGGCCCGGAGCGTTAAGCGAGACAGTACCGAGGTACGGCTCGCTTAACGCGAGGACACGCCGCAGCTATCGGCGGGCGCAGTAGGCTGCGGAGGTATTCATCATTCGCCCCAGACGTCGGCGAGAACACTTACCCAGTTCTCGCCCATGATCTTGCGCACCACGCGCTCGCTATGGCCGCGCTTGAGCAGGGTTTCGGTGAGGTTGGGAAATTCGCCCACGGTGCGGATGCCCAGTGGGTTGATGATCTTGCCGAAGCTGGTGAGGCGGCGGGCGTAGCCCTTGTCGTGGGTCAGGTATTCGAAGAAGTCCTGGCCATGGCCCTGGGTGAAGTCGGTGCCAATACCGATGGCGTCTTCGCCAACGATGTTCATCACGTATTCGATGGCTTCGGCGTAGTCGTCGATGGTGGAGTCGATGCCCTTGGCCAGGAACGGCGCAAACATGGTCACGCCAACGAACCCGCCATGGTCGGCAATGAACTTGAGTTCGTCATCGGACTTGTTGCGCGGGTGCTCTTTGAGCCCGGACGGCAGGCAGTGGGAGTAGCACACCGGTTTTTTCGATTCGAGGATGACTTCTTCGGAGGTTTTGGAACCGACATGGGAGAGGTCGCACATGATGCCGACGCGGTTCATTTCGGCAACGATCTCGCGACCGAAACCCGACAGGCCACCGTCACGCTCGTAGCAACCGGTGCCCACCAGGTTCTGGGTGTTGTAGCACATCTGCACAATGCCCACGCCCAGCTGCTTGAAGATCTCCACGTAGCCGATCTGGTCTTCGAAGGCATGGGCATTCTGGAAGCCGAAGAGGATGCCGGTCTTGCCCTGCTCCTTGGCTTTACGGATGTCGGCGGTGGTGCGCACCGGCATTACCAGGTCGGCGTTTTCGCGCATCAGCTTCTGGCTGGAAGCGATGCTGTTGACCGTGGCCTGGAAGCCTTCCCATACCGAGACGGTGCAGTTGGCCATGGTCAGGCCGCCTTTGCGCATGTCCTCGAACAGCTCACGGTTCCACTTGGCGATGATCAGACCGTCGATAACGATGCTGTCGGCGTGCAATTCGGCTGGGCTCATCAGGCTGTCCCCTTCTCGTAGCGAGTCGCGCCGAATCGTTTGCCGGCGCTTTGAGCCAGCATATTCCTTGGGGGTTTGCCGCTATCGCGCAAAAACGACAGGGGAATTGTCGAAAGCGTCAAAGCAGCGGTGTCGGGGGAAGAAGATCAAAAAGCTTCGCGGCTAAAGCCCCTCCCACAATGGATCGCAATTCCCAGTGGGAGGGGCTTTAGCCGCGAGCTTTTTGATTTCAGCCGCACCAAAGATCCAGATCGAGCGAGCTAGAGCAACGCCGACGCGCAGCCGGTCGCTTTCTTACACGCAAAAAAAAGCCCCTCCGCAAAGCCGACACAGCGTGGAGGGGCAATATGCTTCTAACAGGGAGAGTCCAAGCCGAACCGACTACTTTGCCCGGGTGACCAAACCCAACCAAACAGCTCGACAAGTGCCAATCAAGGCTGACGCTCTGGCGGCCATTGTGCCGATTGCGAACGACCGATAATTGCTTGAAAACGACCTGCTCATGCATATAACAGCCATGTCGCTTGTCGCCGCCCTCAGCCCTCCCCAGAATCGATTCACCTCTCCCCCGTACAAGGACCACGGCCATGATGCACGCTGACCTGATCGACCAGGACGACCTGCGCGAACGCCTGCAAACCCTGGGTTTTGTCGTGGCCCCTGACGCCTCGCCGGAACAGGCGTGCGAGCAGGCCGTGCTGGGGCTCGATGCCCTGCGGGCGTTGGCGTTACGCAAGATGGTGGAACAGATGCTCGCCAGCGGCGCGGTGATGTTGCCGGCCGTGCGTGAAGCCATTTCGCGGCATTTGCTGCCGGCGCTGGCGCAGTACAACGAGAGCCATGGCGGTTGATAAAGCACTTCGCGGCTAAAGCCGCTCCTACGGGCAGTGCAGTCCGTAGGAGCGGCTTTAGCCGCGATAGCCCTTAAAGCCGAACGCTGGCGAAAGTGGATTCGCTGCGCGCCTGACTCAACGCCGACATCGCCCCCGGCGTAGAAGCCAATACCAACGCCTGCGGAATCGGCATCAGGGCCACTTGCTGGGCCGTGTTGGAGCCCATGCGCTCATCACGCGGTGGAATGCCGAAGTACTCGCGGTAGCACTTGGAGAAGTGCGGGGTGGACACAAAACCGCACACCGAGGCCACTTCGATGATCGACATCGGCGTCTGCTTGAGCAGCTGCCGTGCCCGCACCAGGCGCAGTTTCAGGTAGTAGCGCGATGGCGAGCAGTGCAGGTATTTCTGGAACAGCCGCTCCAGCTGACGACGGGACACGTTGACGTATACCGCCAGCTCGTCGAGGTCGATCGGCTCTTCCAGATTGGCCTCCATCAACACCACGATTTCCTGCAGCTTCGGCTGGTTGGTGCCAAGCATGTGCTTGAGCGGCACGCGCTGGTGATCCTGCTCATTGCGGATGCGCTCGTAGACGAACATTTCCGAAATCGCCGCCGACAGCTCGCGGCCATGCTCGCGGGAAATAACGTGCAGCATCATGTCCAGGGGCGCGGTGCCGCCGGAGCTGGTGAAACGGTTACGGTCGAGGGTGAACAGGCGGGTGCTCATCACCACCCGCGGGAAGGCTTCCTGCATCGCCGCCAGGCATTCCCAGTGCACGCTGCAATCGAAACCATCGAGCAAACCGGCACAGGCCAGGGCCCAGCTACCGGTACACACGGCACCCAGCTTGCGCGACTGGCGCGCCTGGGTTTGCAGCCACAGAACGTGTTCGCGGGTAACACTGCGCTGAATGCCGATGCCGCCGCAGACAATCACCATATCCAGGGCCGGCGCTTTCGCGGCGGCGCAATCCGGGGTGATCTGCAGACCATCGCTGGCCCATACCTGGTTGCCGTCCAGGGTCATGGTGGTCCAACGATAGAGTTCGCGGCCCGACAGCTGGTTGGCCATGCGCAGCGGCTCGACGGCCGAAGCCAGGGAAATCAGAGTGAAATTATCCAGCAGCAGAAAGCCAATGGATTGTGGAGCACGGTTCTGGGGTTGAGCCCCTTGGTTGAACGGCGACATCACGGTATCTCCTCACGCAGGTGTGGCTTCAGTCGAAGCTCTTTATTTTTATCGCCCACCTGTGAATCACAGCGCCGGGCTATGGCAGGGGCTAACGCAAAGCCCATGCCTAAATTGAACGCGCATTCAAAAAAAACCAAAAACGACGTCGCTAAGGCTCTAAATCGCCACCGCTTATAAGGTCAGAACGGAAGTGCCAAGGCCCGTAGCCTGGAGTGACTGAGCAGTTTCGTAGCACTTTGAAGAGCGCTCCGGCGGCGCTTTCGGAAACTGTCACTGGTAGAACAGGCCGCGCCAAAAGATGGCGCGCGTCGTCGGTAGCGATCAAAAACTGTGCAGCTTCACCTCGGTCCTACAGGAATGAGGACCGTTGAGACCTCAACATTCGATAGCGCTGACCGCCAAGCCACCGCGCGAAGTTTCTTTGTACTTGTCGTGCATATCCGCGCCGGTGTCACGCATGGTGCGGATCACCCGGTCCAGCGAAATAAAGTGTTCGCCGTCGCCGCGCAGGGCCATCTGCGCGGCGTTGATGGCCTTCACCGCGGCAATCGCGTTGCGCTCGATACACGGCACCTGCACCAGGCCGCCCACCGGGTCGCAGGTCAGGCCGAGGTTATGTTCCAGGCCGATTTCTGCGGCGTTTTCCAGCTGCCCCGGAGTGGCACCTAGAATCTCCGCCAGGCCCGCCGCCGCCATGGCGCAGGCCGAACCGACTTCGCCCTGGCAGCCCACTTCGGCACCGGAGATAGAGGCGTTTTTCTTGCACAGAATGCCGATGGCCGCAGCAGCCAGAAAGTATTCGCAGACGTCCGCTTCGGTCACCGCCGGGCTGAAGCGCACGTAGTAATGCAATACCGCAGGAATGATGCCGGCCGCGCCATTGGTGGGCGCGGTAACCATGCGTCCGCCGGCAGCGTTTTCTTCGTTCACTGCCAGGGCAAACAGGTTGACCCATTCCATGCCGCTGAGGGTCGAGCCGATCACATTGGGTTTGCCCAGTTCCTGCAGACTGCGGTGCAGCTTGGCGGCTCGGCGTTTGACGTTAAGCCCGCCAGGCAGAATGCCTTCGTGCTTGAGGCCGTTGTCGACGCAGTCGCGCATCGCCTGCCACAGGCGCATCAGGCCCTGGCGAATCTCGGCCTCACTGCGCCAGGCCTTTTCGTTGGCCATCATCAGTTCCGACACCCGCAGGTTGTGCGTCTTGCACAGGCTCAGCAGTTCTTCGGCGCTGGAAAAGTCGTAGGGCAACTGGGTGTGATCCTGGTCCAGCACCCCACTGGCCGCTTGCTCGGCATCCACCACAAAACCACCGCCGACCGAGTAGTAGGTATCGCGGTGCAGCTCCCCGCTCTCACCCTCGGCTATCAGGGTCATGGCGTTGGGGTGGTAAGGCAGGTTTTCCTCCAGCAGCAGCATGTCGCGCTGCCACTGGAACGGCACTTCGAAATGCCCATCAAGCAGCAGGCACTGGCTGTCATGCAGAGCGGCGATACGCGGGGCGATGTGCGCCGGGTCGATGGCGTCCGGCCAATTGCCCATCAGGCCCATGATCACCGCGCTGTCGCTGCCGTGCCCGATACCGGTGGCCGACAGCGAGCCGTACAGGCGCACTTCCACACGGCGTACCTGTTGCAACTCGCCGCGTTCCCGCAGCCCCTGAACGAACAGCGCCGCGGCGCGCATGGGGCCGACGGTGTGTGAGCTGGACGGGCCGATGCCTATTTTGAATAGGTCGAAGACGCTGATGGCCATGTTGTTTTCCTCATCCGGTACAGGGCGGGAGAGCCCCCGCGAATGCGCGGATGATCAGCCTTTTAGCGGCCCGCACGGGGTCCCACACCGACCCGGTCATATCCACCAACGTCGCCCTTGCAGCCCCTCACATCCGCACGCGACCGGAGTGCGCTGAATACGACCTCGGCAACGCCAAACACGACCTCCGGCGTGGTTGCTATCACGCTCCACGCGCATAGTCGCCGCGCCCGGCATGCTTCCTGCGAGTGTATGGGCTGCCTACATGGCTACTGACTCTCTAAGCGCTGCAGCCCAGCGCTGACCTCTCAGCTAAGGAACGCGTCTTGATGAAACTCGTGACCTCTGTTTGCCTGGCCCTGAGCCTGACAACGCCGGTATTGGCCACTGCCGCAGAACCGGAAAGCTGCAAGCTGGTGCGCTTCGCCGATGTCGGCTGGACCGATATCACCGTGACCACCGCCGTCACTCGCCTGCTGTTGGGCAACCTCGGTTATGTGACCAGCGTGAAGCGTATGTCCGTGCCGCAAACCTACAAGTCGCTGCAGGACAAGCAGCTCGATGTGTTCCTCGGCAACTGGATGCCGAGTATGGAAAACGACATCAAGGCGTACCGCGAATCCGGCAGTGTGGAAACCCTGCGGGCCAACCTGCATGGTGCCAAATACACCCTGGCGGTGCCGGACTATGTGTACGACAGCGGCCTGAAAAGCTTTAAGGACCTGGCCAAGTTCCAGGACAAGCTGGACGGCAGGATCTACGGCATCGAACCGGGCAACGACGGAAATGCGCTGATCAACAAGATGATCAAAGAGAACGCCTACGGCATCGGCAAATTCAAGTTGGTGGAAAGCAACGAGGCGAAGATGCTCGCCAGCGTCGAGCGTGCCGGCCACCTCAATCAGTGGATCGTGTTCCTCGGCTGGGAACCGCACCCGATGAACACCCACTACAAAATGAAATACCTGGAAGGCGGCGACGATTACTTCGGCCCCGACTACGGCGGTGCCACCGTCTATACCAATACGCGCAAAGGCTACGCCCAGGAATGCGGCAACGTCGGCAAGCTGCTGGGCAACCTGGAGTTCCAACTGTCGATGGAAAACGAACTCATGGATGGCGTGCTCAACCAGAGCCTCAACCCGCGCCAGACCGCGAAGAACTGGATCCAGGCGCACCCGCAGTTGCTCGACGCCTGGCTGCAGGGGGTGACCACCCACGAAGGGCAGCCGGCGCTGGCCATCGTCAAAAGCAAGCTAGACCTGTGATAGGAAAACCCAGCTGGGAACCTGTGCAGGGTGTCGTCAATGCCATAGGGGGGTCAGCAGGGGGCAACGAAAAGCGTCGGGTAGGTCGTAAACGACCTCACTGGTGCCAGATACGACGCCCTCTGCACTGGTTGCGACGCCCCCTGTATTCGTTTGTTTTGCCCTGTTCCATGATCGTTCTCGACACGACCGCTAGGCTCTCTACCGGCAGCGCTGTATAGCGCGCTCAACCGGGGCTGCACGCCAAGGGCACCACAAGAAGCGGCAACTCTCGTTCAGCACTGCACTGCCAAAACAAAATCATAAGGAGTCAGTCCCATGAAAGTTTTCACCCCCTTGCTGTTGGTCGCGTCGCTGGGCCTCCCGCTGCTGGCGAACGCGGCCGAACCAGCCTCTTGCAGCACCGTGCGTTTCTCCGATGTGGGTTGGACCGACATCACCGTCACCACCGCCGTCACCAGCGAAGTGCTGGAGTCGCTGGGGTACAAAACCAAGACCACCATGATCTCGGTACCGGTGACCTACAAATCCCTGGCCGCTGGCAAAGACCTCGACGTATTCCTCGGCAACTGGATGCCGACCATGGAAAACGACATCAAGGCCTACCGTGATGCCGGCACCGTGGAAACCGTGCGCGCCAACCTCGAAGGTGCCAAGTACACCCTGGCGGTACCGGACTACGCCTATGACGCCGGCCTGAAAGACTTCGCCGACATCGCCAAATTCAAAGACAAGCTCGACGGCAAGATCTACGGCATCGAGCCCGGCAACGACGGCAACCGCCTGATCCAGAGCATGATCGACAAGGACGCCTTCGGCCTGAAGGGTTTCAAAGTGGTCGAGTCCAGTGAAGCGGCGATGCTCTCGCAGCTGAAACGCTCCAGCCGCAAAAATGAATTTATGGTGTTCCTCGGCTGGGAACCGCACCCGATGAACACCCGCAACAAAATGAAGTACCTGACCGGCGGCGACGAGTACTTCGGCCCCAACTACGGCCAGGCCACCGTGCTCACCAACGTGCGCAAAGGCTATGTGCAGGAATGCAGCAACGTCGGCAAGTTGTTGACCAACCTCTCCTTCACTCTGGAGATGGAAAACCACCTGATGGACGCCGTGCTCAACGAAAACCAGAAGCCGCGTGATGCCGCCAAAGCCTGGCTGAAAGCCAACCCGCAAGTGCTCGACACCTGGCTGGCCGGGGTCACCAGCATCGACGGCAAACCAGGCGTCGACACTGCCAAAGCCGCCCTCGCCAAGTAAGCCCGTTCAAGCAGTAACCGGGTGCCTGCAGCCAAGCCTGCGGTGCGCCCGGCAGGCTGTACCTATCCCCTCGCATGTGGACATTCACTACCATGCCGACTTTTGAAAAACTCCCTCTGGGCGAGAAGATCGCCGAATTCGTAGAGTGGCTGACCCAGCATGGCGCCGCGTACTTCGATGCCATCGCCTCGGCCCTGGAATTCATGATCCATGGGGTGACCAATGGCCTGACCTTTTTCAATCCGCTGGTACTGATCGGCCTGTTCGGTTTGCTCACTCACCTGATTCAACGCAAGTGGGGCCTGACCCTGTTCTGCGTGCTGTCGTTTCTGCTGATCCTCAACCTGGGCTACTGGCAGGAAACCATGGAAACCCTGGCGCAGGTGCTGTTCGCCACCTTTATCTGCGTGTTGATTGGCGTGCCGCTGGGCATCATGGCTGCGCACCGCCCGCACTTTTACACGGTGATGCAACCGATCCTCGACCTGATGCAAACCGTACCGACCTTCGTGTACCTGATTCCTACCCTGACCCTGTTCGGCCTGGGCGTTGTGCCGGGGCTGATCTCCACCGTGGTGTTCGCGGTGGCTGCGCCGATTCGCCTGACCTACCTGGGCATCCGCGATGTACCCAATGAACTGCTGGACGCCGGCAAGGCCTTTGGCTGCTCGCGCCGACAACTGCTGACGCGCATCGAACTGCCATACGCCATGCCGAGCATTGCCGCCGGTATCACCCAGTGCATCATGCTGTCGCTGTCGATGGTGGTGATCGCTGCGCTGGTGGGCGCCGATGGCCTGGGCAAACCGGTGGTCAACGCACTGAACACCGCCGACATCGCACTCGGCTTCGAAGCCGGCCTGGCCATTGTGCTGTTGGCCATCATCCTCGACCGGGTGTGCAAACAACCCGAAGCGAAAGTGAGGGTTGAACAATGAGCATGATTCGTTTCGAAAATGTCGACGTGATCTTCTCCAAGTACCCCAAGGAAGCCTTGGCGCTACTGGACCAGGGCCTGACCCGCGACCAGATTCTGAAAAAGACCGGTCTGGTGGTCGGCGTGGAAAAAGCCAGCCTGGACATCGAGCGCGGCGAGATCTGCGTGATGATGGGCCTCTCCGGCTCAGGCAAATCCAGCCTGCTGCGCTGCATCAATGGCCTCAACACGGTAAGCCGGGGGCGACTGCTGATCGAACATGAAGGCCAGGAAGTGGATATCGCCAACTGCTCGGCGGCGACCCTCAAGGCCATGCGCACCAAACGCATTGCCATGGTGTTCCAGAAATTCGCCCTGATGCCCTGGCTGACCGTGCGCGAAAACATCAGCTTCGGCCTGGAAATGCAGGGCCGCCCAAGTGCCGAGCGCACCAAGCTGGTCAACGACAAGATCGAATTGGTGGGCCTTACCCAATGGCGCAACAAACGCCCGGACGAGCTTTCCGGCGGCATGCAGCAGCGTGTGGGCCTGGCCCGCGCACTGGCGATGGACGCCGACATTCTGCTGATGGACGAACCCTTCTCGGCCCTCGACCCGCTGATCCGCCAGGGCCTGCAGGACGAGCTGCTGGAGCTGCAACGCAAGCTGAGCAAAACCATCGTGTTCGTCAGCCACGACCTCGACGAAGCGCTGAAGCTGGGTAGCCGCATTGCGATCATGAAAGACGGCCGCATCATCCAGTACAGCAAGCCCGAAGAGATCGTGCTCAACCCGGCCGATGAATACGTGCGCACCTTCGTCGCCCACACCAACCCGCTCAACGTGTTGTGTGGCCGCAGCCTGATGCGCACCCTGGATAAATGCACGCGGGTAAATGGCGAAGTGTGCCTGGACCCCGGCAACGACTCCTGGTTGGGCCTGGCCGACGGCAACCTGTTCAAAGGTGCCCGCCAGGGCGCGCAAGCCATCACCCTGCAGAACTGGGCACCCGGTGATGCGGTGGAAGGCCTGACCCGCCGCCCAACCCTGGTGGACTCCAACATCGGCATGCGTGATGCGCTGCAGATCCGTTACCAGACCGGCCACAAGCTGGTGCTGCACGATGAGAATCGGGTGGTTGGGGTACTCGGTGACACGGAGCTGTATCACGCGCTGCTGGGCAAGAACCTCGGTTAACCGGCACTGGCAGACCCCGTAGGAGCGGGGGGGGGCCCCCGGGGCGGTGGTGTTTTAAAAAAACCCGGCGCGGCCCCGCCCACAACGCG